>CAZNHF010000377.1:0-1512 GCA_964572375.1 uncultured bacterium | reverse complement strand
AGACCATGCTCGCGGGCGCCGCGGGCGTGGACCTCGTGCTGCTCGTTGTCGCGGCAGACGAGGGCGTGATGCCGCAGACGCGAGAGCACATGGACATCATCGACCTGCTCGGCGTGAAGGCGGGCGTCATCGCGCTCACGAAGTCCGATCTCGCCGAGCCGGAGGAACTCGAGCTGGCGCGTGAGGATGCCGAGACGCTCGTGGAGGGAACCGTCCTCGAGGGCGCGCCGATCATCCCCGTTTCGGCGGTTACACGCGATGGCATAGACGCTCTGGTCGAGAAGCTCGCCGAACTCGCCCGTGGCGTCGAGGAGCGAGTGGCGAGCGGGCCGGCGAGGCTGCCGATCGACCGCGTCTTCACGCTCGAGGGTCACGGCACTGTCGTGACCGGAACGCTCTGGTCCGGCCACGTGAGTCCGGGCGACCACCTCGAGGTCTATCCCGCACGGAAGCCGGTGCGCATCCGGAGCGTGCACGTGCACGACGAGCCGGTCGAGCGCGCGGAGGCCGGTCAGCGGACGGCGCTCGGTCTCCACGGCGTGTCGAAGGACGACGTCGAGCGCGGTGACACCGTAGGGACTCCCGCGGTGCTCCATTCCACACACATGATCGACGCACGGCTCCGGCTCGTCGCGGGCGTGAAGCCTCTGAAGAACAGGACTCGCGTGCATCTCCACGTCGGCACCGCCGAGGTCCTCGCCCGCGTCGTGCTCCTCGAGAGCGAGGAACTGGAGCCATCACACAACGCGCTCGTCCAGCTTCGGCTCGAGAAGCCGCTTGTCGCAGAGAAGGACGACCTGTTCGTCATCCGGTCGTATTCGCCGATGCATACGATCGGCGGCGGCCGCATCATCGATCCGTCGCCTGCGCGGCACCAGAGGATGAGGGCCGACGTCCTCGAGTCGCTCGGCGTGCTCGAGACCGGGGGGAGCGAGGACGTTCTTCTCAAGGTCATCGGCGACGGAGGGATGGACGGCGTTCGAGTGAAGGAGCTTGCGGGTCTTGTCGAGGATGACGTGGCCGGCGAGGTTGAGCGCCTCATCGAGGAGGGGCGCGTGCGGAAGACCGCCGGTCGCTACGTGACGCGCGAGCGGTGGGATGAGCTGGCGGGCCGCATCCAGTCTGAGCTGACCGGATTCTCGAAGCGGGCGCCGTTGGAGTGGGGGATGTCGGGAGAGGAACTTCGCGGAAAGCTCGGGAGGGGATTCGACCGCGCGCTCATGGACGCCGCGCTTGGTGAACTCGGCGAGGCGGGAGCCGTCTCGCGCAGGAAGGACCTCGTCCGGTGGGGGAGCGCGGAGATGAAGCTCACGCCACCTCAGCAGAGGATGGCCGAGCTCATCGAGCGGTTCCTCGAAGAGGACGATGTCTCGCCGCCGGCGCTCGGCGATCTTCGGGAGGACGTCCGACACGAGCTTGAAGGGACGCTCAAGGACGACCAGTTCGACGCGCTCGTAAAGCTGCTGGCCGATGAGGGGCGCATCGTCAAGGTGACGACGACGCTCTTCTTCC
>CAZNHF010000376.1:0-1518 GCA_964572375.1 uncultured bacterium | reverse complement strand
GCGATGAAGCAGGTGAAGACGTTCGCGATGTTCATGCCGGTCATGGAGCTCGCGAGCGCGATCGCAATCGGACTCGTCATCTGGTACGGCGGCGGCAAGGTCGTCCAGAGCACGCTTTCGCTGGGAACGCTCGTGGCCTTCCTCTCGTACGTCCAGATGTTCTTCCGGCCGCTTCGAAATCTGGCGGAGCAGTACGGCACGATGCAGCAGGCGATGGCGTCGTCCGAGCGGCTCTTCCTTCTGCTCGACAACGATCAGATCATCCCGGAGCCGGATGAACCCGCTTCGCTTGCGAAGATCGAGGGCCGGATCGCTTTCGACGATGTTTGTTTCGCATACGTCGAGGGAGAGCCGGTGCTTCGAAACGTCTCCTTCACGGTCGAGCCGGGGGAGACGGTGGCGATCGTCGGCGCGACGGGCGCCGGCAAGACGTCGATCATCAGTCTCATCGAGCGGTTCTACGATATTCAGAGCGGGAAGATCACACTGGACGGCACGGACATACGCGAACTCACGAAGGCGGAGCTCCGTTCGCACATCGGGCTTGTGATGCAGGACGTGTTCGTCTTCGCCGGCGACATCAAGGGCAACATCCGCCTCGGGAACGAGTCGATCGGCGATGACCGCCTCAGAGAAGTGGCGCGGCACGTCAATGCCGACCGCTTCATCGAGAAGCTCCCCGGCGGATACGACGAAGAGGTGCGCGAGCGCGGAGCGACACTCTCGACCGGACAACGGCAGCTTCTGGCCTTTGCACGCGCGCTCGCATTCGATCCGAAGATCCTCATTCTCGACGAGGCGACCTCCAATATCGACACCGAGACCGAGGCGCTCATTCAGGAGGCGCTCGTGCGGTTGATGGAGGGACGCACGTCGATCGTGATCGCGCACAGATTGTCGACGATCCAGCACGCGGACAAGATCATCGTGATGCACAAGGGGCGCATCCGCGAGGTCGGGACTCACCAGGAACTCCTGGCGAAGCGGGGCTACTACCACACCCTCTATCAACTTCAGTACGCGCAGTAGACGCGCCGCTGGGCTATGCGGCGAACGCGCCGCTGGGCTATGCGGCGAACGCGCCGCGGGGCTATGCGGCGAACGCGCCGCGGGGCTATGCGGCGAACGCGCCATCGGATGAGACGGCGCATCGGGGGCGGGACATGTCATACGCACTTGTCGAGCAGTCGGGGGCCGAGCGTGTCGTGCACGTTCTCCGCGAAGGCGAGCAGACCGTCGGGCGCTCTTCCGAGTCGGAGATCCAGATCGGGCACTCGTCCGTTTCGCGCAACCATGCGCGCATCGTCGTGGACGGGACGCGTATCACGGTCGTCGACCTCGGGAGCAGGAACGGCACGTTTGTGAGCGGCGAGGCGGTCAGCGGCGAGACTGACGTGCCCACGGGCGCGGAGGTGTCGTTCGCGAGCGTCTCCATGACGCTCGTGGACCGCGACGCGGCGAGGGCAACGGGGTGTGAGCTTGATTCCTCGGCCGTCGTCAGCGCCATCATGGCGCCCT
>CAZNHF010000375.1:0-1531 GCA_964572375.1 uncultured bacterium | reverse complement strand
CAGGACACCGGTGCCGGTGTCGACGCTCTTGACACGGTAGTAGCCCCAATCCCGTGTGACGTAGACGAGCCGGTCCACAATCTTGTCCTCGTTCCCGCTCCACTGCGCGGTGGCAGCCGCATCGCCGATGATCGTGGAGATGCGAGTCCGATCCGTGGTAATGTCTCCACCGTAGTAGGGCTCTGTCAGCCGGATCTGCGTGTCGCTCAGAACAGCGGCGACCTCGTAGAAGCGGCCGTCGGGGCCCGCGATCATGCTTCCCGCGCCGATGGTCTCGCCATGGATGGTAGCACTCCAGTCGGTCGGGTCGGTCCCTGCGCTGCCGTCCACGATATCGCTTCCCGTCGTGAACGTCACGCGCATGTTGTAGCGACTCGTGATGTTCGTCTGCCAGATGTCGAGGATCAGCCGGCCGGCATTGTAGTAGGAGTACGCATGGTTATTGATCACCAGGCCGGCCGTCCGGATTCCGTCGGAATCGACGAGGGTGCCGATGTCCGTATCAGACTCAATCAGCGCCGTCGGCCCAATGCCCCCGCGCCCGACGGTGATCGTGCCGCCGTCGGCGCCCTGGCGACCGATTCGATGCACCCGAATCTCGCCATCGATGAAGTATCGGTCGTTGTTCTCGGATTGCGTGATGTTGTAGACATCGCGGGCCCAGATGCGGTCGTTCACATCGAACTGGCCGAGGAAGATTGTGCCCACGTCGGCGTTGGTGATCGTCATCTCGCGGATCTCCACGCCGCGCTCCGTGCCCTGATCGCCGATCTGTGCAAACTGCACGTTGTCCGCCGTGATCGTGTCCGCGCCCAGGTAGGCCGACGGCGGGCGCCACATGATGCGCTGCAGACCATACGGATCGCGCTGCCAGGCCACGCCGCCCTCGTAGAGATCTGGATACGCGTCAATGTTCCCATCGCCAAGGGCCCCAAGGTCTACCAGCTTGGACGTGCCTGTAGTATCCTCGTAGAGGTAGATCTCGCCAGACGTCCATTCCCAGACACTTGGCGCAACTTCATCCCACTCGCCTCGCGTAAAGGCAACGTCCCAGTTGTAGAGCGAGGGGTTCATGTCATCCACGTTGTTGTTGGTCAGCTGGGTGGTCACGTAGCCGTCATAGAAGAAGATCTCAAAGTCGTTCCCGTCGTTCGCGTGGAACACGGCGCGGCTGCTGTAGCTGTCCGGGGCCAGGTCGTCACGCAGGTTGTCCTCATCGCCATCCGAGATATTCCGCGTGCTGCTTTCGGCCCAGGACGTGCGCCTGTAGTAGATGTCCCAATCATCCGGGATCGCCAAGCCGTCGTCATCGACGCCCTTGTTCGTGTCGAAGTGCTCCCACGTTACGTATGTCTCATGGATGGACGGGTTCACGTCATTCACGGCCTTGTCGCCCGCGCTCGGATCGAACGTCAGATTGTCATCCGTGTAGACCTGCTCGGCGCTGCCGTCGAAGTAGATGATATCCCACTCGGTCACCGCATATGTTGCCAGCGTATCCGGGTCGACACGCTGCCAGACATAGGTGTTG
>CAZNHF010000374.1:0-1532 GCA_964572375.1 uncultured bacterium | reverse complement strand
AGGAGATCATCACCTACGGCCTCAAGGGCGCGGCTGCCTACGTCGATCACGCTCATGTCCTCGGCCACGACGATGACGGCATTTACGCGAGCTTCCACGAGGCGCTGGATGTCCTCACGCGCGACGACGCCACCGCTGAAGAACTCACTGCATGGGCGCTTCGGATCGGTGAACTGAATCTCCGCGCCATGGAGATCCTGGATACCGCCAACACGAGCACGTACGGACATCCCGAGCCGACGACGGTCCGCGTGACGCCGATCAAGGGCAAGGCGATCCTCGTGTCCGGCCACGATCTCAAGGACCTCGCGATGCTCCTCGAGCAGACGGCCGGCAAGAACATCAACGTCTACACGCATGGCGAGATGCTCCCGACGCTCGCATACCCGGAGCTGAAGAAGTACGCGCATCTGGTCGGGAACTACGGCGGCGCGTGGCAGGATCAGGCCAGGGAGTTCGACGAATTCCCCGGCGCCATTCTGATGACGACGAACTGCATCCAGAAGCCGCGGGAGACATACAAGGGTCGTATCTTCACGGCGGGTCTCGTCGCATGGCCCGGCGTCACACACATCGCCGACGGCGACTTCTCCCCCGTCATCCGTGCGGCCCTCGAAGCACCGGGGTTCACAGAGGACGCGCCGGAGAAGACGATCACGGTCGGCTTCGGACACAACGCCGTGATGGGTGTAGCCGGCGCGGTCATCGACGCCGTCAAGGCCAAGAAGATCCGACACTTCTTCCTCGTCGGAGGTTGCGACGGCGCGAAGAGCGGCCGCAACTACTACACGGAGTTCGTCGAGCAGGTCCCTGACGACTGCGTCATCCTCACGCTCGCGTGCGGCAAGTACCGCTTCAACAAGATGGAACTCGGTGACATCGGAGGCATCCCGAGACTCCTCGACATCGGCCAGTGCAACGATGCGTACTCGGCCGTGAAGATCGCAAGCGCGCTCGCCGACGCCTTTGGATGCGGCGTCAACGAACTCCCGCTCTCGTTCGTCCTCTCGTGGTACGAGCAGAAGGCGGTGGCGATCCTGCTGTCCCTTCTCCACCTGGGCATCAAGGGGATCCGGTTGGGGCCAACGCTTCCAGCCTTCATCTCCCCCAACGTGCTCAATATCCTCGTGGAGAGCTTCGACATCCGGCCCATCAAGACGGCCGGCGAAGACCTCACCGAGATCCTCGGGTAGCGCTGTGGCGTGCCAGGCCCTCAGGGCGCGTGGTACCGGTCACAGCGTGAGAACCAATTCTTGACGAATACTCACGGCCTGGTTACAATAGCCATATCGTACACAGTGAGATGACCATCCGGGCGGCGGTCCGATACCGGGCCGCTGTCCCACAACGCAGGAGGACAAGATGGTGAGAACTGCCGTTCTGACGATCCTCATCGTGATCGGCGCGGCTGTCGGCGGGTATGCACTCTGGAGCGCATCGTCGACGGCGGAAGAGGCCGTGGTCGAGGCATGCGACGGCGCTGCCACCACCGCGTGCGCGTCCGCGATGGAGGCCGGCTGTGCCGGCTGCCC
>CAZNHF010000373.1:0-1541 GCA_964572375.1 uncultured bacterium | reverse complement strand
CCTTCCCGCACAGTTCCCGCTTCAAGTGCACCCGGCACCGCTGCCAGGCCACCCCTTGGAAGTGACGCCGAACCGCCGCCACGATCCCCGCGTGCGCGTCGCTGACCACCAACTCCACTCCCTTCAGGCCCCGGTCCTTCAGGCTCCGGAACATCTCGCTCCACGTCTGTTCGCTCTCACTGTCGCCCACACGCCAGTCCAGCACGCGCCGATGACCTTCTGGTGTGCCCCCATCTTATGTGCCAGGTGCTATGAGAGCTTCCCTGGGTGAGCGCGTGTTCTGCGCAGGGGCGAGGGAACCGAGCCCCGGAGCAGAACACGCGAGCGCGAACTCGGCCGGGGTCCGATACCCCAGCGATCCGTGCGGTCGGTGCTCATTGTAGTCCTGCTTGTACCACCCCGCCAACGCCTTCGCCTCGCGTACGCTGCCGAACTCCTCCACGTTCAGCAGCTCATCTCGTAGCCGGCTGTTGAACGCCTCCGCGTAGCCGTTCTCCCACGGCGAGCCCGGCTCCACATACAGTGGGCCCACCGACGCATCCTCCATCCATCGCTTGAGCTCCTTCGCGATGAACTCCGGGCCGTTGTCCGACCGGACGTGCTCCGGCACGCCGCGCTCCCGGAAGAGCCGGATCAACTCGTCCTTGACGTCCTCGGAGCGGATGCTGCGGTCCGTCTGGAGCGTCAGGCATTCGCGCGTGAACTCGTCGACCACCGTCAGCCACTTCAGAGCGCCGCCGCTCGTGGTGCGGTCATGGATGAAGTCCCACGCCCACACGTGGTCCTTCCTCTCGGGCCTGCAACGCGAGCACGCGTTCTCGCTCGTGCCCAGCCGTCTCTTCTTCTTTGCCTTCCCGGGCACTCTCAGGCCCTCTCGACGCCACAGGCGATGGATCCGCTTCCTGTTCACCTCCCAGCCCTCACGACGCAAGAGCGCCCAGATCCGCCGGTACCCGTAGCGCGGATGCGATCGCACCAGCTCCAGCATCCGGGCCACCAGC
This sequence comes from uncultured bacterium, assembly GCA_964572375.1. Taxonomy (GTDB): domain Bacteria; phylum Joyebacterota; class Joyebacteria; order Joyebacterales; family Joyebacteraceae; genus JAPEKQ01. The sequence continues at coordinate 540 of CAZNHF010000373.1, read as the reverse complement.
TTCTGTTCCTCGACGCTCTGGCGGGCCTCGTACCTCTGCGTGCTCCGTGGCTGACCTACTGTCGTGCATGCCCGGCGCTCGGAAACGTCCAACTCCTCCTGGACGCCCTCGACCGCTCGCCTCTTCCGGGCCGGGCTCAGTAGTTTCCCTCCATGACTTCCTTCAGGATCGCCTTGTCCAACTCCAGGTCCGCCACGATCCTCTTGAGCCGGCCGTTCTCCTGCTCCAGCTCCCTCAAGCGCTTCATCTCCTCCGCCTTCATGCCGCCGTACTGGTGGCGCCACCGGTGGAAGGTCGCCTCGCTCACCTCCAGCCTCTGGCATACCTCGGCGATGCCCTGACCGCCAGCCATCAGCGCCTCGGAGTCCCGCAGCTTGCGTATGATCTGCTCGGGTGTGTGTCGCTTCCTCTTCATCCTTCAGAGCCTCCTTCTCCTGTGAAGCCAAAACGGCTTCAGTCTAACGCGGAGACTCTCACTGCCCCTGGATCACATTCCGGGGGGCACTCCAACGTTCTTATCGTGTCGCCGCGCGACCTGCG
>CAZNHF010000372.1:0-1545 GCA_964572375.1 uncultured bacterium | reverse complement strand
CTCCCGGCGAGGCCAATTCAACGACAAGGTCGCCGATGTACGTGTGGGTGATGTTGACTGAGATCTCGACACCACTGATCTCCACATCGTCAGGGAACGTCAGGTACGTGGACACACCGGCCGGCGTCGAGTCCGGGATCGGAAGAGCCGGGCTCTCGCAGTACTCGTACGTCGTCGTCGGCGTCAGAAGAAAGTCCACGCGTGACGTGATCGTACCCTCGTACACCACGACACCCGTCTCGACGCCCCTCGACCAATCCGCCTTCGTTGCCGTCACGGCGTACGTACCGGCGTACATCGCCGGGATCGAGTAGTAGCCTTCCTTGTTCGTGTAGGCCGTCGCGCCGCCGGGGCTCGCCGTCACCAGAACGCCCGTGTGGTCGATCTCACCCTGGAGCGTCACGATACCGCTGATCGCGCCGGTCGGAGCGCTCTCGAGCGTGGTCAGGTAGATCACGCTGTTCTCGAGAAGATCCTTCCGGCCCGCGGCGTTCGCGGCCGCATAGTTGAACGAGTAGAACACGATCTGACCGCTCGCAGGATCAGGCGTGTCGTCATACACCAGCACGCTCGGAAGCGTCCCGTAGCTCGACCAGCCCATCACGATGTCCGCATCGGCCGTCGGAATGTAGCTGTCCTGGTCGCCGTAACCGCTGTAGCTGATCGTGATGCTGCCGAGCGCGTTCGGGAGCGTCGTCACCGGGTGTGCCGCATCGTACACCGTGATGCTCGTCCCGCTCTCATCATGCTCCCAGTCGCTCGCGTGCAGAACGTTCGCCGCGAACGTCGGGTAGCCGAGGTAGCTCGTCGCGTCGTACGCCAGCTCGCCACCCTCAATGAGCAGCTTGCCGCCGCCGGCGACATAGCTCTCGAGGTTCGCGCGGTACGTCGCGTCGAGGATCGGCTCGGTGTTCGAACCGCTCGTGTGGATGATGAAATCGTAGTTCATCCACGTCAGCGGATCACTCGACGTCGACGTCTCGACCGTCACGTCGTAACCAAGGTCGATCAGGTCGGCCTCGAACTCCGACGCCGAGCGCGCGTCCTCAATGCCGTTCCAGACATCGATGACGGTCCCGCTCTTGTCCATCTTGACGAGTTCCTGGCGAGCCGCAACCGTGTCGTTGAGGATCAGGATGTTCGCCAGCGTCTCTTCGAGCTGGAAGTTGAACATCTCCGTCGCCTCGTCCACCGTGATCCCCATGGTCACCGGGATGTGGTGGTAGGCGCGGACGTTCATCGTGTAGTTGAAGTACGGAAGCGTCTGCGAGTACTGACCCGTCACCGGGTCGCTCGTCGTCTCAGCGTAGAGCGACATGTCGTCGGCGCGGTAGAACTTGACGGTCGCCTCGAGAGGCATGCCCGTCCCGATCTGAGTCACCGTACCCGAAACGACGCCGCTCGGAGCGAACTCCATATAGAAGTCCTGGTCGTTCGCGCCGTACTGAACGAAGACGTCCTGGTACTCGGTGATGTACCCGAACTTGAGGACGTAGACGTCGTAGTGGTTCACCTCGAGGTCGCCCTCGATCGTGTACGCGCCGC
>CAZNHF010000371.1:0-1552 GCA_964572375.1 uncultured bacterium | reverse complement strand
AGGAACATAATCCCACCTCCTTCATGCGTCAGCTACCCCCGGGTCCGGACTCTCGCCTCTGGCCTCGGGCGCCGGAACTCCCCGGGAGCAAAAGGGGAACGCTTCGCTATGAGGTGTGATTCGCTCCGCTAGTACTACGCTGGTCTAGTCCGATGCCGGCCCGATTTCGTATTCCATTGGCACCTTCCTCCGAAGACGCCTGAGATATCTATTGATCGCATCGAGCGTCGCGAGCGCTGCCGCCAGCGGCGGGTCTCCCCCGACGGCGCACGCACCGATGAGCTGCTTCTCGCTGCGCTCCGACACGTGACAGATGTTCGTGATCATCACGGGCACTCCGCCCGCATGACAGATCTCCACACCGTGCACCGTGAAGATCCCGTTCGCCTCGAAGAACTGCTGCGTCGCTTCAAGCACCGCCTCTGCGACCGTCCTGAGAAGCGATGCCGGCGTATCGGCGCCCCGTACGAGGGCCACGCTCTCGAGCCCATCCATTGAAAGCTCGACGCGAACCTCTGCCACATCCTGCGCCTGCTTGACGCTCACACCCAGAAACCGAATGCGCTTCTCCGCGGGCTGAAGGTGAGCGCCCGATCTAGCACAAGGCGGCGCGACCTGCACAACGTGCTCTTCCGCCGCCGGTGACTCCACCACTACCACATCGGAACTCTCCACGTCCGATACGGGAATCTCCCCCGCCTCGTCCGCCGGCTCCTCAAGCGGTGCATCGGCCGAGACCTGCGCGACACTGATCTTTCTGTGGTCCAGGGGAATCCCGAGCCTCGCCAGCAGCAGCGAGCCAACATCTCTCGCGACCTGCTTCGCGGGGTGCTCGTCGCTTGCCACGACGTGCACCTCCTCGATGCCTCCCCGCTCATCCGTCACGATGCCCACCGAGCGGACGTGTGTGAGCTCCGTGATGGCCTGCTCAATATCGGTGACGGGTACGACCCCGTCCTTCGTACGAATTAGAATGGCGCCGCCTCCTGCAAGCTCGTGGTCCATGGCAGTGATGTTGCCGCTGCGGCTTCAGACACTATACATCTACGCCGTGACGGACGATGTCAAGACAAAACGCAGAAAGCGGGCGGATGAACGCGAACGCGGCCTGCAGAAACGCAGACCCGGCCTCGGGGCGGGCGACGTGACATGGTCCCCCTCCTTCAAGCAAGGGGCAGCGCCGGGGGTCAGCATCTATAGGATAGCACGACCGAGCCCCGCGCGCCAGCGCCACCGGCGGCTCGTGCCCGGTGCCGTGTCACGAAGGTCCGCTCACCGGGGCACGCGTGCCGACAGGAGACAACAAGAAAGCCCGACCCCCGAAGGGGCCGGGCTCATGCCATCGATATCAGGAAGACGGGACTCCCGCCCCCTACTTCCCGCGCTTCCTCAGGAACGCAAGACCGCCAAGGCCGCTGGCGAGCAGAAGGAACGTGCTCGGCTCGGGCACGGGCGGTGGCTCAGACTCGAAGTCCGAGAAGAAGTTCAGCTGGAACCCCGAATCGACCGTGTGACGCTCCGCGAAGAAGATGTCGATGTCGTGGTAGCCCTC
>CAZNHF010000370.1:0-1557 GCA_964572375.1 uncultured bacterium | reverse complement strand
TATCTGAGGGCCGAGATCGGTGTGCACAGGTTGGTCCGGCTCTCTCCGTTCGACGCGGCTCACCGTCGACACACCTCATTCGCCTCGATGGAGGCCTACCCTGAGGTGGACGACACGATCGAGGTCGAGATCAGTGACGCGGATGTGCGGATGGACGTGTTCCGCGCGAGCGGGCCCGGAGGGCAGCACGTCAACAAGAGCTCCACCGCCGTTCGGCTGACGCACGAGCCGACGGGCATCGTTGTCTCGTGCCAGAGTGAGCGGTCGCAGTTCCGCAACCGCGAGAACGCCATGAAGGTCCTCAGGGCCCGGATCTACGCACTCCATGAGGAGGAGCGCCGGAAGAAGCAGCAGGAGGCCGAGAGTAAGAAGCTCGAGATCGCCTGGGGCAGTCAGATTCGCTCGTACGTTGTCCATCCGTACCAGCTTGTCAAGGACAACAGGACCGGGGTCGAGACCTCGGACGTCAACGCGGTGCTCGACGGGGCGCTGGACCCGTTCATCGAGGCGTATCTGAAGTCCACGGCCTGACGGCTGCCGTCGGCAGCCGTCAGGCTTGGCCGAATGCCAAGCTGTCGGCGCAGCCGACAGCTGTATTCGGCACACTGGTGCACCGTGTGGCAAGCTGTTGACGTTGCGGAGCACCGTCCGCGGTGCTATAAGTGAACCTGGAGTCGTGCAACCTGAGAGATCGTCAGACGCGCCTGTCCGGCCGTCTGAGGGGAGGACGAGTGGAGAAGCCCGAGGATACAGTCCACGGCGCGCAGATGCGCCAGAACCTCGAGGAGCTTCGCGCGATGGGTATCGAACCGTACCCGCGACGGTTCGAGCGCACGCACGTCGCGGCGGAGATCCACGAGAGCTTCGATGAACTCGAGAACACGGAGGTTATCGTCGCAGGCCGTCTGACCGCGGTGCGCGGGCACGGCAAGGCGGGGTTCGCCGACCTCATGGACGGGAGCGGTCGGATCCAGCTCTACGTGCGGCAGGACGTGATCGGCGATGAAGCGTTCGCGGCCTGGAAGCTCATGGACGTAGGCGACATCGTCGGGGTGAGGGGTGAGGTGTTCCGCACACGGGCCGGTGAGGCGAGCGTCAAGGCTGCAAGTGTCACGCTGCTCGCGAAGGCGCTCCTTCCGTTGCCCGAGAAATTCCACGGGCTCAAGGACAAAGAGCAGCGCTATCGCCAGCGGTACCTCGATCTGATCGCGAACGAGGAGGTGCGCGCGGTTTTCATCGGCAGAAGCCTCGTGCTTCGCACCGCCCGCGAGTTCCTCGAGGAGCGTGGCTACATGGAGGTGGAAACACCGATCCTGCAGCCGCTCTACGGTGGCGCATTCGCGGAGCCGTTCGAGACGCATCATCACGCGCTCGACCTCACGCTCTATCTGAGGATCGCGGACGAACTCTATCTGAAGCGTCTCATCGTCGGCGGATTCGAGCGCGTCTTCGAGATCGGCAAGGACTTCCGCAACGAGGGGATGGATCGGACGCATAGTCCCGAGTTCACGCAGCTGGAACTCTACGAGGCCTACGCCGACTACAACGACATGATGG
>CAZNHF010000369.1:0-1562 GCA_964572375.1 uncultured bacterium | reverse complement strand
GAGATCGAACCATGCGGCCTGTTCACGTGCTGGAAGAGGGCCGCATCGCCGACGTCGAGTGACGGGAGGATCACGTCGGCCTGTGCGAGCGCATCGACGACCTCGTCGTTCCAGAGGAGTGATCCGTTCGTGAGCACCGCGATCGGGATGTCGGTCAGTTCCTTGATTCCAGCGATCACATCTCCGATCCGGGAGTGAAGCGTCGGCTCGCCGGAGCCAGAGAGCGCGACGTAGTCGGGCGGGATCCCTTCCTGGAGTCTGCACCTAACCTCGTCGAGAACATCCCGCAGCGGAACGTACTCGTGCCGTTCGACCGTCTTGTTCCTCGTGCGCCCGAGCTGACAGTAGATGCAGTCATAGCTGCACGTCTTGAGCGGAACGAGATCCACACCCAGCGATCGCCCCAACCGGCGCGACGGGACCGGCCCGAAGACGTGTGCTGATGTCTCCATTGTCTTGCTCTCAGTCTTCGCACGGAGGGCCGTTGCCGGGCGTCCGGCAGCCGCTTTGGGCGGCGCGCGCCGTGTCGCGTGGCTGCCCGCCATCCTGAAGCAGTGTCTGCACTATGGTGGAGAAGGCGTCCGCCGTAGCAGTCCCCTTGAGTTGCGTCACGAACGGCCTTCCGTCATCGGAAGCCCCGACGATGGCCGGATCGAGCGGTACGGCCCCGAGGAACGGCACGTCCATCTCCGCCGCAAGGAGCCGTCCGCCGCCGCTCTTGAAAACGTCCACCCGCTCGCCGCACTTCGGGCATACGAAACCCGACATGTTCTCGACGATGCCGAGCACCTTCATCCCGAGTTGCCTACAGAACCCGACTGACCTGCGCACGTCGGCTACGGACACGTCCTGTGGCGTCGTCACGACCACGGCACCGTCGGCGTCGGGGATGAGCTGGCAGACCGAGAGTGGTTCGTCGCCCGTGCCGGGCGGGGAGTCGATCACGAGGTAGTCGAGCTCGCCCCACTCTGTGTCGCCGAGGAGCTGCGCTATCACGCCATGCTTCATGGGCCCGCGCCAGATCACCGGCTCTCCCCTGCTTCGAAGGAGAAATGCGATGGACATCACCTGCATTCCGTTGGCATCCACGGGACGCAAGCCGAGTTCTCCCTCGGCGTTCGTTGCCACAGGTGCGGAGGCGCTCGTCAGGCCAAGGAGCGTAGGGACGCTGGGGCCGTGAACATCGACATCGAGAAGGCCCACGCGCTTGCCCTCTTCCCGCAGAGCGGCGGCTAGGTTCACGGCTATTGTCGATTTGCCCACACCTCCCTTGCCCGAAAGCACGAGGATCTTGTGCGTGATGTTGCGCATGCGTCCGGAAAGGCGCTCCTTCGCTTTCCTGCGGTCGTCTTCGTCGCTGCCCGTCTTCTCTCGAGTCATTGGATGGATTACCTTTCGTTGGACTGCCGGCTTCCTCTCCGGTCGTCAATTCACTGCGCCAGGCACCGACTTCCCCTCGGCGCAACCGGGCGCGTAGGGAACTTCGTACATCGGCCCCGAAAGACCCAGGTCCGCCCGTTTCCCATCGATGTGGTCGATCATCAGATGAGCGGCATCCAAGG
>CAZNHF010000368.1:0-1562 GCA_964572375.1 uncultured bacterium | reverse complement strand
GCGATCGCAGACGCCATCAGCCGCGGGCTTCGGGACGAAGGCGAGCGTGTGTGGCACATCGAGGGGCACGAGGCGAAGCAGTGGATCCTGCTCGACTACGTGGACGTCGTCGTGCACGTCTTCGAAGTGGAACGCAGAGACTACTACCAGCTCGAGCGGCTGTGGGGCGACGCCCCCCGGCGCGAATTCAAGGACGAGGTAGAGTGATGACCCAGCTCTTTGGCCAGCTCAGTCGCGCGCTCGTGGACTGTGAGGCGTGCTTCATCACCGTCCTCAACCGCGAGCAGGAGATCGTCTGGTTCAACGAGACCATGCAGAAGGAGTTTGGCAACCTCAGCGAGTACGCGGGGCGGAAGTGCCACGAGGCGTTCGCCGGTTCGCCGGAGCCGCACCCCGGGTGCGCAGTGCAGACGGCGTTCAAGACAGGACACCTCGAGCGCGCCGTCGAACGGCTGGGCGGCAAGCCGCATCTCGTTCTCGCGATCCCGCTAGACGATGAGCACGTTGCCGAGATCGTTATTGAGATCCCGGAGAAGGAGCATGCGCTGTGATCGGAGCCATACTCGCAAGACGGAGCATCAGGAGCTACGAGGACAGGCCGGTGTCCGACGCCGACGTTCGCATGCTGCTCGACGCGGCGATGTCGGCGCCGTCGGGGAGCAACCTCAAGCCGTGGCACTTCGTCACGGTGACCGACCGCGCGAAGCTCGACGCGTTGGCTGACTCCGCGCCGTACTGGAAGATGCTCGCTGAGGCGCCGCTGGCGATCGTCGTCTGCGGCGACCCCAAGGAGTCGCGGAAGTACTGGGACCAGGACGGCGTCGCGGCAACCGAGAACATCCTCATCGCAGCGTCGATGATGGGTCTGGGCGGTGTGTGGCTCGGGTGTCATCCGACACCGGAGCGGATGGACGCCGTGCGGAGCATCGTCGGCGTTCCGGACGACATCGTTCCCATCAGCGTCCTCTCGATCGGCCATCCGGCCGAGGCGAAGGAAGCGCGGACGCAGTACGATGAGAAGCGCGTGCACCGGGGACAGTGGTAGACGGGCAGGGTCCGTAGACGGGCACGGTACGGAGACGGGCACGGTACGGAGACGGAGTTGAGATGAACGCAACGATCGACGGGATGCTCGCGCGGAGGTCTATTCGCAAGTACGAGACGCGAATGCCCGGGGACGACGTCATCGAGGCGGTCGTTCGCGCAGGTCAGCAGGCGCCGTTCGCGGCGCAGCTGGGGAGCGTGCTGCTCAAGCGCGGGCCTGCCGCGGACGAGTCCGAGGCAGGAGCACCCACGGAGCCGCCTGCAACCGCGCCACCTTCGGGGATCCCGTGGAACGCGCCGCTTCTGTTCACCATCTGCATCGACATGCACCGCATGGAGCTCGTTCTCGAGAAGCGCGGATGGCGAACGAAAGCGCACGATCTCAACATGCTGCTCTTCGGGGTGCAGGACGCCATTCTGATGGCGGAGAACATGGTGGTGGCGGCCTATAGCCTTTGGATGGGAAGCTGCTTCATGTGCGGGGCGCCGTTTCGCTCTGACAGGATCATCGAGGAATA
>CAZNHF010000367.1:0-1565 GCA_964572375.1 uncultured bacterium | reverse complement strand
CCTAGCTGAGAATGGGACGTTCGGCACCGTTGAGGAAGCCACAGAGCAACTGACACAGTACCTGTCGCAGTTCGAGACGTGATGTTGATGTCACCTTCGTGCAGGAGCGACATCATTCGTGTCCGCTTGACAGGCCGCGGTGGCGGATACAGTCTGATTTCCGGTGAGGACAGGCGCCCGATCCGGGATGGGGGTGGGCCATGAAGGTCAGCCGCCGCGACATTCAGATGGCGTTCGATTTCGTCAGCTCCGTGGGCCCCGAGGAGCACACGGCCGTTCTGGACAAGTCCACCGGGAAGATCTACTACCATTCGGAACTCGGGGATCTCGATGAGATCCCGGACAGTCTATGGGAGTCGAAGGACGTCGTTCAGATCCCGCACAAGAACGATCTCGACCTCGGCAGGGAACTCGTCTTCCGGTTCGTTGGGGCGCGCATGCCGGACGACTACGCCCACGTGGAGGACATGTTTCGCCGGCGGGGAGCCTACGGCCGATACAAGGACCTGGTGGCGTCGCGGGGGCTCCTCGATGAGTGGTACGAGTTCGAGAAGCAGGCCGTGGACACGGAACTCCGGGAGTGGTGCGAGGCCTACGAGATAGAACTGACCGAGTAGGACGGGCCGGGGGAGGCGCGGCCCCGATCGACAATGTCACTCTCGGGGAGGAAGCGACAGCGCGCGGGCTCGGAGATACGCTTTCGACGAAGAGCGACACTCCGCATCCTCCACGTGGATCCTGCCCTGGGGTATAGTGGGAACGGAACGGACCCGACATGCCTCCCGTCGAGATGCCCCCTGAGGTGCTGGCCGGCCGCAGACTGCCCCGAAGCGCCTTCCGCTCGCGAAGGACACTCTGTTCCAGTCGATCGTTGCGCTGGTATGAGCGAGCGTTCCGGCCCTGTCGCACTGCCATCGTTCCAGGTCGGTTCCACCCTACCTCCCGACTCGGTAGGCTGTTTGCAGCGATCGGCAGTTGGATCGTGCTCCTCATCGCATTTCCGCTCGGGGTGCTGCTTGGCTGGATCGTTCGCCTCGTTGCGCTCCCGTTCCTCTGCGTAGACCGCGTGCTGCGCATGATGGGCGTCTTGCCCGCCGTTGAGTACGAGCGGGAGACGTCGCTCGTCGAGCAAGTGGCCGGCGCCCTCCTTGTGGCCGCCGCCCGGGAAGGAGAGGTCCGTGTGGCGGCATCCGGGAAGGTGCTGGTCGGTCTTCGACGTGAAGAAGGCCCGACGCTGAATCCCGAGGCCAGAGAGGCGGCCGAGAAGGCTCTCACGGAACGGGCCGAACGAGGCGGAGGCACGATTCTCCTCGGGCTCCCCGATGGTACCGCGATCGCCTACCACAAAGTCTCTCTGCGCGTAGAGGAGGGCCTGATGCTGCTGGTAGGCCAGAGGACAGCAGCACCACACCGCCGCACAGACGGCCCGGAGTGAACCGCCCCTGACCGGGGGCACGTCGAACGCTCACGCTCTCCACGCAAAGCGATACTATTTGCCTACCACCTCGTCAACCCTGAGCATGACTACGCTACCGACACGTTCGGTTGAAATAGTCAGGTCCACC
>CAZNHF010000366.1:0-1565 GCA_964572375.1 uncultured bacterium | reverse complement strand
GCAGAGCTCGTCGATGTCGTGTCGAGTCGGTTCCATAGGGCCATCCTGTTCTTCAAAAGGATTCCGGGGTGAGTCTTCAGTCTACCCGTGGGCGAGCGTTTTGTGAAGATGGCTCTTGGCCCGGCCGCGCGCCCCCGGCCATCGATCGGTGTTCAACGCCTGAGCCGGCGATTGACGTCGACAGATTGCGGGAGTAGTGTGCTGATTGTGCACTGCACACCCGCTCCTTGAACGGAGGGATGTCATGAACAGGCACCCGCTCACCAGAACGCCCGTGATCGTCAGCACAGTGGTGGCAGTGGTCACTGTCGCCGTGTTCCTCGGATTCGGATGCTCGACATCTCCTTCGGGGCCGGATCTCTCCAACCTCGGCGACCACATCCTCGTGGGATGGAACGACCTCGGCATGCACTGCGCCAACAGGAACTTCGCCGACCTCGCCGTGCTCCCTCCTTACAACAACATCTGGGCCGTCCTCATCCAGCGCGGTGAGGACCCGCAGGTCGTGCACACGGGCTACACCGTCACGTACACGCTCCTCAACAACACGTATTCTGTCGGCAAGACCGATTTTTGGTCCCACGTGAGCGCGCTCTTCGGCGTGAACCCCGCGAACGACATCGGTCTCACGGGAAACGGGCTCTCGGGTGACATGACCTGGGTCAGCGATCACTTCGAGGTCACAGGTGTCCCGGTGACCCCGTACGATGACAGCAACGTCACGACCGAACAGCCGTATCAGCTCGCCCGCCTCGATGCGTACTTCGGGGGCGAGATCATCGCGACGACCGAGATCGTCGTGCCGATCAGCAACGAGATGAACTGCTCGAACTGTCACGTGCCCCAGGGGCGTGAGACAGTGGACCAGGCGATCCTCCGCCTTCACGACGAGGAACACGACACGGACCTGATGGGCAGCAGGCCGGTTCTCTGTGCCGAGTGCCACAGCAGCAACGCGCTCGGAATGGACGGCAACCCCGAACTCCCGAGCCTCTCGCTGGCCTTGCACGGGAAGCACGCTGAGGAGACGAACGACTGCTATCAGTGCCACCCGGGACCCGACACGGAATGCCTGAGAGGCGTGATGTCGGATGAGTACGCTATGGTCTGCCAGGACTGCCACGGGGGTGTGTCTCAGGTTGCGAACTCAGTCGCTCAGGGCAGGGAACCGTGGCTCGAGGAGCCGCGCTGCGGAACGTGTCACGGAGACGCCCACGAAGAGGACTCCGGGACGCTCTACCGCAACTCCAACGGCAACAAGGGCCACCACGGGCTCTACTGCGCAGTCTGCCACGGAAGTCCGCACGCCATCCTCCCCTCCCGGGAGGAGCGGGACAACCGTCAGAACATCGCGCTCCAGGGTTCCGCGGGAACGCTCGAGACGTGCGCAGTCTGCCACAAGGGAACGCCGGACGATGAAGGACCGCACGAGGGCGACTAGGGCACAGATCCGCGCGCGGGCGAGCGGCAGATCGAACCCGGCGGCGCCTCCGATTCCGCAGGACACATGAAGAGAGGGGCCGCGATGCGGCCCCTCTCTTTGCGCGATGCCCGAAAGTGCTAGA
>CAZNHF010000365.1:0-1593 GCA_964572375.1 uncultured bacterium | reverse complement strand
GGGAAGGCCCGCGGGTTGTGGAAGAGCGTCCAGACGAGCAGTGCCTGGTAGCGGAACCGCTCCTTGCCGACGATGCCCAGGTAGTAGAAGGCGCGCAGGAATGCCATGATGTGCCATCCGCGAAGCCGCGCCCTGGCGGGCCTCGGCCTGTACTCCCTGAGGAACGTCTTGAGGCGGGCGTAGTAGTTCCTCGGTGCGTAGAGCTCTGCCATCATGTTCTTGTAGCCCCGCTCCAGATGCTCGAGCCCCATGGTCGGGATGATGTTCGTTGACCCGTCCGTGTTGCTTCCCGACATGGTTGCGCGTATCCGCCCCTCGCTTCTCATCCGTTCGTAGAGACAGGTCCCGGCCGGGGCCTGGAGCATCCCGACCATCGCGGTCGCGATCCCGCTCCGCTGGATGAACGACGCCATCCGCCCGAACACTGTCGGCGTGTCGCCATCGAACCCGACGATGAAGCCGCCCTGGACCTGGAAACCCGATTTCTGAATGCGCTGCACGTCGGTGAGCAGGTCGCGGTGTTCGTTCTGCTTCTTGTTGCACGCGACAAGGTTCGCTTCGTCCATGCTCTCGATGCCGATGAAGACGGTATCGAACCCCGCCCGCACCATCATATCCATCAACTCGTCGTCATCCGCCAGATTGATAGTCACCTGCGTGCTGAAGGCCATGCCCCACTTGCCTTCGCGCCACGTGATCAGGGCCGGCAGGAGTTCCTCGTAGAGCCTCTTCCTGTTTCCGATGAGGTTGTCGTCGACGAATCCGACGGTTCCCCTCCAACCAGCGGCGTAGAGACTGTCGAGCTCCGCCACGACCTGTTCGGCGCTCTTCACGCGAGGGCGATGACCGAAGAGCTGTGTGACGCTGCAGAAGTCGCAGTTGTTGGGGCAACCTCGTGAGTACTGAATGCTCCTCGATGCGTAGAGCCGTGACTTCACAAGATCCCAGCGGGGGATGGGAGTGTTGCTGAGATCGGCGAACTCCGGCGAGCTGTAGATCCGCTTCGGCTCACCTCGCGCAAGGTCCTCGAGGAAGAGCGGCAGCGTGATCTCTGCTTCGTTGAGAACGAAGTGGTCAACCTCGTCGAACTCGCCGTGTTCGCTCGCGAAGAGCGGTCCGCCTGCGATCACGGTCAGCCCGGTGCTCTTGCAGCGGGAGACGACATCGTGCGTCGAATCGCGCTGCACGACCATGGCGCTGATCATGGCGCAGTCGGCCCAATCCAGATCGTCACCAGAGAGCTCTGCGACGTTGAGGTCGACGAGACGGAGCTTCCAGTCCTCAGGGAGCATGGCGGCGACCGTCAGAAGTCCAAGCGGTGGAGGGCCGGCCTTCTTGCGGATCAGTCTCAACGCGTGTTTGAAACCCCAGAACGTGTCCGGGAAACGGGGATATATCAGCAGGGCATTCATGTTGGTCTCCTGAAGGCAGATGGTCTGCCGGGCATGGATCCCATAGAGACCTGAAGGGAGGCCAGATCGGAACAGGTGTCCGGATAGTCCGCACACAAATACTTACTACTCCTACCATGTTACCACGAAGGTCTGATGTCAACGGGTGTGTTGTGACGCGTCGCTCAGTCTCATGGGGAAT
>CAZNHF010000364.1:0-1620 GCA_964572375.1 uncultured bacterium | reverse complement strand
ATTGTAAGTCCCAGACATGCGGGAGCTTGGGGAAACGACCGACGAGCATTCTCAAGCACCATCTACGTTGAGAGCTAACCTGTTGGGTCGATGTGCAGGAACCGAATTGGATTAGGAGAGAGAACACCGTGAGCAACAAGGACAAGTTATCGGAATCGGCGACGGCGTACGGTGCGGCGAGCTTCAGCACCGACGGCCTGCGCATCTCGCTCGACGAGAAGGCCGGCGTGGCCGGAATCTGCGACGTGCGTCACGGCCACGACTACCTGTTCCGCGACAATATCCTCACGCCGCTCATCAGCGTCGTGGTCGATGGCAAAACCGAAGCCCCATCACGCATGAGTTACGACGAGTCCGCGCAACGCCTTGCTCTCGAATATGATGGGAGCGGAATCTCTCTGGTGATACAGGTGTCCGTCAAGCCGGAGTACATGAGCTTCGAGATTATCTCAATCTCACCGGAAGACAAAGCCGACCAGGTCGTCTGGGGGCCTTTACACACTGTCATTCACAAGAACGTCGGCAATGCGGTGGGAGTGGTCTGGGACGACGAGGAGTTCGCCTTCGGCATTCAGGCACTGTCGTTGAAGACGCTTGGCGGACGGCTCGACAAGCAGGACGACCATCGGGGCTTCACGGCGCAGGAGACGTACGCCGGCAGTCTCTTGCAGGCATACACCGCCTACCGCAACAAAGACCGGCGAGTGGAAACGGAGAGCTACGGCCCGATCGATTTGCCAGCATACGACGCCGGCGGCATTGCGGGCTCGAAGATCGCCCTGTTCGGCTGTCCGCAGAAGGACGCTCTGACGACGATCGGCAAGATCGAAGTGGCGGAGGGACTGCCCCACCCCGAGATCGACGGCGTCTGGAACAAAATCTCGCCCCGGGCCACGGAGTCATTTCTCATCTGCGACTTCTCGGAGGACAACTTCGACCGCGTGCTCGAGTGCGCGCAGCGCGGCGGCTTCCGGCTGATACAGCATCGTTTCCCGTTATGGTCCAACGGCAATCCAATCCTGAGGGAGACCCTTTTCCCCAACGGCATTGCCGGGGTGAAACGATGCGTCGAGAAGGCGCGTGAAGCGGGCGTTATGATCGGCATGCACACGTACTCGAACTTCCTCATGGCCAAGGAGAAAACGTGGGGCGGGAACGCGCCGGACCCGTATGTTACGCCCGTGCCACACGAGCGCCTGGCCTGCACCGGCGCGGCCGAGCTTGCCGCGCCCATCGATGAAACGGCGACGGAAATCCCCGTCTCCGACCCGACGTTCTTCCGGCACACCACGCAACTGAACTCCGTAAAGATCAACAAGGAACTCATCGCCTACAAACGGATCTCGGACAACGCGCCGTGGAAACTGCTCGGCTGCGAGCGCGGGGCCTATGACACGCGACCCGCCGCACACGACGCCGGATGCAGAGTGGCGAAACTCGTCGACGAGGCCGGCGTCTTTTTTTCCGACATCATTCTGCAGGACGAGGTAGCCGCCAACCAGGTGGAATTCTGGAATGCGACCGAACTCGATGGATTTGACTTCGACGGGCTTGAGGGTTGCTGGGGGACCGGGCACGGACAGTACGCGGTGCGGAAGTTCCTCGAAGACATCCTGGGCA
>CAZNHF010000363.1:0-1620 GCA_964572375.1 uncultured bacterium | reverse complement strand
AGACCCACCACGTGCCGGGTGTGCAGACATACGTCACGGAAGCCTCGACGCACTCGGGCTGCCCGTCCCACACCACGACGGTCGGGTTCGAGCAACCGATGTTCCCGTCGATGATGTAGAGGTGCACGGGGAACTCCGCGGTGCACGTCACCGTTATCTCGCGCGGCACGGTGAAGGTGAGTTCGTACCAATCGGTGTCGCGATAGCCCGAGCCCCCGGTTATGTAGTTGCCGCCCTGCCCGCAGATGGTGACAGGACCATACCCGGGCTGCACCGACCAGAACACTTCGGGGCTCGAGTTGCATCCACCGTTGAAGCTGTCGACGTACTCGTCCGCCGTGGGACCTTCGTTCTCATAGAGCCAGCAGGCCTCACAGAAGAGGTCGCATGGCGGGTCGCGCAGCTCGCTCGACGGCGAGCCGGGCTCTCCCCTGTTCGAGAGACGCGGGTCGAGATTCGCGCGCTCGGCGGCAGTCAGTGAACAGCCTCCGGTGCGTATGACGGGCTCCCATCCCGACGCCCCGGCCGGCTGCACATTCGAAGTTGTCACATCGGCCTGCGCCGAGATCGCCAGTGCAACGATCAGAAGCATACAGACCAGAGCAGTCGCTCTCACGGTTCCCTCCTCGCTCGCGGCGCGCGGGGCGCCGCGTGGGGGGTGGACTTCGCTCACATCCTCTAAGACTCCTGAACTCGTCTGAGCGAACTAATAGCAGAATGGCACGCCTGATGACAAGGCCAAAAGGCCCCGGCGCATCGTGCGCCAGGGCCTTGGGATCAACGTGCTGTGGAGCCTGCGTTCGACTCAACTCGGATCAGTCGCGGTATCCCTCGCTCATCAACCGCTCCTCCATCTCAGCCTGCGAGCGGTCCGAGCGCGCCAGGATGAACTGCGGACCCTCGGTCGGCTCGGCGAACGAACTCGGTCGCAGCGTATCGGAGTAGGCGGCGAACTCGATGACGGCCTCGCCGCTCATCACGTGCTGCTTGCTCGCAAGCGAGATCACGGGGTCGTACCCTCCCCCGGCAACATCACCGTCACCGGTGGAGCCGACGCCGAGAAGATGTCCGGCGCCGACGGTGAAGCCGACGACGAATAGAACGGCCGCGGCAATGGTGATGGGCACGAGCCGCGGAGTCGCTCCCGGATGCCACGAAAGCAGCGACGGACGGTGGAGACGCTGCATCAGTCTTGCGTTGAATCGGGTCCAGTAGAAAGGAGACGGCTCGACATAGCCGTCGTCGAGGAGAAGCTCGCGGACCCCCGCGAACGCGTCGAGTTCAGAAGTGCACTCGGGGCACTGCTCGAGGTGCTCCTCGAGTACGCGGGCGTCCTTCGGAGAAAGGTCACCGTCGAGATACTCGATCAGCTGATCCTTGATGAACTCGCAGTCCATTATCTCAGATCCTCCAGCATGACCCTCAATTTCCTGATTGCGTGAAAGTAGTTGGCCTTCGACGTTCCCTCTGAACATCCGACGACTTCAGCGATCTCCCTGTGACTCAGCCCCTCGAAGAATTTCAGAGTGAAGACCGCTCTCTGCTTCTCGGGCAGGTGCCTGACCGCCTCGTCGATCCTCTCGGCCACCTCGCTGCTCAGCGCCGCCCGGAGTGGATTCG
>CAZNHF010000362.1:0-1630 GCA_964572375.1 uncultured bacterium | reverse complement strand
AGTGGCATGGACATTGCTCCCAAGTGGCTCTGTGCAGAAGTATCCCGGCACAATGTTGCCGTGAGGGCGGCTTCGTGCGTACGCGTGGGGGACACGATGCGTAGCGAGAATATCTTCGAGGCGATGCTCGACAACCTCTCAGACGGTGTCTATTGCACCGATCTTGACCGGAGCATCATATACTGGAACCGGACCGCTGAGGTTCTGACCGGCTACTCGCGCGACGAGGTCGTCGGACAGCACTGCCGGGACGGCATCCTGGTGCACGTCAATGACGACGGTGTCACCCTGTGCGATTCGATGTGCCCGATGATGCGTACGGCGAACGACGGGGAGGAGCGGACCGCGGAGGTCTATCTCCACCACAGGGACGGCCACCGCATCCCGGTCATCATGAAGGTGTCGCCGGTCTGGAACAACGGCCCCGGGAGCGAGATCGTAGGGATCATCCAGGTGTTCACCGACAACTCGCCGACGCTCGCGGCGCGCGAGCGCATCAAGCACCTTGAGGACCTGGCGCTGCTCGACGAACTGACGCGGCTTCCGAACCGCCGGTACGTCGTTCGCGAACTCACCAGTCGCATCATGGAGATGGCGCGTCTGGGAGAGCCGTTCGGAGTGCTCTTCGGCGACATCGACGACTTCAAGAGCGTCAACGATTCGTACGGACATGACACGGGCGACGAGGTGCTCCGCGTCGTCGGCCGCACGCTTCTTCACAACTGCCGCCCGCTCGATGCGATCGGTCGCTGGGGCGGAGAGGAGTTCGTCGCCGTCGTACGAGAGGTCGATCGCGGTCAGCTTCGCGTGATCGGCGAGCGGCTCCGTGCGCTGGTCGCCAGTTCCAAGGTCACGCGGAATGGCCACGACGTCGGTGTGACCCTCTCGGTCGGGGGAACGACCGCGCATCCCGGCGACTCGCCCGAGTCGCTCCTGGAGCGCGCGGACAAGATGCTCTACCGAAGCAAGCAGGGCGGGCGCAATCGCGTGACCATTTTCGAGGGCTAGCCGGCAGTCTGTCCGGCCGCACCCGAGGCTCGTCCACGGCCCGGCACCGGGTCGGCAGTGTCCCTCCATTCGTCCTTCCATTCGTCCTTCCATCGCCGAATACCCTGCGCTATTCTCTCCTATCAAAACTGACAGGTGGGTCATGTTAGCGAGGGGGGCACCATGTACAGGTTCCGCAGCACACACGCCGCCGCGCTGGCGGCGCTCTTTGTTCTGGTCGCGGTCGCGCTGCCGTCCACCGCGCGTGACGTCGAAATAGAGGAAGGCGACTCGGTCGAGTCCGTGGTCCGCGAGGTCCTGGGTCTCAAGCACGTCGTGTTCGGAGGAAGGCTCTTCGTTGACTGGATGGAGTGGGGGAGCTTCGAGCAGTCCCTCGAGACGGCGTTCAGCGAGGACGCGTTCCTTGGTGGTACTGAGTTTCGCACCGCGCGCGTCCAGATGAGTGGTGAGGTGACGGAGCGTCTCGCGTTCTTCATCGACTACGACTTCTCCGGCGGCGACGTGAAACTCAAGGACGCATACATGGAGTTTCGTCAGATCGACCACCTGGGCAATCTCCGTGTGGGTCACATCCGCGAGCCGTTCGGGCTCGAGGGTCTCACGAGCAGCAAGTACACGACGT
>CAZNHF010000361.1:0-1661 GCA_964572375.1 uncultured bacterium | reverse complement strand
CGAGCGTCGGCGTCCACGAGATCCGCATGGACGACTGGGGAGTCGATGTTCTCGTTGCCGGGACGCAGAAGGCGCTGATGACGCCTCCGGGTATCGCGTTCGTTGCGATCAACGGGAACGGTTGGTCACTCGTGACCGATTCGGACCTCCCGAAGTACTACTTCGATTTCACCACGACCTGGAAGCGGCTCCAGCAGAAGGGGCAGACGCCCTTCACACCGGCGGTCTCGCTCATCTACGGTCTCGAGGTCGCGCTGGAGATGATGGAGAGAGAAGGTTGGGACGGGGTCTACGCGCGCCACGCCAGAATGGGCGAGGCGACGCGGGCGGCCGTCAGCGCACTGGGCTTCGGCGTGCTGCCCGAGCATCCCGCGAACGGCGTGACCGTCGCGGTCTGCCCGGACGGCATCGATGCGAACGAGATAGTCAGAACGCTCGATGACAATTTCGGCGTCCGTGTCGCCGGTGGACAGCTCGACCTCTCTGGCCGCGTATTCCGCATCGGCCACATGGGCGGCATCCGTGAGCGCGATCTTCCGATGGCCATCGGTGCGCTCGAGCGTGCGATGGCCAAGCTCGGCCACACGGTCGAGCCCGGTGTCGGACTTGCCGCGCTCCAGCGAGTGCTCCTGAAAACGGACTAGAACAATCGGTCGGGCCGTTAGCTCAGTCGGTAGAGCACCTGCCTTTTAAGCAGGGAGTCGCTGGTTCGAGCCCAGCACGGCCTACCAGAGCCAGGCCGCGAAGGGCCGGAAGGGGAGGACGTAATGGAGATGGAGACCTCAGGCTTCTGTCCCTCGTGCGGGATGCCGCTGAACGCGCCTGACGCGAAGGGCCTTTCGGAGCAGTACTGCAAGCACTGCACTGATGACGAGGGCACGCTCAAGTCGAGCGATGAGATCAAGAAGGGCATGGCCCACTGGATCATGAAGTGGCAGAAGGTCGACGAGGCTACCGCCCTGAAGCGCGCCGAGCACTACATGCATGCGATGCCGGAGTGGGCTGACGACTAGTCCTCCGGCTGAGTACAGGGTCACAGGTCTCGGCGAGACGATCCGCAGAGACACGACATGCGTCCCCATCGTCTAGGGGTTAGGACTCCGCCCTTTCACGGCGGTAACACGGGTTCGAATCCCGTTGGGGATGCCAACAAAGAAAGGCCCGCAATTGCGGGCCTTTCTTGTTGTACCCAAGTGTCTGGTTGGAACCATCGGGAGTTCGATCGCAGCCTCGCATGGCGCCAGCCGATCTCACGAGAGATGCGCCACCGGGAGCCGCTACCGAACCAGCGCCATCTTGCGGACCTCCCGGAAGTCGCCGGACTCCATCCGGCAGAAGTAGATCCCGGAAGCTACGCTCTGACCGCCCGCGCTCCTTCCGTCCCAGATCGCTTCGTGGCGGCCCGGCGCTTGCGCGGGCTCGTCCACCAGCGTTGTGACGTACCGCCCAGCGGCATCGTAGATCACGACCCGGACGGGCGTCTCTGTCGGCAGGTCGTAGTGAATGACCGTACGCGGGTTGAACGGATTCGGCGCGCACGGGTACAGCCGGAGCGCTGTTACGGGCGCGTCGTCCTCAGGATCATCGACGCCGGTCGCGCCCAGGAGGATGGTCTCGATGGCTGCGAATGGCGATCCCTCGAAGGTCGTGTCCAGCGCCTG
>CAZNHF010000360.1:0-1663 GCA_964572375.1 uncultured bacterium | reverse complement strand
CGAGCGCGAGCATGTACTGCCGCCGCGCCTCCTCACCCCTCCCCATCCGCTCGAGGACCTGGCCGCGGTTGTAGTACGGATCGATCATGCGGGGCGCAAGCTCTGTGGCGGTATCGAGCGCCGAGAGCGACTCGAGGAGCCGACCAGCCTCGCGCTGTGCCACTCCGAGGTTGTTCCAGAAGACGGGCTCATCGGGATCGAGCCGCGTCGCCTCGGCGAACTGCTCGGCGGCAAGCACCGGCTGCCGGACAACGTTGTAGAACTTCCCGAGCGCGTCGTGCGCCTCCGGCGACGACGGCCTCCGCTCGACGGTCGTGCTGAATTCGGCGTGGGCCTCCTCCACCATCCCCATCGCGAGAAGCGACTCGGCCAGACGCATACGCGCCGGGACGTCCGGCTGTCCGGCCCGGAGCGCGCGCCTGAAGGCTTCGGCCGCCGCCGGGTGCTCGCGTTGCCGGGCCAGTTCCTCCCCCAGGAGCGAGAGAAACACGCGTGGTCGCATACCCCGACGCACCGCATCGCTCATGAAATCCCTCGAAACGTCGTGTCTGCCGAGACGGGACTCCGTCAACGCGAGATCCTGGAGCGCGACCGGCCGGGACGTGTCCAGGTCGACGGCCGCCAGCAGATACGGCAGCGCGGCCTCGGGGTTCCCGCTCCGGAGAAACGCGCTCCCGGCGCGACCCTGGACGGTGGCGTCATCGGTGAACACGTCCGCCGCGACCGCGTAGTGCCCGCCGGCGTTCGGCCAGTCATTCCACGCCTCGGCCTGCCGCCCGCGGGTCTCCGCGGCCTTGGCCACGACGATCGGGATGTTCCCCGGCATCACCGCATTCACTCCGAACACGACGACGACACCGACCATCAGCGTGAAGAGCAGGCAGACGGCCAGAAGCACACGGTCCAGATGCTCGTGTTGCCACAGCATCACGGCAGCCGCGCTGCCAAGACCCAGGAGCACTGCCGGGACCATGAGCATCGGATACGGCAGCAGCGCGGGCACGGCCAGATAGCCGAGCAGCACGAGGACCGCCGTGGCAAGACGCCCACGCTTCTCCCCCAGAAGCACAGGCAGCGTCACGACACCGGTGGCACCGTCGCCCAGCCGGTCCTTCAGGTCCTTCGCCGCGAACCCCAGCCCGAACGCGAGCACGATGACCCACCCGAGCCGCGGCGGAAAGAGCGAGAACGTCCGCTCCTCAGCGTACGCCGAGAACCCGGCCATGCAGACCAGAAGCGAGATCACCCCGAGGCTCAGGTTCGACACCAGAGGAATCCGCTTGAGCCGAAGCGGCGGCGCGGAGTAGGCCAGCGAGAGCAACAAGGCAAGCAATACGAAGAGGAACGTCGAGTACTTCACGTTGAGGGCCACCAGCAACGAGACACCCGCCAGCACGCCGGCCGCGAGCGCCGCATCGCGACGCTTCAGCGCGCCGCGCACAAGCGGCCTCTGCGCCTCGACGATCCGATCGGCCTCCTCATCGAAGATGTCGTTCAGATTGACCGACGCCTGGAACGCAAAGAGGACCGCGAGCACGATCCCGATGATCCCAAGGACGTCGCCCCCTCCCGTGAACCCGACGCCGACCGGCGCGAACACGGCCCAGCCCAGCGCGATCCCGAAGAGCGCCATACCCAGGTAGTGGAGCGTCCGGAGCGGCCG
>CAZNHF010000359.1:0-1689 GCA_964572375.1 uncultured bacterium | reverse complement strand
GGGAGCAGGCGGGCCCTGGAGGCGGGATGCCATGACTGACAGAATCGAGAGACTCCGGGCAGCGACGCTCGCCGCGAAACCTTCGATTTCGCCCGAGCGCGCACTTCTTCTGACAGAGTTCTACCGCGCCAACCTCGGCAGGTATCCGACGCCCGTTCTCCGCGCGATGGCGTTCCGGCACATCTGCGAACAGAAGACGATCTACCTTGGAGGCGACGAACTCATCGTCGGCGAGCGCGGCCCCGAACCGGCGGCCGTACCGACCTACCCCGAGCTCACCTGCCACAGCGTCTCCGATCTCGAGATCCTCAACTCGCGCGAGAAGACGAGCTACGCCGTCACTCCCGAGACCATCGCGATCTACGAACGGGACGTCATCCCCTACTGGCGCGGCAGAAGCCTCCGCGACCGGCTCTTCGAGCTGCTGCCGCCCGAGTGGCACGCCGCGTACAGAGCCGGGATCTTCACTGAGTTCATGGAGCAGCGCGCGCCCGGTCACACCGTCGCCGACGGGAAGCTCTACACGACGGGGATGCTCGACCTCAAGCGCCGCATCGCCGGGCGGCTTGACGCCCTTGATGCGACACCGGCCGCTGACGGCGCAAAGAGAGCGCCCGCAGATCGAGACGCGGTGAGAACGTCCGCGGATGGCGCCCGAACCGGCTCGGACGTCGAGCACATGCGCGCGCAGCTCGCGGCGATGGACATCGCGGCCGACACGGTCATCCTCTTCGCTGAGCGCCACGCCGACCTCGCCGCCGAGATGGCCGCGGCCGAGCGTGACGCCACGAGACGCGGGGAGCTCAGAACGATCGAGGCTGTCTGCCGTCGCGTCCCCGCGCACGCGCCGAGCACGTTCCACGAGGCGCTCCAGACCTACTGGTTCGCCCACCTCGCCGTCGTCACCGAGCTCAACGGCTGGGACGCGTTCAGCCCGGGGCACCTCGACCAGCACCTCTGGCCGTTCTACGAGCGTGAGGTCGCGACCGGTTTGCTCACGCGTGACCGCGCGAAGGAGCTTCTCGAGTGCTTCTTCGTCAAGTTCAACAACCACCCGGCGCCGCCCAAGGTCGGCGTCACGGCGGCCGAGAGCGGCACGTACACCGACTTCGCCAACATCAACCTCGCAGGGCTTCTGCGTGACGGGACCGACGGCTCGAACGAGCTTTCGTTCCTGCTCCTCGAGGTCATCGAGGAGATGCACATCCTCCAGCCGAGCCAGAATGTGCAGATATCAGCGAAGACGCCGGACCGGTTCCTCAAGGAGGCCGTCCGCGTCATCCGAAAGGGATACGGCTACCCGTCCGTGTTCAACTGCGACCGGGTCGTCGACGAGCTGGTCCGACAGGGCAAGTCGGTCGAGGACGCGCGCGAGGGCGGAACGAGCGGGTGCGTCGAGGCGGGCGCCTTCGGCAAGGAGGCGTACATCCTCACGGGCTACTTCAACCTGCCGAAGGTCCTCGAACTTGCGCTCAACGACGGCGTAGACCCGCGAAACGCCACGCGGCTTGGTCCGGCGACGGGCGACCCGCGCGGATTCGGCGGCTTCAACGGGCTCTTCGCCGCGTTCGAGGCGCAGATGAGACACCTCCTCGAGATCAAGCTCTGCGGTAACGACATCATCGAGAGCGTCTACGCCGAGCACATGCCGGCCCCCTACCTCTCGCTCATCACCGACGACTGCATCGA
>CAZNHF010000358.1:0-1713 GCA_964572375.1 uncultured bacterium | reverse complement strand
ACCCAGTAGTCCGGCCTGCGATGAAGATGCGCGAATGCAGCGATCACGATCTCATCCTTCGCCACCAGATAGATGACGCCATAGGGGAATCGCCGCAGTCGACAGCGGCGGGTCCCGAGGTGGAACGGCGACCAGCCGTTCGGATACGTCTTGATGCGCTCGATGGTGTTCAGGAATTCGATGAGAAGCTCGCCGCCCAGGCTGGCGCGCTCAGCGTTGCAATAGGCTATCGCCGCGTCGAGTTCGTGCTGGGCGGCTTCGAACAGACGCACGTTCATGACACGCGGTACTTCGCCAGGATCTCTCCGAGGGGGACAGTCTTGATCTTTCCGGCACGGTACGCCTCGAGTCGATTTGCGACCTCTTCCCGCCAGGCCGCATCGATCTCTTCATCCGGCTTGTCGAGGCTGGTAAAAAGATCATCCACGAGCACCGCGCGCTCTATCGGCGGGAGCAAGAGCGCTTCCTTGAGTATCCTGTCAGATCCCGTACCCATGTCGTCCCTCCGTCTTGTGCCGCCATCACCGAGTACCTGCATGATACCCGCCGGGCGAGCCGTTCTCAAGAGGCGGAATCATCTGTGTCTTTGAGGCCGCAGACAATAGACGGTGATGGTCCGGTGGGTGCTGAGAACACGGTCGCTTCGAGAGCAATGCGAGACTCTGCGGGGGTTGTGGTGTATGCTTCTGCAGGGATAGCCATGGATGACAGCGCCGCCAACAGCCAACTCGAAGCCTCTGAGCGCTTGGCCGACAGACCAGACAGGCGGTACCGTATCGGCCCACTCGAGGTCGTCGTCCCGGGGTGGGTCCGTCGTGGGAGTGTCCTGGTGGGGCTGTGGTGCCTATTCCTCTGCATCGTTGGCGAGTACATCAAGAGCAGGTTCGAGAATATCTTCACGAGCATGCTGGGATCTCGCGATGCCTTGCCGTGGGACACTCACCTCTTGGTCTTCACACCATCTGCAGTCTGGTGGCTGGTGGGAGTGGGATCGGCGGCAACGGTGATAGTGAAGGACAGATTCATCACAGCCAGAGCCAGTCACTGGATCAATCGGGGCGTGATCCTGCTCACGGTCGCTTTCGCTGCCTTCTACGTGAATGCGCTGCCCGGGTACATACTGAGACTCCAGAGCAGTCTGAGC
The DNA here is from genome assembly GCA_964572375.1 of uncultured bacterium. Lineage (GTDB taxonomy): Bacteria > Joyebacterota > Joyebacteria > Joyebacterales > Joyebacteraceae > JAPEKQ01. The sequence continues at coordinate 569 of CAZNHF010000358.1, read as the reverse complement.
CCACCGTAGATTGCGCAGGTCCGGGCTCACGGTCACTACGGGACCGTTCCGATACTAGACCGCGAATCGGCCATGGCAATGCAGAGGCGCCTCGTGCTCAAGGTACACGTCCCGGTCTGCACGATCTGAGAGGCCCATGTATTGTCTGGCAGCGATCACTCCGAACACAACGGGCGCCGCCGCAGATCATAGGGGGGCATTGAAGATGAGCACCCCAGCGGCCAGCGCCAAAGCCGCAAGTGTCCATTTGATGCCGAGGAAGAAGGGCTTGTAGTAGACGAGGTGCGCCAGCCGAGCGACCCGCCGCAGGCGCGCCGACGCGTCCCGGGGGAGTCCGGCCGTCTTGACAGCCCAGTCGAGAAGCTCCGAGTCGGAAGCGAACCACGCAGCTACCGGGTAGCGAAGCATCATCGCCCTCAGGAACGCGTATCTGGCAGATGCAGGCAGTTCCGCGATCTCGTCGATCCGCTTTCCCATCGCCAAGGCTTGGAGGAGGGGCGCGCGCTGACGATCCTTTCTCTGCTCGAACGGATTGCCGCTAGGAATGCCGGCAAGTACGATCGTGCTGG
>CAZNHF010000357.1:0-1720 GCA_964572375.1 uncultured bacterium | reverse complement strand
ACTCGACGATCATATTCCCGGTTCCGATCGACCTTCTCAGCGGCTTGATAAAGACGCTGGGAAAGGGTTCTTGATGATCATTGAAGGTGATCGTTACAGATGGAGTATTGAGTCGGCCGATCCGGATCTCGTACGCGGGATCGTGGGGTCGGCCGGCCTCACAGAGGCCGCCGCGGCCACGCTCGTGCGCCGCGGTGTCGGCTCGGCGGACGAGGCGCGGAAGCTCCTCGAGCCGAACGTGCGGGATCTGCCCGATGTGCGGCTCCTCCCGGATGCTGAGAAGATGGTCGCGCGCGTGGACCGGGCTCTCGAAGGCAAAGAGCGCATGGTCGTTCACGGCCACGACGATGCGGATGGTGTGACGGCCTCGATCGCTATGGTCGACGCGCTCGGGGAGCTGGGCGCCGATGTCGGTGTCTACATACCCGACCGCAGGACAGAGGGACACGGCCTGAACACCGTGGAGCTCGACGGGCTGGCGGCCGCCGGTGCGACTCTCCTGATCACCGTCGACTCGTGCGTGAGCGAGGTCGACAACATCGCGTACGCGGCTTCTCTCGGCATCGACGTGATCGTCACCGACCACCATGAGATACCTCCCGAGCTGCCGGAGGCGGTCGCCATCATCAATGCGAAGCTGCCGGACTCCTCCTACCCATACAGATACATGGCGGGCGCGGGTCTCTCGTGGCGGCTGGCCGGCCATCTGCTCGAGGAGCTGTCGCACCGCCGGGTCGCGCCGCGGGCGCCATGGCTCGGCGAGCGCTGGTCGGACGAGGCGATCGCGCTGTCGGCGATCGGGTCGATCGCTGACAGGGTTCCGCTCACCGGCGACAACCGCGTCATCGTCGTTGAAGGGCTGCGGACGATGCCGGACACGGTTCGCCCCGGTCTGAGAGCGCTCCTTGACGAGACGGGGCTCTCGGACCGCGAGATCTCGAACGATGATGTCCAGGAGCTTCTGGGCTCGATCTTCGGACGGGTCTCCGATGGGAAGGGACACAACCAGGCCTACGAGATGCTCGCTGCCGAGGATCTCGAGCAGGCTGCGAGGCTCGCGCGCTCGCTCGAGGCCAGGCGACAGGAGTGGCGAAGCCTGGCGAACCGCGCCTGGAAGGTCGTCGAGCGGGCAGCGCAAGCGCTCGGGGACGGCTCGCCGGTGCTCATCGTTGAAAGCGAGGTCCCGATCGAGGTCATGGGGAGCGCGACGTCGAGGCTCGCGGAGCAGACCGGGAAGCCGTGCCTGCTCGTCGTCCGGAAGAACGGGGAGGCGCACGGCGAGGCCAGAGGGCCGGCCGGGTACAACATCGTCGAGGCGTTCCAGTCGATGGGTGAGATCTTCCTCGGCTACGGAGGACATCCGCGGGCGGCGGGGTTCTCGATCGAAAGTTCGCGGCTTGACGAGTTCCGCACGCGGATGGAGGCGCACGCGGAGGCGCATCCGCCGGTTCCCGTGCCCCGTCGCGTCGACGCCGAACTCGCCATCGCGGACGCGAGCAGGAAGACGGCGACCGAGCTGACCATGCTCGCGCCGTTCGGACAGGCGTGGGGACGTCCGGTGCTGTTGTCTCGCGGTGTCGACCGGGAGACTCTGGCGACCGCGGAGGGGAACGGGCTCCGGTTCAGGACGCCGATGCGGGTCAACGGTGATCCGGTCGACCTCTTCTATCGGCTGAGCGTCGCGGACGACGTCCTGTTCGCGAGCGAGGTGGACCGGGCT
>CAZNHF010000356.1:0-1720 GCA_964572375.1 uncultured bacterium | reverse complement strand
ACCGCTGTGACGCGGCGCGACGCTGCTTCGCGTTCGGCCTAGTACATGTCCCCACCCGGCATGGCCGAGCCCTTCTTGTCGTCCTCAGGCTTGTCCGTGAGGATCGCCTCGGTCGTCAGAAGGAGGCTCGCAACACTGGCAGCATTCTGAAGCGCGGAGCGGACGACCTTCGTCGGGTCGATGATGCCGGCCTTGACAAGGTCCTCATACACCTGCGTTGCCGCATTGTAGCCGAACGTGTCGGACTTGCTCTCGCGGATGCGCTCGACAACGATCGAACCCTCGACACCCGCGTTCGCCGCGATCTGGCGAATCGGGGACTCGAGAGCCTTGATCACGATGTCGATACCCGTCTGCACGTCGCGGTTCTTCTCTTTGATCTTCTTGAGCGTCTCGGTGGTCCGAAGGAGCGCAACACCACCGCCGACCACGATGCCTTCCTCGACAGCGGCCCGCGTGGCGTGCAGCGCGTCCTCGACGCGCATCTTCTTCTCCTTCATCGAGGTCTCGGTCGGCGCGCCCACCTTGATAACGGCCACACCACCGGCGAGCCTCGCCAGGCGCTCCTGGAGCTTCTCTCGGTCGTAGTCGGACTTCGTCCGCTCGATCTCGGCGCGAAGCTGGTCGATACGAGCCTTGATGTCGGCCTTCTTCCCGCCACCCTCCACGATCGTCGTCGAGTCCTTGTCGATGATGACGCGCTTCGCGCGGCCCAGGTCGCTGAGCTGCGCGTTCTCGAGCTTGAGACCCTTCTCCTCAGAGATGACGACGGCCCCGGTCACGGTTGCCACATCCTCGAGCATCGCCTTGCGGCGGTCGCCGAAGCCTGGAGCCTTCACGGCCGCTCCGTTGATCGTGCCGCGGAGCTTGTTGACGACCAGCGTCGCCAGAGCCTCGCCCTCGACATCCTCGGACACGATGAGGAACGGCCTGCCGAGCTGCGCGATCTTCTCGAGCACCGGCACGAGGTCCTTCATCGCAGAGATCTTCTTGTCGTGAATGAGGATGTACGCGTCGTCGAGCACGACCTCCATCCGCTCGGCGTCCGTCACGAAGTACGGCGACAGATAGCCGCGGTCGAACTGCATGCCCTCGACCACCTCGAGCGATGTCTCGATGCTCTTGGCCTCTTCGATCGTGATGACGCCGTCCTGGCCGACCTTCTCCATCGCATCGGCCAGAAGTTCACCGATCTCCGGATCGTTGTTCGACGAGACGGACGCGATCTGAGCGATCTCCTTGCGACCCTTGACGTCCTTGGAGAGGTCCTTGAGGGCCTTCATCGCAGCGTCGACGGCCTTCTCGATACCGCGCTTGAGGTACATCGGGTTGGCACCGGCGGTCACATTGCGGAGACCCTCGGCGACCATGGCCTGTGCCAGGACGATCGCCGTCGTCGTACCGTCACCGGCGACGTCGGCTGTCTTCGTGGCGACCTCCTTGAGCATCTGCGCACCCATGTTCTCGTAGGGATGCTCGAGGTCGATCTCCTTCGCGATGGTGACGCCGTCATTCGTGATAACGGGAGACCCGTACTTCTTATCGAGCACGACGTTCCGACCTCTCGGGCCGAGCGTCACGCGGACCGCGTCCGCGAGCTTGTCGACGCCACGGCGGAGGTGATCGCGTGCTGTGGAATCGAATGCAATCTGCTTCGCCATACCACTCTACTCCCCGTCTTGGCAGGATCCTAGAGGATCGCCAGGATGTCATCGTCCTT
>CAZNHF010000355.1:0-1724 GCA_964572375.1 uncultured bacterium | reverse complement strand
GGGCAGGATTTGAACCTGCGACCTTTGGGTTATGAGCCCAACGAGCTACCGGACTACTTCTTCCAGAAGCCGCGATGCAGCAGGACCAGCACGGTGTACAGCTCCAGGCGACCGAGCAGCATGCATGCGATCAGAATGAGCTTGCCGGTGGTCGGGATCGACGCGTATGTCTCAGTCGCGCCGACCGCTCCCAGCCCCGGACCGATGTTGCCAAGCGTGGCCGCAACCGAGGATGCGGCCGTCACTATGTCGGGCGTGTAGAACGTCATGGCGAGGGAGGCGACAGCGAAGATCGCCACGAAGATGATGAAGAAGGTGGAGATATTAGAGACAGCGCTTTCCTCCAGGGACTGACGCCCGAGCTTGATTGTTATGATGGTGCGCGGGTGCATGGCACGCCCGAGCTCCCGTGCGATCTTCTTCAGGATCACGAGAAAGCGTACGACCTTGATGCCGCCGCCTGTTGATCCGCCGCATCCTCCAACAAACATCAGCAGAACCAGCAGCAACCGCGACGCACTTGGCCACATGTTGAAGTCCTGCGTGACGAAGCCGGTGGTGGTCATGATCGATGTGCCCTGGAAGAAACCCGCCCGCAGGGCCGCCCAAGCCCCTTCATAGACTTCCCCCCAGATATTGAGACTGAGGAGAAGACAGCTGCCGAGCCACAACACGGTGTAGAAGCGAAACTCCGGATCACGTACGAACGATTGTGGCTTTCCTCGCAGGGCGCGGTAGTGGAGCGCGAAATTGGCTCCCGCGAGGAACATGAAGACGATTGTCACGATCTCGATGTAGGCGCTGTCGAAGGCGGCGATGCTCGCGGTTCGCGTGGAGAAACCGCCCGTGGACATCGTGGCAAATGTGTGGCAGGAAGCATCGTACCAGTCCATGCCACCGACCATGAGCAAGACGATCTGGCTGATGCTCAGCAGGACGTAGAGTCCCCAGAGAAGCTTGGCCGTGGATGCGATACGCGGCGCGAGACGGTCCTTGGAAGGACCCGGTATCTCGGCGCGGTAGATCTGCATACCGCCTACCCCAAGAAAGGGCAGAATGGCGATGCACAGGACCAGCACTCCCATGCCGCCCAGCCACTGCGTCATGCCACGCCAGAACAGGATCCCGCGCGGAACGTACTCGAGACCGGACAGTACGGAGGCCCCGGTCGTCGTGAATCCGGACATCGTTTCGAAGAGGGCCGACACGGGGTGCGGTATGACACCCGAGAGAAGATAGGGGAAGGCTCCCGCGATGGCCGCTGCGATCCATCCGAATGTGACAATGGCGAACCCGTCGCGTTTGGACAGGTTGATGGGGCCGCGTGTCGATGCCCACATCAGGAGAGCGATCAGAAGGACGATCCCGCAGCTCATGGCGAGCGCCGACTGGGCCGATGCGGGATCCCCGGCGTGCCACGCGATCAGCCAGGACACACCTTCGCCGATGGCAATGAACGCGAGCACGTAGGAAATGAGATGCAGAACGGGACGGGGTCTCATTTACGGAACGCCGATTCAAGCTTCGAGGCGACGCCCAGAGGCGCGAAAACGATGAGCCGGTCGCCCTCCTGCAGTACTGTGTCGCCTGTTCCGATGCCGGCGACGTCTCCGCGCACGACGGCGGCCACGATCGCCCTTTTCGGGAGGCGGGCGTTCTTCAGAGCCCTACCGACCCACCTGCTGCCTCCGGAAACGTGGACCTCCAGCAGTTCCCCCGGTACG
>CAZNHF010000354.1:0-1743 GCA_964572375.1 uncultured bacterium | reverse complement strand
GCTCCGCCAGGCCGTAGCCGGCCGGGTGAAGCGTCATGACGGCGACATTGACGTCGCGCTCGAACGCGTGGCGCAGAATGGCCATCGCCATCGGCTCGAGTTCGGGAAGCGTCGCGGGAGCATAGTCAATCGACAGAAGCAGCGGCGCATCGTTCGGATGAATCTGATCGACCGCGTCGTACAAGTGCTGCACCGGGGGCGTCACCACGACAGGCAACCCCAGCGGGAAGAAGAACGGAATGATGACCGCGATACCGATGGCGAGGAAGATCCACCGCCTGTCGATCGCAAGCATCTTCTCAAACACATTCATACGGACCTCCGAGCGCGACAGTGCGCGCTTCACGCTGATTTCGGTCTAGTCGCTTCCACCCATCCAAGCGCGCTCGATACCGAGCATGATCTTGAGCGCGGTCGCCATCATCCCGAGGCCGACACCGATCATCACACCGCGCTTCGCGGCGAGGTTCGGCACGTTGAGGATCCACTGCGTCGCATCGGGAATCGAATGGTGGATGAGATCCCCGATGGGCACGCGTCCCAGCATGACGATGCAGGCCGCGATGAGAAGCAGCGTCGCCTCGAGCGTCCTGGCGCGGAAGGCCCGGAACGCGGCGGAAGCGATGTAGAACGCAAGCAGCGAGAACATCGTCGCCTCGATCGGCACCTGAACGTTGAGAAACATCAGGTTGAACGGCGAGCCCGGGAGCTGATGCGCGGGATGGAAGAAGCCGAGGCCCATCATCCCCATCAGTCCCACCAGCGTCACCCAGCTGAAGGCCCGATCATCGGCCCGATTCCTGATCTTGTGGAAGTGCATTCGAACAAGACTCACCGTGCCCAGCAGGAACGCGAAGGCAAGGAGTGTCTGGAGCCAGTTCAGAATGACCTCGTACGTGTTCTGAACTGCGGGGTGCGGGATGAAGTACTGCACCGCCATGAAAAGCCCCGCGATGAAACAGAGAGCAAGGGGAATCTGACGTCGCATAGGTCCTTTCCTCGTTTTGTCTGCCTCTGTGCGCCTCTCGGTCTTCCCGCTCTCTGGCGGCAAGTCCGCGCGGCGCCCAGGGCGCCGACCCACCGGGGCGGTCCAACCGCCCCGCTCCGGCTAGCCTGTTACGAAGAGCGGCGTCATGAAGTTGGTCTCGATCACGCCGGTCGCCACCAGAGTCGCAACAATGACGGCAACGATGAGAAACATGCCGGCAATGAACTTGACCGTGTCCTGGCCCTTGAGTCCACCGAGCAGGATCGGCTCACGCGACAGGTAGGCGCTCGCCGCGTAGAGCTCCTCCCCGATCAGCGTGTAGTCGCACGACGTGATGAAGAACGGGAGCTGAGTGACGGCGTCGGTGCCGGCGATCTGGATCGCACCGATGGACGCACCGGTCTCAGCCAGCACGAGTGACTCCGCGTAGAACATCCCCATGTAGAGGATCGTGGCAGGGCGCTGCCTGACCATGATGCCGTTGACACCCGCCACATAGGCGAACTGGCTGCGCGTGAGGTAGAAGACGTCGTCATCGCTGTAGGCGTCGGGACGTCCGGCCTTCGCGTAGGCCTCCTTGACGACCTCCTGCTCGACAGCCATGACGATCGGGTCCGCGCACGGAACGATGAGCTTCGTGTTGTATTCGGCCGTCTTCTTGGCCACCTCGCCGAGGATATTGATGCCGGCGATGGTCGCCACGTCGGAGATGGTCGACAGACCGGTGATGTAGAGGATCGGCTTGCCCATCTCGG
>CAZNHF010000353.1:0-1746 GCA_964572375.1 uncultured bacterium | reverse complement strand
TCAAGAACCTCCGTGCACTGATGCTGGCTCGACGCTAGAGAGGAAGCCGGCCCCGCGGGAGCGAACTCCGTGTGGCCGGCCTCTTACTCCCTCGCGGCTACCAGTCGATGGCGATACCGACTCTGATGACGCGTCCCTCGATGTAGACCGACGGGTCGTTCAGAGCGTTGAGGACCTCCCTGCCGTCGGGATCCGTCTCGAGATACGCGCCGCCGAGATTCCCGGTCTCCGTGTAGTACTCAGCGCCGTAGTTTCCGAGACCGGTGATGTTCTTCTTGTCGAACACGTTGAGCGCCTCGAAAAACAGACGGAACTCGCGTCCGTAGAGCTTGTACTTCTTGGTTCCTCTCAGGTTGACCATCGTGTGGGACGGCAGCCTGCCCGAGTTGACATCCTCCGGGTCGATTTCCTTCTGGCCGAGGTAGGTCGGCGTGTACGGCGTGCCACTGCCGTAGTTGTAATCGAATGTCATCTCCCAGTTGCCCGGGTCGCTGACGAACAGGAATCCGGTCACAGTGTGCCGCTCGTCCCAGTCGAGGGGGATCTCCTTGAGCGGCTGGCGAGGCAGTCCGAGGGCCTCGGCGTTCGCGCCCTGGTCCTCGTCCGACGATACGCCGGTGGCTCGCAGCCACGTGTACGTCGCGTTCCCGGAGAAGTAGTTCGAGAACCGCTTCGAAAGGCTGAACTCAACACCCTGAACCGACGCGTAATCCTTATTCACGTACGGATACACAGTACCCTCGGTCGGGCCCCGATCGTACTCCTCGGTCGCCAGAAGACCGAAGATATCCTTGTAGAATCCGGTGACGTCCATCGCCACGTTCTGCGAAAACTGGTGCTCGGCGCCGAACTGGTAGGAGACCGTCACCTCGGGCTCTAGACCCGAGTAGCCGACGACGCTACCGGCCGCGGCGTTCTCTATGTCCTCGCCCGCCTCGTAGTACGCCGTGAGATGCGGCATCTGGTAGAAGCGACCGTAGTGGAAGTGCAGCGCGTCACGGTCGGAGATCGGATGCGCGATACCGAGTCGGGGACTGATCACGGCGTCCGTACGCTCACGCCAGATCTGGTGCTCACCGATGCCGGACGCCGGACCCGGATCCGCGAAGTCGAGCCGAAGACCGGCGCGGACGATCATGCCTTCGTAGCGCATGCGGTCCTGGACGTAGAGCGCCCCGTTCGCCGGGAAGCCCTGGTAGATATTGTGACGGTAGAGCTCGTCGGTGTAGAGCGCGCGGTCCCAATCGAAGTATGTGAAGTCGGGATTCAGCGAGACACCGTCGGCCGCCAGCGTGTCGCTGGCTCCCGGGATCAGCGAGGCGAGGCTCAGCTGCTTGACGTCGATCTCGCTGTAGATAACCTCGAAACCCGTCTTGAACTGGTGCGTGTCGCCGATCTGGTTCGTGAGATCGGCCTTGGCCGTGGTCGCGGTCGTGATCGACTGCGACCATCCGAGATTGTCGCCCCACGTGCGGAAGTACCCGGTCTCCGGGTTCAGGTCGTTGTCCGAATCCGGATCGGTCGTGCGCGAACCGCCGACGTACGCCTGCCACCAGTAGTCGTTCGGGTCCTCGTGCAACCACCAACGCTCCTCCGAGCTGAACTGCGCCAGCTTCACAGTGTAGAACATCTGCGGGCTGACGGTGTCACGCCACACCAGCTTCTTCTGGTTGAACTGGCTCCAGATCTCTGGCGTGTGCTCGGCTCCACTGTAGTACTGGTATGTCGAGTCCAGCCTGACGTGCG
>CAZNHF010000352.1:0-1776 GCA_964572375.1 uncultured bacterium | reverse complement strand
TTGACGACCTCCGTAGTTGTGAAGGTCTCCGAGTCCTCGACCTGCTCGAAGTCCACACACGTGCTGTGGAGGAATACCACGTCCAGCACCTTCTCGTAGAGAAGGCAGTCGCTGCCGCTCAAGGCGAAGGCCAGGAGTACGAGCAGCACAGGGATCATAAATCTCGTCTTCATGCCTGTCTCTCCTTACCTGGTCTAGAGCCCTATATAGAGGCCGAATCCGAAGCTGCTGGTGCTCGCGAGATTGTACTCGAAGTTCGCCATGACCGGCTTGATACCGACCGCGACGCCGAGCGTCAGATGGACGCTCGACTCGGAGTCCAGGGTCATCTCTACGCTCTCCTCGTCGCTCTCGTACGACACGTCCATCGAGAACATGTCATAGGAGACGCCACCGTAGGGCTCGACCCAGCCGTAGTTCTTGCTCGCCTGGACGCCGATGGTGAACGCGTTCGCGTCTATGAAATCCTCGCCGAGCGTGAATTTCTGGTACATGAACCCGGCAGCGATGTCGACGGGGAAGTCCGGCTCCATGTACTGCGAGATGTTGTGCCTGAGACCGAAACCGAAGAGTCCGAGGTTGCCGATCTCCACGTCGCCCATGTCGATGGCGAAGTAGCGGATGACCGCCTCGGTACCCATGTAGTTGCCCAGACGGATCTGGGGCACAGTGATACCGAACGAGTTGAGGTCGAACCCGCCGGGGAATGTGAACTGTGAGTTGGCGTCGCCATCAACCGTGATCGCGCCGCCGTCACCCACGACGGTCGGAGCGTCGACCGTCTGCTCCGGTGTGAAACCGTTCTGCGTTGTTGCTTCGAACGTAGCGACGTCGTCAGAGAAGATGACGCCCATCACCGGGAACTCTATGCCCCAGTGGAAGCCGCCGACCTCGATGTGCGCCGAATGGTACCAGTTGCTGTTGAGGTCGGCGCCAAAAGCGTCGGCCAGAGGCTGCAGATAGCCCTCGGCATTGCCCCCGGTGTAGGCGGACAGCTGGTCGGCGATCTGAGCTCCGGCCGGCACGGCAACGAACAGCACCGCAGCGGCAAGCAGCACCACCGTCAGTCCGGTCAAATGGCGCATTGCGCCCTCCCTTCGCACTCCTGCTTTGATGATCCCAACACTGCCGACGCCCGGATCCTGTCCCCTCGTATCCTCTGCCATGGCACGAGAGCTGTCGCGGAGGCGCAGCTTCTCGATTCCTGAGCACCATACACTGAGACGGTCGGACCCGTCAAGTCCGACCGTCTCCAAAGCTGAACAATTCCTTCATCATCGCCCGCCACGCGCTGAGCGAGTACTTCCGGACGCAGGGGGCCGCGTATGCTTCAGCCCCGAGCACCGCCGCTCCGCTGCGTTTGAACGATGAGGCGAGCAGCCGCTCAGCTGGCGTCGGCCGCAGTCTTGCCCATCTCGCAGCGACCGCCGCCGCAGGGCGCGCTCTCAGCGCTCCCGCAGGCAGCCATGGCCTCGGCCGCGCTGGACGCAGGGCACTTCTCGCCGCAGGCTTCTTTCATCTCGTCGGTACAGTTCGCAGGATCGCCGCCGCATGGGCACTCGTCCCCGTGCATGCACTTCGTGTCCTCGGTGCACGCCTCGGTGCACGCCTCGGCGTTCGCCGGCGACATCTGGCTGGGACAACCTCCGCATCCCGACTCGGCAAGTTCGACGGTTCCTTCGGTCTGCACTGCTGCACCGCTCTCCGCCGGCATGGCGGAAGGGCAGCCGGCACAGCCGGCCTCCATCGCGGACGCGCACGCGGTGGTGGCAGCGC
>CAZNHF010000351.1:0-1786 GCA_964572375.1 uncultured bacterium | reverse complement strand
CGATGTTCCTGTTCTGGTGGACGCCGGACGTGAGCGTCCCCCCGGAGCAGCAGGTGGGCGACGGCGGGACGGGTATCTGGGTGGCGTTGCCGGGAGGCAGTCGCGGCATGGATGCCGTTCGCGGCATGGATGCCGTTCGCGGCACGGATGCCGTTCGCGGCATGGATGCCGTTCGCGGCACGGATGCCCGCGACCGAATCCCACCGCTCTGGGCCGAACCCCAATTCGTGACGCTGAGCAACGTCCCTTCGCTCGAGGGCTGCCCGACGCTCTATGAGACCGAACTCTGGTTCTGTGCCATACGGGGCGGCAACTACGGCGAGCACGACGTCTGGCATGCGGACTACGACGGTTCTGGACAGTGGTCGGACTGGCAGAACGCCGGCGAAACGCTCAATCTCGACTACGACATCGGCGAGTGGCATCTCCTCGCGGGCGGCACGACGCTCTACTTCGGTTCGAACCGGGCCGGCGGGTACGGCGACATGGATCTCTGGCGCACGTCGTACAACGAGGGCGAGTGGTCGATCCCGGAGAACCTCGGTCCCAACGTCAACGACGCCGGGCATCAGAGCCGTCCGTTCGTGACGGACGACGACGACGAACTCTGGTTCACGGGCAACAGCAATCTCGGCTATCACGGCCCGGCCGTGTTCAGGTGCGTCAAGCAGGGCGCGAACTGGGGTCCGGCCGAGGAGATCGTCTCGAACTACGCGGGTGAGCCCTGTGTCGACAGCGAGGGCAACATCTATTTCACGCATCACTTCATGGACGCGGGCGAGGTGATGATCGAGGCCGACATCTACGTGTGCTACAAGCAGTAGCGTGCGGCGCCTAGCGCCGGGTATCTGACACACGACCGGAGCATCCATGTATTACGACGAACTGACGAAGGCTCTCGAGAAGGCGGTGGCGAAGCTCGGTCTCACGCTCGATTCGGTCGAGGTGACGGCCCCGCGCGACCCGTCTCACGGTGACGCGGCGACGAACGTCGCGCTCATTCTCGCGAAGAAGGCGGGGCGGAACCCGCGCGAGCTTGCGGCTGAGATCGTCGACGCGCTCGAGCTTCCCGAGGATTACATCGACTCTTCCGGGATCGCCGGCCCGGGTTTTCTGAACTTCCGGTTCGGCCGCGCGTGGTACGAGGGCGTCCTGCTCGACGTCGTGGCCGGCGGCGAAGCGTACGGGACGTGTGAGCTGGGGAGGGGGAAGAGCGTTCAGGTCGAGTTCGTCAGCGCAAACCCGACTGGACCTTTGAATATCGTGAGCGCGCGCGCCGCGTCGGTCGGAGACGCCATCGGCACGCTGCTCGAGGCGACCGGCGTGACGGTGCAGCGCGAGGACTACGTCAACGACGCCGGGCAGCAGGTCGACAAACTCGCGCTATCGGTCGACGCGCGCTTGAAGGAGCTCCGCGGCGAGCCGCTCGAGATCCCCGAGGGCGGGTATCACGGCGAGTATCTCAAGGATGTCGCGCAGGCACTGCTGGATGAGAGGCCAGACCTTCCGGACATGCCTGACGATGAGCGTATCGCGTATTTGAAGGCTGCGGCCATCGCGAATATCGTTGCCCGGCAGAGATTCGACCTCGAGGCGTTCGGTGTGAGGCACGACCGATGGTTCCGCGAGACCGAACTTGCCGAGGCCGGCGCGGTCGAGGCCGTTCTCGGGAAGCTCAAGGCTTCCGGCGAGACGTACGAGAAGGAAGGGGCCACCTGGCTCCGCACGACGCCGCACGGGACGAACGATGACAAGGTCATCGTCAAGAGCGACGGCGTGCCGACGT
>CAZNHF010000350.1:0-1788 GCA_964572375.1 uncultured bacterium | reverse complement strand
GGCTCCAGAAGTACTGGAAGATGCCGCGGTGGTCATCGCTGGTGACGGCGCGGTCATCGGTCGCTCCGATGGTCCGGATCCACACGTTCAGCACGTCGTCCACCGGAGCGATGTACGCGAGCATCTCGCCCGACGGAGAGATCCTTGCGCGCATCTTTTCGGGGTTCCCGAGCAGGACGGTGCGTGGAATGATCTCAGGCTGCCGCGAGCCGCACGACGCGACCAGCACGGCGGTCGCGATGAGCACCGCCAGAAGGGCGGCGGCGGCGAGCTTCTTGTTTGTCAGCATCCCTGTTCCTCCTTGATACCAGCTGAGTGCCTTGATTGACTCGACTTTCGATTCAGGACCACGCGCTGCGGTTCGGGTCTTCTGCTCAATGTGATGAGGGCCGCTCCACGGCGCGGACATGCTCGGTATGCCGGGGTTTCTGCGATGACGCCGGCCGGATAGCTCCGCCCCTAGATCGACGCCTCTCCTTTCGCGTAGTACTCGGAGAGACGCTCGCGCAGGAAGAGCCTCGCTCTGTGAAGTCGCGACTTGATGGCCGGCACGGTCAGTCCGAGCACGCCGGCGGTCTCCTCGGTCGAGAGCCCGTGTACGTCTCTGAGAACGAAGACGATCCTGTTGTTCGGCGGGAGCTCATTGATGTGCTGCGTGAGCACATGAGAGAGCTCCTCGTTCATCAGGTTCGACGATGGGTCGGTCGTCCAATCAGCCACCTCACGAGGGACCTTCGTCTCCCCGAGTTCGATCGGCTGGTCGAGCGAGACTGTGTCCAGCTTCTTCTTGCGAATTCGCATGAGCGCGGCGTTCGTCGCGATGCGATAGACCCAGGTAGAGAAACGCGCCTCCTCTCGAAAACTCGGAAGCGCCTTGTATGCCTTCACGAAGACCTCCTGGAGACAGTCCTCGGCATCCTCGGGATTCTTGAGCATCTTCAGGCACAGACCGTAGACGTTGGCCTCGTGCCGTTCGACGAGCAGTCCGAACGCATCATTGTCACCGGCCTTGGCGGCCGTCACGAGTTCGGTGTCAGGGGGGGTGAGCTCGATTGTCATGCGGAACCAGGAACCTCAGGGCCGCGCAGGCGGCCACGAAGCCGCCCGCGCGGTCTCACAGTGTGCGTGCTTCCTAGAGTTCCGGCGCGGGAGGTATCAGCCCTTCCCTCATCAGAACGTGGGTCTGCTCCCTCGCCTCTCGTATTTTAGCATCGGCCATCTTGTACAGATCGTCGCTCGACATCGTAACACGGGCGACACCCTGCTCGATAGCCTTCATTCCGACGGCGACGGCAACACGCGGGAAGGTCTCCCACTCCGTCATGTCCGGAACGATATAATCCTCACGAAGCCCGTTGTCCTCGGCGCACTTCGCGATCTCCTCGGCGGCCGCGATGCACATCTCGTCCGTGATGGTCTTCGCCATGACGTCGAGGGCGCCGCGGAAGATGCCCGGAAAACCAATAGAGTTATTGACCTGATTCGGGAAATCGGACCGGCCGGTGGCCACGATGCGAGCGCCCGCATCTTGCGCATCCCAGGGCCAGATCTCGGGGACGGGATTGGCACAGACGAAGACGATGGCGTCCTTGGCCATCGCCTCGATCCACTCCTTCTTGACAGTGTCGGGACCGGGCTTCGACAGCGCGATGAGCATATCGGCGCCCTTGCAGGCGTCGCCGGGGTCGCCGACCAGATTCGCCTCGTTCGTCAGCTGGGCGAGCTCCCACTTCTCCTTGAAGTCCGGAAGGAAGTCGCTCTTCCTTCCCTCGTGGAGCGTGCCCCTGC
>CAZNHF010000349.1:0-1790 GCA_964572375.1 uncultured bacterium | reverse complement strand
GCGCGGTGACAGTAGGCAATCCGCATCCTTCGTGCGCACAGCCATCCCAGCTTTGTCTCTCAGGTACCGATACCCAACAGCCAGACTCCCGATGACGATGACGTTCTCCTGGCAGTCTCTTGGAATCGCCCCGGCGATCTCCGAGAGCACCTTCCCGGGCGAGACCGACCTGAGACCGTTGCCTGTGGCTACCACTGACTCATCCTCCCGGGGGTCTCCATGTGGCGTTGCAACTGCCTAGCTGGTTGATCGAGTCCGGCTTCATACAAGTCGAGGAGGCACTCGATGGGATCAGCCCACCGCACGCGGTCCTCGCCCTCGGCAAAGAACGGCTCCTGTCGCCGAAGGAAGTGCAGAGCCAACCGCGGTGGTCGCCCGTGCGGCTCCGCCGGAGCTAGACCGGGATCGAGCTGCTCCGCAAGCTCCAACTCGGCCAGCCCCGTTGGGGCGTGCACCGTCAGATCCAGTCGCGGTGCGCCCACCATGTCAAGATCCGGCATGAAGTGGCGCGCACCCAGCACCCCACCGATGGCTACATTCTCTCGATCGAGTCGCTCGAGTCTGCGGAGCAGTGAGTCCGGTGACCGGGGCTGACCCGACTGGTCCGCGAAAAGCATTGTGCTTCGCGACCGCGGCGCGTCGACAACGATCTCCGGCCACACGTGGACCGGGAAGGCTCGGAGCTGGATACTCCCATTCGACCCGCGCTCGACTACCGGACCGAGTCGGTCGACTGCATTCATCACCGTCCGGTACGCGCAGCCCACTGTCTCTTGTACCCACGTTGGCGAGACCGGTTGCCCTGCGAACACCCACTGCAACAGCAGAACCCTAATCACCTCTGACTGCATATCCGGCTGTGAAAGAACTGGTCTGGCATCCTGCGCGTCCTCGATCGTCCTACGAATCAGCGGCCAATCCTCAGCGGGCACGGCTCTCGGTAGGGCGTGGACATCACCTCCGGATGCGGCCACAACATACAGCCGACCCGCGACGTCCTGTCTCATCGCCGCCATCAACCGCTCGAACTCCGAAGCGATGCTCGCCCCGCTCACTCGAGGATCGACGAGCACGAGGTATGCTCTGCGCCACGGATGCTCCACTAGATCACCAGCGAGCTCCGCCAGCTTCGCCCGAACATCCCGCATGCCGGACACGCCGCTCTTGACTTCGACGATTGCGTCCTCTGATTGAGCGTCATAGTGGTGCATCCAAGGCCCCTTGCTTCTCGCTGAGTGCCGAACAGGAGTCAACATAACATGCAGTCCATGGTTCTGCAAGTCAATACTGACACTGCAAGTCACGGGCCAGCCCTAAGGATTGCCACTTCTTAGGCACATTGGTGAGTCAAGGTTCTGGCAAGCGCGCGCTCCCCCCTCCGAACACACAAAAACGCCCGCCTCCCACCGCACTTGCGGTAGACGCGGGCGCCCGAGCGATCTATCTCTGACCCTGCTAACCCAATGCTCCCTCGCGATCTCCTTGACCTTCATTGGGCGCGTCTTCTCAAGTTCTGCCGCGAACATCAGCCGAGGCGCTACTGCATGAGCACGACTCGCGATGTGGCCATGCATCCACCGGCTTCCGCCCGACAGAAATAGACTCCTGATGCGACAACTGCTCCGCTGTCGTCGCGCCCATCCCACAGAACCGTGTGACCGTCTGAGGCGAGGTCACGCACCCCGAAGGTCCGGATAAGCCGCCCTGCGGCAGAATAGACGGATAGCGAGGCGGCGCGACCCATCAGGCCGCCGACGCTCAATCGAACACCACCGGCGGCGGGATTCCCC
>CAZNHF010000348.1:0-1794 GCA_964572375.1 uncultured bacterium | reverse complement strand
GGGCGATGAGATCATACGCAACTTCTAGGAGGACAGCCGTGGAGCAGCAGGTATTCGGAATGCCCAAGGCGATGAAGCCGGAGCAGACGCTCTACTGCCCGGGGTGCGGACACGGCGTTGCGCACCGGCTCGTCGCAGAGCTCGTGGACGAGTTCGGGCTGAGAGACCGCGCCATCGGCATCGCGCCGGTCGGCTGTTCGGTCTTTGCTGACAAGTACTGGAATTTCGACGTCATCTCAGCCGCGCACGGGCGTGCGCCGGCGGTGGCGACCGGGATGAAGAGGGGTCGTCCGGACAGTTTCGTCATCTGCTATCAGGGTGACGGCGACCTCGCAGCCATCGGAACGGCTGAGACGATCCACGCGGCGAACCGTGGTGAGCACTTCGTGACGATCTTTGTCAACAACGCCATCTACGGCATGACCGGTGGGCAGATGGCGCCGACGACGCTGATCGGCCAGCCGTCGCAGACGTGTCAGCTGGGGCGCGATGCGGAGAGCATGGGGTATCCCATCCGTGTTTGCGAACTCCTCAAGGACCTTCCGGGTGTCGCATTCGCGGCGCGTGGTTCGCTCGACACGCCGAAGAACGTCCTGACGACGAAGAAGTACATCAAGAAGGGGTTTCAGAACGCCATCGACGGCAAGGGGTGGAGCCTTATCGAAGTTGTCTCCCCGTGCCCGACGAACTGGGGAATGACGCCGGTCAAGGCGCTCGGATGGCTTCGCGAGAACATGCTGGCGCATTACGCACTCGGCATCTTCCGTGACTGCGACGCAGGAGAGACCGCATGAACAGCAAGATCAGGTGCGCCGGCTTCGGTGGACAGGGGATCGTTCTCATGGGGAAGCTCCTCGCGCAGGCCGGCATGATGGAAGACAAGCATACGACGTTCTTTCCGCAGTACGGCGCAGCTATGCGCGGTGGCACCGCGAACTGCAACGTGATTGTGTCGGACGACGAGGTCGCGTCGCCGATGGTCGAGCAGCCCGACATCATCCTCGTCATGAACGGTCCGTCGCTCGATAAGTTCGAGCCGGTTGTCAAGCCGGGCGGATGGATCTTCTACAACACGTCACTGATCGACCGCGAGGTCGAGCGGGACGATGTCCATGTCGTGAAGATCCCGGCAAACGAGATTGCCGAGGACGTCGGAAGCGCCAGATCCGCCAACATGGTCATGCTCGGCGCCCTGGCGGGGAAGGTGGGCGTGGTCAAGGTGGAGACGCTCATCAATGCGCTCGGGGTTCTGCTGGAAGGCAAGGGCGACAAGATCATGAGCCTCAACCGCGAGGCGATGAAGCGGGGCGCGGCCCTCGCTGACTAGCCACCGGTCGACGCGGCCGGCGTGCCGGTGTCGCCATATACGAGTGAATCGACTATTGCCGCGTCGGGCTTCTGCGCTCGGCGCGGCAATCTGCAGAATGAGGCTGTTCAGGAGTGAGGACGACGCATGAGTGACCTCCGCGAGAGGCTCGAGCGCGAAATTCTACCGCTGGTCGTCCGTCCGAGCCGCTACATCGGCGCCGAGAGGAACGTACCGGTGCGCGAGTCGAGCCGGGGGGCTCTCGAATTTCTCCTGGCGTTCCCCGACGTTTACGAGATTGGGATGTCGCACCTCGGCCTGAGGGTCCTCTACGATATCCTCAATCGTCGCGACGACACGCTGTGCGAACGCTGTTTCGCGCCGTGGACCGACATGGAGAAGCTCCTGAGGGAGCACGAGCTCCCGCTCTTCTCCATCGAGACTCACAGGCCTGCGGCCGAGTTCGACGTCATCGGGTTCACCCTCCA
>CAZNHF010000347.1:0-1814 GCA_964572375.1 uncultured bacterium | reverse complement strand
TTCATCTTTGGGCAAGCCTGGGACTGCGGGCTCGTCGCCTGGTTCCGCCGGTACAAGCGCGGGTTCGTCGAAGCAGAACACGTTGACGCCGCACCCGCCGCTCTGGACGTACATCGACGTGTGCCCCGGCGCTGCGCCCGGCACGATGTACCCCGGCGGTAGCGTCACGATGCCGCTTACCGTGACGGTCTCTCCGTTGAGAGGCGAGATCCCGCTCGCGTCGTACTCCTGAACATCGCAGATCGTGGTCGCGCCGGCCGGTATCACCGCCGCCGCGAGCCCGACTGCGAGCATCAGAGCGAGTATCGCTCCGAGTCGACTGCTTATCGTCATCGATTCCCCCTTGTGTATCCCAGGTGTTACCGCGCGAGCTCGGCATTGACCGCCGCGGCCGCCGAGGCGATCGCCTCACGGGGAGAGCGCTGCAGCCTGAGCGCGCTCTCGACGCCGATCTCCTCGAGACCTTTCCGCCCCGCGTACCACGCCGCGGACCTGGGCTCGTACGTTGCGAAATCAAGCTGCGCGAGCACTTCGCGCAGACCCTCTATGTCATCGAAACGCTGGACCATCACCGGGTCGTCCATGGCGCTCCTGCGCACGGGGGCGTACCCGGTCATCGCGGCCCAGCGGGCCGTGATCTCAGGGCTCGTGAACCACTTGATGAACTTCCACGCCGCGTCCTTCTTCGCGGCGGGCGAGTCGGCGAAGATGACGATGTTCGTCCCCGCGACGAGGCACGCCTTCTGCTTCCGCTCGGGCAGCGGCGCCACGGCCATGTCGAACGTGTACTTGCCCTCCATGAACGAGATCGAGACCGTCGAGCCCTCGATCATGGCCACCTTGCCGGCCTGGAAATCGTTCTGATACTCGTAGCCGGACGTGACCTTGCCGAAGTCGGTCAGGAGCTCGACCATGAACTCGAGCGCCTCGAGACCCTCCGGGCTGTCGAACGCCGCCCGCGTTCCGTCGGCGTTCAGGATCTCACCACCGTTCTGGATCAGCAGATTCTCGAACATCCAGGCACTGATCTGGCCGGCGGTCCCCCACTGGTCGATGTCCCCGTCACCGTCGCGGTCCTTCGTGAGCCTGCGCGAGAAGTCTCGATACTCATCCCAGTTCACCGGGGCCGCGGAAAGCCCCTCCTCGGCGAACAGGTCCTTGTTCCAATAGACCGCGCGGACGCTCTTATTGAACGGGAACGAGTAGATCTCACCGTTCCATGTGTTGTTCTCGATCATGCCCGATACGAAATCGGCGAGTTCGTCCGCCGTGAGACCGTCGGGACCCTCGATATACGCGGAGAGCGGCTCCGCACTCCCGTTCTCGATGAGGTTCTCGGTCCACGCCTCGTACGCCTGTGCGAGATCCGGCGGCTGCCCGGCTGCGACGGCGGCCATGATCTTCTGCGAGAGCGCCTGATAGCGACCCATACTGATCGACTGCACCTCGATATCGGGATGCGTCTCGTTGAACTCGACAACGAGCGCGTCGAGGGCGTCACCGAGGGGGCCTCCCATCGCGTGCCAGAACTGCAGCTCGACGACTCCGCCCGTCGTCTCCTCCCCGCCTCCACCGCATCCGTGAAGCGCCAGCGCCGCGGCCGTCACCGCGAGAAGCGCCAGGAGAATGCCTCTTCTCATATCCGCACCCCTCATCTCAGTGCCCACTCGTTATCAACTCTTCATTCCAGACGTCGCGAAACAGTGCCCACTCGTTATCAGCTCTTCATTCCGGACGTCGCGAGACTCTGGATGAACTGCTTCTGCGCGAAGAAATACGCGACGATGAGCTGCGCCACCGAGAACGCGGCGGCC
>CAZNHF010000346.1:0-1819 GCA_964572375.1 uncultured bacterium | reverse complement strand
GTCTGCGGGCGTTCCTGAGGCAGGACCCCGACATCATCATGATCGGCGAGATGCGAGACCTCGAGACGGCGGAGCTGGGGATCCGCGCCGCGCTGACGGGCCACCTCGTCCTCAGCACGGTGCACGCCAACGATGCCCCCTCGTCGCTGACGAGGCTCGTGGATATGGGCATCGAACCATACCTCGTGACGAGCTCCGTGCATCTGGTCATGGCGCAGCGTCTCGTGCGCAAGCTCTGTCAGGAGTGCAAGGAGGAGTACACGCCCGAGCCAAACGTCCTCGAGTCGGTCAGGAATGGCGAACTCGACGGCGTGACATTCTACAGGGGCGCGGGCTGCAAGGCATGCAAGGGACGTGGCTACCGAGGCCGCATGGGCGTCTACGAACTGATGGTCTCGTCGCCGGAGATCGTCCGGCTCTTGCTGGATCGACGGTCGTCGGACGAGATGAAACGCATGGCCGTCTCCCAGGGAATGAGGACGCTCCGGGACGGCGCACTGATGAAGGTCAGACAGGGACTCACGACCGTCGAAGAAGCTCTCAGTATCGTCGCTGAGACCGCCTGATCCAGGCCGACCGAGGAGGAACAGCGTGGGGCAGTTCGAGTACGTAGCCAAGAACATGAGCGGGTCGCGCACGACGAACATCCTGTCGGCCGAGTCTGCTCAGGCCGCCGCCGACATCCTGCACGCCCGCGGACTTGTCGTGCTCTCGGTCCGCGAGGTCGGGCGGAAGCTCACCGCCAGGCTCACGGACGGACGACCATCGTTCGGCAAGAGCGGCGTGAAGGGGACGGACGTCGCGCTCTCGACGCGTCAGCTCTCGACGATGCTCAAGGCGGGGCTCCCGCTGATCAGGGCGCTTCATGCCCTGGCGAGCGATGGGAGCGGCGGGCTCTCGGTGGTCCTCCGCGCTGTTGCCGAAGACGTGGCGAACGGCGAAACGTTCTCGAAGGCTCTGTCCGCTCACCCGCGCGTGTTCTCGAATCTCTACGTGAGCCTCGTGCGGTCAGGTGAGGAGAGCGGAAGTCTCGACATCATCACTCGGCAGCTTGCCGAATACCTCGACCGCAGTGAAGAAATCAAACGGAAGGTCAAATCGGCGCTCGCGTACCCCATGCTCATGCTCGGATTCCTCGTTGTGGTGTCAGCCGTCATCTTCCTGAAGATCATCCCGATGATGGGCGAGACCTACTCGAAGCTCGGCGTCGATCTCCCGGGGATAACACAACTCGTGCTGAACATCAGCAATTTCGCCGTCTCGAAGCTCTGGCTGTTCATTCTCCTTGTCGTCGGCGGAATCGTCGCATGGCGTACGCTCAGTGTGTCCGTGCAGGGCCGTCTGTTCATCGACGGGCTCAAGCTGAAGATGCCTCTCTTCGGAAGCATCACGAAGAAGGTGGTCATCGCCAAGTTTCTCAGGACACTTGGCGTGCTCGTCGAGAGTGGTCTTCCCATTATCGAAGCGCTCTCGCTCGCGGGGCGGACCTCGGGCAACGAGGTCATCTCCTCCGCGGTCACGAGTATCGCGACGTCGGTATCGCGTGGCGGGAATCTCTCGGACGGCTTCCGCGACGTGGAGGTCTTCCCGGAACTGATCATCCAGATGGTTTCGACAGGTGAGGAGACGGGAAGCCTCGGTGACATGCTCAACGAGATCGCCGATTTCTATGACCAGCAGAGCGAGACCGCCATCAATACGCTCGCGTCGGTTATCGAGCCGGTGATGATCATTCTGGTCGGCGGCATGGTGACGGTCGTCGTCGTGGCGACGTTCCTGCCGATCTTCACGATGGGCCAGGCGCTCAGGCAGGGCGGGG
>CAZNHF010000345.1:0-1829 GCA_964572375.1 uncultured bacterium | reverse complement strand
ACCTTAGCGGCACTTCGTCGTGGCTTCATCCAGGCGGCCGGTGTCGATCAGCGCCTGTACGATGCTGACGTAGTGCTTGAGGGCCTGTTCGGTGTCGCTCTGGGCGGCCCTGGCCTTGGCGAGTTTCTCGTGCGCCGATATGTGGCGCGGGAGGAGGGCCAGGATGCGTTCGTATGCTGCGATGGCCCCTTCCTGGTCGCCGGCCGAGGTCCGCTCGTCGCCCAGCACGCTGAGGTGTATGGCCGCCTTCTCCTTCTCGCCCAGCGACGCGCATACGTCCGCCAGCTGCTCGCGCAAGTAAGGATCGGAGAACCCCATGGAGAGCGCCTGTTCCATGAATCTCACGGCGCGTTCTGGCTGCTTGTTCTCGATGCACTTGGTGGCGCCGGCGGCGAGTTCTTCCACCGCGGCCAGCCGTATGTGCCCCGCTTCGAGCATCGCCACCAGGGTCGACGCGACCTCGAACCTGCTGAAGTGGGAGTCCTCGACCATCGCGTCCACGTCGCGCGATCCGTCGAGGAACATGAAGAGCCTCGCGGCCACGGGTTGAGCGTCCGCCGGTATCTCGGAGATATTGTTGACGAAGACGGTTGAGGTCGAAGGAATGAGGTGTCGGATGCGTTCCCACTCGTCGATTCTGCGCGCGGCCTCCATGATGAGACTGGAGGTGTTGATCGAGAGTTCGGTCGCCTGCTGTTCCGCGTCGAACAGATCCGGCGCGGGTGCACCTTCCGTGAACTCGAACTCCGCTCGCTCCCAGCCGAAGAGGTCGTAGATCTCCTCCTCGATCTGGAAACGGACCAGGTTGTCGATGTCGTCGCGTGAGCAGATTTCGAGATCCACGACGATGTCGCCGAGCAGGCGGCTGCTGTTGCGCTGCTCGCCGAGCGCCGCATCGACCTGTTCGCGCGTCGCGAGCCCCCGGCCGACGAGCATCTCCCCGAGGAGAATGTTCTTGCGCTTGCCGTGGGACAGGTAGCGCACCTCGCCGCGGTGGAAGTAGATGCACTTCACCCGGTCCTTGTCGGACACCTTCAGCGTGCCCGTCTGCTGGTTCATGGCCAAGTTCTGGAATATGTCGGCGAGGTTGATACTCTCGAGACTGCCTTTGAAGCCCATGTGCTGACTTTCGAGGCCCGCCATCCGGAGTGTGCACCGGGCGGCGAGCCGATCGTTCGAAATCCTGGCCCGAGTAATCCCTCGTCAGTTGCGGCGCGCTTCTCCCCGGCGATATGCGATCGACCAGGATATCCCGTGTTAGAGAACGCGGACTACTGCTGCCCGAAGAAGTCGTCCAATCGCTGCTCGGCCGCAGCCTCGAAGTCCGCCTGTAACTGCTGAGGCGCGCCCTTCTGCTTGATCCTCTCGTCGGCCTTTGCGAGGGCATCGACGACGCGATTGGTGACCTCGCCCGCGTAGAGGCGCACCATGCCGAGGTTCGTCCGGTCATCGAATACGATGACGAGCAGCGCCCTGCCACCCACCAGTGCGATGTGGATGTGTTCGCTCTTGCCCTGGTGTGACAGCGTTAGGAACGATGTCTCACCGAGCACCTCGGCCATCGCCTTGGTCGACGCGAACGACGCGGCGACCAGTGCGCTCAAGCTTGTGGTGTCAAAGGACTTGGTGAAGCCCTTCTTGGTCACCAGATGCCCCTCGCGGTCCACGAGCAGGATGCACTTGGCTTGTGATGCGTCGAGGAAGTCCGAGAGAATCCCGTTCACCTCGTCGACATCTTGCTCGTAGAACTCGAGTCTGCTTTGACGAAGCTGCTCGCTAGAGTCCATCCGTAACCTCCCGACAGACAGGCCCCTCGGCCACCTCCCGGG
>CAZNHF010000344.1:0-1829 GCA_964572375.1 uncultured bacterium | reverse complement strand
CACGGGTGGCCGCGCGCAACCGATTCAGCGGAAGGAGTCACACATGCCACAGAAGCGAGTCTATTTCTTCGGAGGCGGTCATGCCGACGGCCGCGGGGAGATGAAGAATCTCCTCGGCGGCAAGGGCGCCAATCTCGCCGAGATGACCAACCTCGGCATCCCGGTTCCCGCCGGGTTCACCATCTCCACCGAGGTCTGCACCTACTACTACAAGAACGAGGCATCGTTCCCGGGCGGGCTCGAGGACGACGTGACGGCCGCGATCGGACGTGTGGAGGAAGCGATGGGCGGCGGATTCGGTGACGCCGATGATCCGCTTCTGTTCTCGGTGCGCTCCGGCGCGCGCGTGTCCATGCCGGGCATGATGGACACCGTTCTCAACATCGGCCTCTCCGACGATACGGTCGCCGGTCTGATCAAGAAGACCGGTAACGACCGCTTCGTCTACGACAGCTACCGGCGTCTCATTCAGATGTACGCTGACGTCGTGATGGGTCTCGACAGCGAGGAGTTCCACCATCTGCTCGACGCCCGCAAGAAGGAGAAGGGCGTCTGGCACGATATGGACCTGACCGCGGAGGATCTCAAAGCGCTCGCGGGGCAGTTCAAGGCCAAGGTGAAGGAACTCTCGGGGAAGGACTTCCCTGACGATCCGCGCGAACAGCTCTGGGGCGCCATCCGCGCAGTGTTCCAGTCGTGGAACATTCCGCGCGCGATCAGCTATCGCCGCCTGAATGACATCGCCGATGACTGGGGCACCGCGGTCAACGTGCAGGCGATGGTGTTCGGCAACATGGGTGAGGGGAGCGCCACGGGTGTTGCCTTCACGCGCGACCCCGCGACCGGCGAGAGGACCTTCTACGGCGAGTACCTGCCGAACGCGCAGGGCGAGGATGTCGTGGCCGGCGTTCGGACGCCGCACCCGATCAATCTCTCGCAGAAGAAGAAGGACGATGGCGAATCGCTCGAGGAGATGATGCCCGAGATCTACGCCGCGCTCGACGCGATCCGCGAGATGCTCGAGAGACACTTCACGGACACGCAGGACATAGAGTTCACCATCCAGCGCGGCAAGCTCTGGATGCTCCAGACGAGGACCGGCAAACGCACGGCGGAGGCGGCGGTCAGGATCGCGGTCGAGATGGAGTCAGAGGGGCTCATCGACCGGAGAACGGCTGTCATGCGCGTTGACCCATACCAGGTC
The DNA here is from genome assembly GCA_964572375.1 of uncultured bacterium. GTDB lineage: Bacteria > Joyebacterota > Joyebacteria > Joyebacterales > Joyebacteraceae > JAPEKQ01. Next base: position 625 of record CAZNHF010000344.1, on the reverse strand, counting down.
GAGCAACTCCTCCACGAGCGGATCGACCCGAAGACCAGATACGACGCGCTGACCACGGGTCTGCCGGCGTCGCCGGGCGCGGCCGTCGGTCGTGTCGTGTTCACGGCGGAGGATGCTGTGGCGTGGGCCGAGGACCCGGACGAGGAGAAGCACCGCACGATCCTCGTCCGCGAGGAGACCTCGCCCGAGGACATCAACGGCATGGATGCCTCCCAGGGATTCCTGACGGCGCGCGGGGGCATGACGTCGCACGCGGCCGTCGTGGCGCGCGGCATGGGCAAGTGCTGCGTGGCCGGAGCGGGCGACCTGCAGATCGACTACCGCGCGAAGACGTTCACCGTGAACGGCACGACGATCAAGGAAGGCGACTGGCTCACGCTGAACGGCTCGACCGGTGAGGTCATCGCCGGCCAGGTGCCGACAGAGCAGCCTGAACTTTCAGGTGCTTTCGCGATGCTCATGGAGTGGGCCGACGAGTTCCGCCAGCTCGGAGTCAGGACGAACGCGGACACACCCGAGGACGCAGCCACGGCGCGGAAGTTCGGCGCCGAGGGTATCGGCCTCTGCCGCACCGAGCACATGTTCTTCGGCGAGGAGCGCATCAAGTACATCCGCGCGATGATCA
>CAZNHF010000343.1:0-1833 GCA_964572375.1 uncultured bacterium | reverse complement strand
TCGGCGCTGCTGCACATGGCCGCTACCGCAGCACGACGACCTTGCGCTGCGCGCTCAAGCGTCCGTCCGTGAGCACCGCGAAGTAGACACCGGAGGCCACGCGCCGTCCGACGTCATCCTTCATGTCCCATGAAGTCTCATGTTCACCGGGGCCGCCGGACCAGAGCGTCCGGACGTGTCGTCCCGATGTGTTGTAGATGTGCACCTGTCCCCGTCGTTGTGTGTCGAGTGAGAACGCGAGCCGGAGTTCCGACGAACACGGCTGCGGCCACACGGAGCGGAACGCGAGCGCGGTACCGTGGACGTCGTTGGAAACGCCGGTTGCGACATTCACGATGGCGGGTGCGGTCGTCGCCACAACGTCCCCGTCGCTGAACGAGAAGGAGTACGTGTGCGCGCCGGGGGAGAGCGGAACATCGAGCGTGAATCCGACTCCCACGGAGTAGTCGCGCTCGGGCCCAGGGCATTCCATCGTGTGCGTGTAGCTGTCGATCAAGAGGTCGTGTGTGGCGGCCAGATGCCCGTCGTCATCCGTGTACGTGATCGAGAATCGGATGAGCGTGTCGGGGGTTCCGCCGCCGGCCGGTTCCGCCATCGCGTCAACAAGCATGGGCGCAGTGTTCTCGCCGGGTGCGACCGTGTCTGTCCGCATGTAGAACGAGTAGATGTTGGTCTGATCGTTGGTCCACTGGGCACCGGTGATCATTGAAGTGGCCGTTCCCGCGCCGACGCCGTAGTACCCGCTCGGGTTGTCCGGACCGAAGTCGGGATGCGCGATGAGGTCGGCGATCTCGCACCGCATGTGGAGTTTGCCGCCCGTGATCGTCGCGTCGATGTCGCCGATGCGTACGTAGCTCGTGTCGCGCGCGTCGACCCAGTAGAGCCCGGTCTGCGCCAGTATCGGGACGTCGGCGTAGACCATCGCGATCCCGATACTGTCCTCGGCTGCGTCCGGATTGCCGATGACGGCCGAGTAGACGTACCATGGTCCGAGAAAGCCGCCCGATGTCGGCCAGCTCCCGGTCGCGTTCGAGAGCGTCGCATAGAATTGCGTGTCCGAGTAACCGAACTGTGCGCCCGTGAGGTCGCATGCGGATGTGTAGATGTCGACCGCGTCTCCGGCGATCTCATCATCCGGGTCGACCATGACGTTGGCAGGCGGCGGGAAGGCGTCCGCGTGGTTCTTCGGACCGGTGAACGCCGCGGCCGAGTCGCTGTGCGTCATGAAGCAGTAGACGAGCTCTCCGTCGGGCATGGGACAAAGCGTCTCCCACGTGCCGGGGCTTCCTGCAACGGCTCCGAGCGCGAGATTTGTCCATGTGGCCTGTGCATCGGTCGAGTAGAAGAGCGATGCATCACCGGGCGCTACCGGTGGAAGACTGTCGGCGATGTCGGCCTGGATGATGATGTCGTTGAACGGCACCGGCGCGCTCGTCGCGATGTCATCGAGCAGCGGCGGGATCTGGTCGCGCGCGGCCGCGCGCGCGGCGCTCGTTGAGGCGATGGCGGGAACCGGTGCGGTGCGCGCCAGAACCGGCGACGCATCGAGGACCGCCGCAGCAGCGAAGAACGCGGGCACGGCGACGACAGCGATGATCGCGCGGGGGATCGTCGTTCTCAAGGCTCGCTCCTGGTGTCTGGGAACAATGGGTTGCGTCAATGGAGGGGCTACTTGTTGTCGGACTTCTTCTTTGTTTCCTTCTCCTCCTCATCCTCGAGGAGGTAGACGATCTCTCCATCCTTGATCATGCCGCACTCCTCGCGCGCGACCTTCTCGATCGCCCATGGGTCGTTCTCGAGGTCGTCACGGCGTTCCGTCGTCTCCGCCTTGAC
>CAZNHF010000342.1:0-1837 GCA_964572375.1 uncultured bacterium | reverse complement strand
CAGCCGAACGGCATCACCCGGCAGTACTACAGCGAGGACGCCTGGGGTACCAACGTGTGGCTCAACGGGACCTCCAGCAGCGACCACTACCACAACCAGTACTACTCCGGCGGCACGCAGTTCACTGCCGTCAGCCACACGATGAACGGGAGCTGGGAGATCGTGACCGAGATGGGGCTGGCAGGTGACGCCTCGCTGCGGCAGGTCGTGAGCTACTCCAACGGCGACTACTACTTCAAGCGGCACTGGGAGCTCACGAACACATCGGGCGCGGCGCTTTCGGACGTGCGTCTGTTCCACGGCGGCGACACCTACTTCGGCGGCAGCGACAGCGCCCGGAGCTGGTGGAACGCCACCCAGAACATGCTCTACGTGAACAACAGCAGCTTCACCAACTGCGGCGTCATGGGGTTCTACGGTTCGCCCGCGACTCCCGCTGACCACTACTTCGGCGGCAACTACTCGACGGGCAGGACCCAGGCCATGTCAACGGCCCGTCTGAACGACACCGCGGATGCGAACTACGTCGACGCCGGCTACCAGCTCGAGTGGGACCGCGCCACGCTCGCGAACGGGGACACCTGGGTCATCGAGGCGTACGAACTCTGGACCGACCCGACGTATGTGCAGGTGCTGCCGCCGGCGGATCAGCTGACGCTCGCGGATGCGACGGTCACGGCTGAGTTCACGCTTCACAATCTCGACAGTTCCTCGCATACATTCGATCTGAGCGCGTCGTCGGATCTCGGCTGGTCGTGCACGCTGCTCGGGGAGAGCAGCGTGACCCTGGCCGGTCTGACGCAGTCTCAGACTGCCGTTGAGGTGACGGTTCCGGCCGGGCTGGCGGCGGGTACGAGCAGCGGCATCACGCTGACGGCGACGGACGGCGGAAGCGACGGCTCGGCATCGACGACGGTCGAGGTCTTCGAGCCCGACTATGCGATCAGCCCGACATCGATCGATTTCAGCACGGTCGCTCTTGGGGCCGCGGACACGGAACTCATCGTCATCACGAACAGTGGACCGGACGTGACGTTCGGCACCGTGGGGACCAGCAACGGGCTCGCCGCGCCGTTCTCGATCACCTACGACGGGTGCTCGGGCGTGACGCTCACAAGCGGCGAATCGTGCACGCTCGAGGTGAGTTTCAGTCCCTCGGCTGAAGTGACGTCGAACGACGACTTCGACATCCCGGTCTTCTCGCCGGTAGTGACCTCGCACGTGATCAGCGTCCAGGGGACGGGCACGACGCCTCTGAGCCTCTCGTCGCGGACGCCGGTGGTGAATGATATCGCTGCCGGGGCGGATGCGAGCATCGTCGTGCAGCTCAATCAGAGCGTCGATGGGGCGACGGTCACGGCAAGCACATTCAGCGCGCGCGGTTCGCTCTCCGGAGCGATTCCCGGCGCGCTCTCCGTGAGCACGGACACGATCACGTTCGATCCGACGGGTGACTTCGAGGTCGGGGAGACCGTCACGGTCATGCTCACGACGGGCATCCAGACCACGGTCGGCGGCACGACGCTGCCGGCGGCGGTCACGTGGCAGTTCACTATCACGCCGGACGGTGGGTATGCGGCGCACTCGAGTGGATGGAACGATACAGGGATGACGAAGGTCAGCCGGGCCGCCGCGCTGGGCGATCTCGACGGCGACGGGGACCTCGACGCGTTCGTCGGGCGTTCGGGCGGGTCGACCAACGGCGTGTATCTCGGCGACGGAACGGGCCAGTTCGTGGATACAGGCCAGGCGCTGGGGAGCGACTTCACGTCGGATGTCGCGCTCGGCGACTTCGATGGCGATAGTGACCTCGACGCGTTCATCAGCAACTACGGCA
>CAZNHF010000341.1:0-1846 GCA_964572375.1 uncultured bacterium | reverse complement strand
CGGCTGATGAGTGCCAGCTCAACCCACGATACTCGTTTACGACTTTTGTCGTGGGGAATGGCAACCGCTTTGCGCAGGCTGCATCTATGGCAGTAGCGGAGGCTCCGGGGTCAACATATAACCCGCTGTTTATATACGGTGGGGTTGGGCTCGGGAAGACCCATCTCACACAGGCCATCGGGCACTATGTCCGGGAACACCGGCCGGGGACTTCGGTCTACTACGTCTCCTCCGAGACTTTCATGAACGAGATGATCACCTCCATTCAGCGGAACACGACGCTCGAGTTCAGGGACAAGTACCGCAGTAAGGACCTGCTCCTCATCGACGACGTGCAGTTCCTCGCCGGCAAAGAGAGCACGCAGGAGGAGTTCTTCCACACCTTCAACGCCCTCTACCTCGCCCACAAGCAGATCGTCCTGACGAGCGACCGGCCCCCCAAGCAGATCGCGACGCTCGAGGAGCGTCTCGTCTCTCGCTTCGAGTCGGGCCTCGTGACTGACATACAGCCGCCGGACTTCGAGACGCGCATCGCGATTCTCAACCGCAAGGCGGAACTCGACGGGATCTCGATCCCGAACGACGTCATCCACCTCATCGCGAACAGCGTGACGACGAACATCCGCGAACTCGAAGGCTCGCTCGTCAGACTCCTCGCGTTCTCGAGTCTGACCGGCAGCGAGATGACGATCGACCTCGCCAAAGAGGTTCTCTCCGAGTTCCTCGGGAAGCCGCGCGGTCCGGTCTCGGTCGCACGGATCCAGCAGGCGGTCGCGGAGACCTACGGCGTGCCGGTCGAGAAGATGAAGGCGCGCGGACGTGCAAGTCAGATCGCGCACGCTAGACAGGTCGCGATGTATCTCGCACGTGAGCTCACGCACATGTCGCTCGCACAGGTGGGGGAGCAGTTCGGCGGACGCGATCACACGACCGTGCTGCACGCCCACCGGAAGATCACGGACGAGGTTGAACACGCGGGCCAGACACAGCGCGACATCGATAACCTCAAGCGCATGTTGAAGGCGTAGCAGCAATGCAGTTGATGGCGTAGCAGAAGGAACCCCCAATGAACCCTGCCTACGCCTAACGGACGGCCCCGTCATCACTGATGGGGCCGCACCGTATCACCGAGCGGACAGTGGACAGTGTGTTAGCAGCGTGTGAGGGAGCGTGGGTATGTATCCACAAGGGAGAGGTTCTGTGAGGAACGGTGGAGAACAACACTACTTGTCCAACGTGATGTTCACAACGGTGAGGCGCAGCGGCTGCGCGCGGACATGCCCGTGTGCGATGCGTTCTCTTCACACTGATGTGTCCTCCGAACGGAGTTACCCACAAATCCACAACCCCTACTACTACTACGGAATTTCTATATCAGAGGAGTAGATAGCTTCTTACGCTGTGGACAGATCGCAGAAACCGGTCCCGAAGCAACCGAAGCCATACACGACACACAACGGATTTCAGAGAGCCAAGAGGTCACCAGAGATGAACGTCGATCCCGGAAGAACAAGCACAGCGCTTCTCGCAGGAGTGATGGTCGTGATGCTCATGGTCCCAACGTTCGCAGCGGGGGAGGAGACGGCGGCAGCGGTCTCGCCCGACGGTAGGCTCGCCATCACGCTCTCGATCGTCGGTGGTGTTGCGCAGTACTCGGTGACGCGCGACGGTGCGCCGGTCGTGCTTCCGTCCGCGATCGGCTTCCGGTTCGCCGAGGGCGAGCCGATGAATCGCGGGTTTGTCTCGCTGGGCTCAACAAGCCGCCTGATCGACGAGACCTGGACTCCCGTCTGGGGGACCGACGAGGCGGTGAACGACCGGTGCACAGAGACCGTCGTGCGTCTGT
>CAZNHF010000340.1:0-1847 GCA_964572375.1 uncultured bacterium | reverse complement strand
CGAGTGCCGGGGCGTCGTTTCTGGGACGCGCTTGTGATCGTCGCGATCGCCGCCTTCTTCGGACTAAGTGCATACAGCCAGCGCTCACAGTTCTGCGGGAGCTGTCATGCCGTCATGGGCGAGCACTATGCGAGCTGGCAGACGTCGACACACGGAGAGACGGCCGAGTGCCTCGACTGCCACAGCGAGCCCGGCTGGACCGGCTACTACCACTCGAAGGTCGAGGGTATCCGGAACGCACTCAAGTTCTACCTCAACGTCGAGAAGACGGAGAAAGCGCCGCCGCCCGGGCCGACCGCCTGCCTGAGGCCGGGCTGTCACGTTGAGGAGGCGCTCGAGCAGTCGCCGGGTCGCGGCGGTTTCGCGCACACCGGCCATCTCGGTGCCGTTTCCTGCGTCGAGTGCCACGGCGACATCGGGCATCGCGAGTCTGAGCGGGAGCGCTCAGTCTCATGTGCGGAGTGCCACGGTGAGGGCGGTGAATCCTCTGAGTAGTCCTCATTTTCCGGGGCGGAAGAAGCGCCCCTGATGAACCCCTTACGGCCGCTCCGGCGAGCGGCCGTAGCGTTGCGGGCACGCCCGTGGGAGAAAAGGGCTTGACGGGTCCAATTCCGCTGTGGTATTGAAGATAGGAGCACAGCAATCGGTGCGTCCCCCGACGCTGCCAGTGTATAGATGCGGTCGGGCGCCGTTCTATGTGCGCTCGTCCTGGAGGAGGAAGAAGCACATGCGTCGAAACCATATCATCGCGGCATCCTGTCTTGTGGCGCTCATCGTGTGCCCGATCGCGGCTCCCGCCTCGGGCCTCTTCGTACCTGTGGTCGGTGTGCGCGCGAGCGCGATGGGTGGGGCCTTTGTTGGGCTGGCGGATGACTACAGCGCGGTGCACTACAATCCCGCCGGTATCTATCAGGTTCGCGGCATGCAGGCCGTCGTGTCGCTCCAGGATGCGATCGCACTGGGTTCGAGGGAGGGGCGGATCAGATTCGTTGGGGCACTGAGCTATGGCCAGCCTGTGAATGACGCGATCGAGGCGACCTCCGAGGTGAACCACTACGCCGTGCCGGGTATCTACATCTACTCCGACGGCGGTTTCCTCTCTGGTGTCGTCGACAAGGTCGGTATCTGCGCCTACACTCTCGCGGACTACGGGATCGAGTGGGCCGGTTCAAAGCTCTACGACGACATCATCGACAGGTACTCGACGTTGCTCGACGACCCCGCCGGCTACCGGCAGGTGGTGGGTGACGCTCCGGATTTCGAGAGCCATGTCGTTGGCTACGTCATCTCCCCGGTGCTTGCGAAGCGCTTCTCGGACAAACTGTCGATCGGTCTGACCGCGCATATGCTGTACGCGAGCGTCGATCTCCGCGACGGCGGCTGGTATGAGGTCTCGTACGAGGATTCCTCGAAGCTCTATCCCTATCAGACGGACGAGGCGCTTACGGGCACCGGCTACGGCGCGACGGCCGGTGTGCTCTATCATGTCAACCCGCAGATTTCGATAGGCGCGACCGTGCGGACGCCGATTACGGTGACGCTCGAGGGCGACATCCAGGTCGACTCGCCGCTCGCGATGCTCGCATCGGAGAAGCAAAGCGAGGACTTCGATCTAACGTTCCCGATGTGGGTTGCCGGTGGTTTCGCCTACCGCGACTTCCTCTTTGAGGGGCTCACGCTGACAGCCGACGCGCAGTGGACGCAGTGGTCGGAGATGACCGGTTTCACGCGCAATCTGGCGACGGCTCTGCCCGAGGACGTGGACATCATCACTGACCTGAACTGGGAGGACGCGCTCGGCGTGCATGTCGGATTCGACATCCGGGTGTCGCGATCGACGTCGATCA
>CAZNHF010000339.1:0-1847 GCA_964572375.1 uncultured bacterium | reverse complement strand
ATGTGGTCAAGGTCGTCGCGAAGAACATCCTTCCGTTCATCGACACGGGCGTCGCGCATCGCGAACCCGGCGTTGGGCAGGTCGGGGCGGGCGTTCTGAGCGCGTCGGCCGAACCGTTCACGAAGGCATACGAGGGATTGGCCGCCCGGCTTGCTCGGTAGGCGGAGCGGACATCAATACAGACAGGGATGGCAGGGTCTTCACCAGGAGGCGCAGCATGGACATCAAGAAATTCCTCGATTTCATGGACAAGACCAGGGTCTACGACCTGACACAGCCGCTCTCGATCCACACGCCGCCGTGGCCGAGCTACATGCCGCTCGGGATCCAGTACTTCAAGCGGATCGCGGGCGCCCACATGGGGCAGGGGGCGAACGGTCAGATCATCACGACGAGCAATCACGTCGGCACGCACATGGACGGCGAGATCCACTTCCACGCGAGCGGTCGCGCGATCGGGCAGGTCCCGCTCGCAGAATGGATCGGCCCCGGCGTGGTCGTCGACATCTCCGACGAGGTGTCCGACTACAGTCTCTACTCGCCCGAGATGATCACGAGCAGGGTCGACGTCCAGAAGGGCGACATCCTCATCATCAACACGGGCTATCACCGGTACGCGTGGGACCAGAAGGGCTCGGATGAGATCCGGTACTTCGTCAAGCACCCGGGGCCGGATCCGGAGTTCCACAAGTGGGCGCTCGCCATGAAGCTCAAGTGGATCGGCGTCGACTGCGGCAGCGCCGATCATCCGATGAACACCATTATCAAGGACTGGCACCCGGGCCTGTTCGAGAAGGCCGAGGCCAAGCTCAGGGCCGACTACGGCAAGAGCTGGGACGAGATGTTCCCGCCTGAGATCTACTACCAGGTGATGCACCTCAAGCTCTTCCCGAAGAAGCTCGTCCACGCCGAGAACCTCGGCGGCGACATCGACAAGATCAAGAACCAGAGGTGCTGGATCGGATGCTTCCCGCTTCGCGGTATCGAGCTCGAGTCGTCGATGTGCCGTATCGTCGCGATGCTCCCGCCGAAGTAGTCGAAGGAGAAACGCATGCCGATAGCACATGAGCTCGAGTACGCAAGACCCGGGACGATCGAGGAGGCTCTCGGGCTCCTGGAGAAGCACGGGGCCGGCGCCCGTGTGCTTGCCGGCGGGACGGACGTCGTCCCCGCACTCAGGGACGGGAATCTCAAGCCCGACATCGTCATCGATATCAAGGCGATCGAGGAACTCCGTGCGTTGACGTGCGGCCCCGATGTCGTCCGGCTCGGCGCGCTCACGACATTCACCGAGATCATCGAGTCGGAGGCCGTGCTAGAACACGCGCCGCTTCTCCATGAGATGGCCGTGAATGTCGCGTCGGTCGGTGTGAGGAACCGGGCGACGGTCGCGGGGAACATCTGCTCGGCGGTTCCGTCGTGTGACAGCGGGACGGTCCTGCTCGTGCACGGCGCCGTCGTTCATGTCATCGGACCGGGCGGTGAGCGCGTCATCCCGATCGCCGACTGGTTCACTGAACCGAAGAAGACGTCGTTGGACGCGGCTGAACTCGTGACGTCCGTGACGTTTCCCGTGCCCCCGGTGGGGTATGGTGGGGCGTACGTCAAGCTCCGCCGCTACCGCGGGGAGGACCTTGCGCAGGCAAGCGTCGCCGTTCTGGCGCTCGGCGACGGTGGCTACCGCGTCGCCTTCGGCGCCGTCGCCGCCACTCCGGTGCGGGCTCCGAAGATCGAGACGCTGCTCACGGGCGCGGAGTTGAGCGACTCACTCATCGAGGAAGCGAAGAGGCTTGTTGCCGAGGAGACCGCGCCGATCGCGGATATTCGGGCGAGCCGCGAGTACCGCG
>CAZNHF010000338.1:0-1853 GCA_964572375.1 uncultured bacterium | reverse complement strand
GCTGGAGCGCGCCGATCGTCGGTGAGGTCTTTCCTCGTTCGACCTCCGAGATGTGAGTGGCCGACATGCCGCAGCGCGCCGCGACTTCCTTGAGGGTCAGCCCCTTCTCGAAGCGTGCCATTCTGAGTCTGCGCCCGAGTTCTTCCTTGTTGAGCATCTGCAGCTGCTCCTTCGATTGATCGTACGACTCACCTTCTCACCGCCGGCGTCCCGCCGACGGCCGGTGTCCCGACGGGTCTACGAGGTGTACAGACCCGGTGACGCGAAGATCGCGAACCCGGTCACGGGTTCGTCTCCGAGCGTCTCCATCGTGAAGCCCTCGTCCATGCGGAACTGGAGCGTGTCGCCCTCCCTAAGGAGGCAGGCTTCGTCACCGAACGTCACCCGCGACGATCCTCCGGTGCAGACGACGACCATCTCACCGATCCTCGGTGGCCACGCGACGACCGATCCCGGCGAGAAGCTGCGGTCGAAGACCTGGGACATGCCTCCGGGCAAGCCCTTGCTGAGTACGCGGTAATCCCCCGGGCGTCCATTGGCATCCGTGTTGTAGTGCGTGACCGTGTCCGAGGCGTGCGTGTAGAGCACTCGCGGCAGGTTCTCCTCGCGGACGAAATGCGCCGGGTTCTCGCCGAGCGCTCCGGTGATCCGCTGCAGCGCTCCGATCGTGGGTGATGTCTTGCCTCGTTCGACTTCTGAGATATGCGTTGCGGACATCCCGGAGAGCTTCGCGACGTCCTTGAGCGTCAGGCCTTTCTCGAAGCGGGCCATCCGCAGTCTGTGTCCGAGTTCCTTCTTCGTCAGCATATGACCATCCACGGTTGAGGGTTCACTTGCGCCCTCGGGCGGGGAAGTACGGTGGCTTGAGGGTTCGAATCTGAACGCGTGTCCTTGAGTTGCCATTACGACTATCGAGGGAACTCAAAAGTACCTTCACGAAAACCTAGCATGATACAGGAATGCGGTCAAGTCAAATGGAGCACCGAAATTCGTACCGCTCGGTCCGGAAATTCCCCGCCAACGTACGCTTGACACCTGTCCTGCACGGCTATAACCTCTGATGTTGGCCCTTTGGCGGTGGCATACGGTCCGCCGCCTGTACGATTTGACACGTTGCCGGCAGGGAGGCGAAATGGTCAACGACCTCGAAGGACTGTTTTCGACGAACGCAAAGCGGATGAAGAAGTCCGTGATCCGTGAACTGCTCAAGCTCACGCGCAGGCCGGAGATAATCTCCTTCGCCGGCGGCCTGCCGGACCCGAACGCGTTCCCGATCGACGAGATCAGAGAGATCGTCGATGTCGTGCTCAAGCGTGAGGGGAAGACGGCTCTGCAGTACAGCCCGACCGAGGGAGACCCGAAGCTCAAGGATGAGCTGATCGCGTACCACGAGCGGGAGAACGGCGTGAAGCTCACGCCGGACAACATCGTTGTGACGGTGGCGTCGCAGCAGGCGCTCGACCTCGTTGGGAAGTGCTTCATTGACATCGGTGACCCGGTCATCGTTGGTCGACCGACGTACGTCGGTGGGCTGTCCGCGTTCCACAATTACGGCGCCAGCATGATCGGCGTGCCGCTCGACGAGGGCGGTATGAGAATGGACCTCCTCGAGGAGGAACTACGCAAGCTCCGCGATGCCGGGCAGCGGCCCAAGTTCATCTACGTGATTCCCGACTTCCAGAACCCCGCGGGCTTGACCATGGCCGAGGGCCGTCGCCTGGAGCTCATCGCCCTTGCACGCAGTTACGACGTTCTCATCGTCGAGGACAGTCCGTACCGCGAACTCAGGTACGAGGGTGAGTCCGTCAAGACGATCTACTCCCTGGAGGGAACGGGGCAGGTCGTCGGGCTGC
>CAZNHF010000337.1:0-1856 GCA_964572375.1 uncultured bacterium | reverse complement strand
GACACATTGTCTAGAATCCGGAAAACGCCCTTGAATTGGGAACTTCCGGAGCTTTTAACTCTACGCCGTGCCTCTGCTTGTGTCAACGGGATTCGGGCCAAGCTGTCCCGGCCGGAGGAAGGGACCGTCCGGCGGAAGCGCGCTTTGCCCGCCCGCACGTCGTCCGCCGGGGTCCCCTGAGCGCTCGTCAGGAGAAGTCTGGCGGACCCAGCGTGCGCCTGATATAATGAGTACGCTGTAGTATCATGCCACTGCTCGCCGGCTGCCCCGCCGCCGTTCCCCACCCTGGGACCGCCGACGAGCCACTGTGCCCCACAGACGGAGGAGCAGCCATGAGAGCATCGATACTCGCTTTCGCCGTTCTTCTCACCCTGGCGCTTGCCACCGCAGCGGTAGCCGATACCGGTTACATCGCCTGCACCACGTCGGACACCGCCGTTCCCTTTGACCTCGCGACATACGCGCAGGGTACGGCCATCAACCTCCTCCCCGAGGGCGACTACCCCTACGACTGCACGATGCACCCCGATGGCTCTGAGGTCTGGATCTGCGGCGCCAGCGGCGATGGTGTCGTGGTCATCGACGTCGACACGAACACCATCACGCACCGCATAGGCGTGTGGGAGTATCCGAACTCCGTCGTCTTCACAGACGACGGCCTCCACGCGCTCGTGAGCAGCCGGGACCAGGACTACGTGGCCATCATCGACACGGGGACGTACGCGGTCGTCGACAGCCTGCTCGTCACGACCGGCGCAGGCGGAACATACGACAGCCCGGGCCAGCTTGCGCTCGACCCGGTCAGTCAGAAGATCTACGCGGCCGACTGGTACGACGACACGCTCTTCGAACTCGCGTCGGACGGTCTCTCGATCAAGAGCTCGGTCGATATCGGCACCAGCCTCTGGCAGCTGGTGGTCGATCCCGACGGCGAGTACATCTACGTCACGGACCGCGGAACGGACGTCGTCCACGTCGTCGAGCAGGCCACGCTCACAGTGCACACGACGGTCCCCGTCGGCGACGACCCGTGGGGTATCGACGTGACCGAGGACGGCTCCAAGCTCGTCGTCGCGTGCGAGGACGATTCGAACGTCTACATCATCGACACCAGCGACTGGTCCACGACGATCATCCAGCTCGAGGCCTACGCGGACCCGCGCGACGTCGACATCCTCGACTCCGAAGGATACGCGTTCGTCGCCGGCGGGACGCTCCTGTCATCTGTGACGAAGGTCTTCGTGATCCAGCTCTCTGACAACACGCTCAAGGACTCGTTCACTGTCGTCGGTGGGACGAACGCCAACGTCATCGCGGTCCAGCCGCAGATGACGTCGGCCGGCACCGGCGTCGTCGACACCGATGCGCGCGGGCTTGGGCTCTCGTGCTTCCCGAATCCCTTCAACCCGAAGACGGTTCTGTCGTATCATCTGCCGACCGCGTCCGAGGTCGAGCTGGCCGTCTACGACGTCAGTGGACGCCGGGTCGCGGTGCTCGACGCCGGAATCAGAACACCGGGTGACCACGAGATCGTCTGGCTCGGACACGACGCGGCGGGACACGATGTTGCGACCGGCGTGTACTTCGTCCGGCTAACGACGGAGTTCGGCGAGCGGAGCGCGAAGGCGGTGCTGCTGAAGTAGACGACGGCATGCAGGATGAGAGCGTGGCGAGAGTCGGGCGGGACGCTCCCGACACCGCCGATGAACCGACCTACTCCTGGCCCGACCGGTGGCCCGGCCGCTGGCAGACATTGCTGCGATGAACGAACGACCCGAGCTCGTGGGAACCCACGAGCTCGCGGTCTTTGACGACCCAATGACCGCGGAGCATCGTCGAGACCGGCCAGCCGGAGA
>CAZNHF010000336.1:0-1859 GCA_964572375.1 uncultured bacterium | reverse complement strand
ATGTGGTCAAGGTCGTCGCGAAGAACATCCTTCCGTTCATCGACACGGGCGTCGCTCATCGCGAACCCGGTGTCGGGCAGGTCGGGGCGGGCGTTCTGAGCGCGTCGGCCGAACCGTTCACAAAGGCATACGAAGGACTGGCCGCGCGGCTGGCGAAGTAGACGGCCGGCGGGCAAGCCGGAATCCATTCATACAGAGACACATGAGGTCTTCATCAGGGGGGCGCAGCATGGACATCAAGAAGTTCCTCGATTTCATGGACAAGACCAGGGTCTACGATCTGACACAGCCGCTCTCGATCCACACGCCGCCGTGGCCGAGCTACATGCCGCTCGGGATCCAGTACTTCAAGCGGATCGCGGGCGCCCACATGGGGCAGGGGGCGAACGGTCAGATCATCACGACGAGCAATCACGTCGGCACGCACATGGACGGCGAGATCCACTTCCACGCGAGCGGTCGCGCGATCGGGCAGGTCCCGCTCGCAGAATGGATCGGCCCCGGCGTGGTCGTCGACATCTCCGACGAGGTGTCCGACTACAGTCTCTACTCGCCCGAGATGATCACGAGCAGGGTCGACGTCCAGAAGGGCGACATCCTCATCATCAACACGGGCTATCACCGGTACGCGTGGGACCAGAAGGGCTCGGATGAGATCCGGTACTTCGTCAAGCACCCGGGGCCGGATCCGGAGTTCCACAAGTGGGCGCTCGCCATGAAGCTCAAGTGGATCGGCGTCGACTGCGGCAGCGCCGATCATCCGATGAACACCATTATCAAGGACTGGCACCCGGGCCTGTTCGAGAAGGCCGAGGCCAAGCTCAGGGCCGACTACGGCAAGAGCTGGGACGAGATGTTCCCGCCTGAGATCTACTACCAGGTGATGCACCTCAAGCTCTTCCCGAAGAAGCTCGTCCACGCCGAGAACCTCGGCGGCGACATCGACAAGATCAAGAACCAGAGGTGCTGGATCGGATGCTTCCCGCTTCGCGGTATCGAGCTCGAGTCGTCGATGTGCCGTATCGTCGCGATGCTCCCGCCGAAGTAGTCGAAGGAGAAACGCATGCCGATAGCACATGAGCTCGAGTACGCAAGACCCGGGACGATCGAGGAGGCTCTCGGGCTCCTGGAGAAGCACGGGGCCGGCGCCCGTGTGCTTGCCGGCGGGACGGACGTCGTCGCCGCGCTCAGGGACGGGAACCTCAAGCCCGACATCGTCATCGACATCAAGGCGATCGAGGAACTCCGCGCATTGACGTGCGGTCCCGATGTCGTCCGGCTCGGAGCGCTCACAACATTCACCGAGATCATCGAGTCGGAGGCCGTGCTCGAACACGCGCCGCTCCTCCACGAGATGGCCGTGAACGTCGCGTCGGTCGGTGTGAGGAACCGGGCAACGGTCGCGGGGAACATCTGCTCGGCGGTTCCGTCGTGCGACAGCGGAACCGTTCTACTCGTGCACGACGCGGGCGTTCATGTCATCGGCCCGGGCGGTGAGCGCGTCATCCCGATCGCCGACTGGTTCACGGGACCGAAAACGACGTCGTTGGACGCGACTGAGCTCGTGACGTCCGTGACGTTTCCCGCGCTCCGGGCGGGGCATGGCGGGGCGTACGTCAAGCTCCGCCGCTACCGCGGGGAGGATCTTGCGCAGGCAAGCGTCGCGGTTCTGGCGCTCGGCGACGGCAGCTACCGCGTCGCCTTCGGTGCGGTCGCGGCCACTCCGGTGCGGGCTCCGAAGATCCAGGCGCTGCTCACGGGCGCGGAGTTGAGCGACTCGCTCATCGAGGAAGCGAAGAGGCTCGTTGCCGAGGAGACCGCGCCGATCGCGGATATTCGGGCGAGCCGCGAGTACCGCG
>CAZNHF010000335.1:0-1872 GCA_964572375.1 uncultured bacterium | reverse complement strand
TTCTTACGATGGGGCTCTACTGCCTCGTGGCGAAGAAGAACATTGTGAAGAAGGTCCTCGGCATCGTGATCATGGACTATGCCGTGAACCTCTACCTGATCATCATCGGCTACAAGACGGGTGGCGTTGCGCCGATCATCGAGCGCGGCATGCCCGTCTCGACGCTCGAGAAGTTCGTGGACCCTCTGCCGCAGGCGCTGGTTCTCACATCGATCGTTATCGGCCTCGGCGTCATGTCGCTGATGGTCGCGATGTGCATCAGGCTCTACGAGAAGCACGGCACTTTTGACATGTCCGTTATCAGCAAGCTGAGGGGATAGCCAATGAACCCTGTACCTCTCTTTGTCGCGATCCCGCTGGCGGCAGCTTTCATCATTCCGATGCTCGGGACTTGGTGGAAGAAGAGCGGGGAGGTCCTCGCGCCACTCTGTACAGCGATCCTGGCTATCATGGCGATCGCGCAGACAGGTGCCCCCGCATCCGTGTATCACATGGGAGGCTGGGCTCCGCCCGTCGGCATCGCGATGGTGAGCGACGGGCTCTCCACGCTTCTGCTCATCGCGATCAATGTTGTGGCGTTCCTGAGCATCATCTTCTCGCTCAAGTACATGCAGGCATACACCGGGCTCGTGAAGTACTACGCGCTCTTCATGCTGATGGTCGCCGGGATGAACGGGGTGGTCCTGTCTGGCGACCTCTTCAACATCTACGTGTTCCTTGAGATCGCATCGATCGCGTCGTACGCGCTGGTCGCGTTCGGCGTCGGCGCGGAGGAGCTCGAGGCGGGGTTCAAGTACCTTATCCTCGGAAGCGTCGCCTCGGTGATGCTGCTCTTCGCGATCGGAACGGTCTACGCGGTAACCGGTTCGCTCAACATGGCGGACGTTGCCCGTGAGATAACGATACGCTTCGGGACCAACATGAACCCCGCGCTGCTCCTGGCGGGGGCCATGTTCCTGATGGGCTTCGGGCTCAAGGCCGCGCTGGTTCCGTTCCACGCCTGGCTGCCCGATGCGCATCCGTCAGCGCCCGCGCCGGTATCGGCGATGCTCTCGGGCGTCGTCATCAAGAGCCTCGGCGTCTACGCGATCTGCCGCATCTTCTTCCATGTCTTCGGTGTGGCCTCGGGAGCCGAGGGGAGCGTCATCTTTGCGGATTCGATGATAGCGTTCGCGGTGCTCTCGATCGTGCTCGGCGGCATCATGGCCATCGGACAGTGGGACTACAAGCGGCTCCTGGCCTACAGCTCGATCGGTCAGGTCGGCTACATCATGCTCGGTATCGGTGTCGGCGCCAGGGTCATGGCGACCGGCGGTTCGCTTGCGGTGGCGGGTCTCGCGATCCTGGGCGGGCTGTTCCATCTGATCAACCACGCGGCGTTCAAGTCCCTCCTGTTCCTCAGTTCGGGTGCGGTGCAGCACGCGACCGGGACGAGGGACATGAAGCAGCTCGGGGGCCTCAGGGAGACGATGCCGATCACGTCCTGGACGATCAGTCTCGGGACGCTCTCCATCGCCGGCGTGCCGCCGTTCAGCGGCTTCTGGAGCAAGCTCATCATCATCATCGCGACGATCAAGGCAGGGCACTACGCCATCGCCGCGATCGCCGTGGCCTTCGCGTTCGTTACGCTTGCGTACTACGTGAAGGTGCAGAGGGAGATTATCTTCGGGTCGGTGACGAAGCTGGTCGCGAAGGCCAGAGAGGTTCCGGCGCTCATGTACGTGCCGCTCATCATCCTGGCGATAGTCTGTGTCGGATTCGGGCTCCTCTACCCGATCATCGGGAGTCGTATCCTGGAGCCGGCCCGCGACGCGCTTATGAACGGCACTGAGTACATTCAGCTGGTCCTCGGGTAGAGGGGTAAGGAGCACT
>CAZNHF010000334.1:0-1888 GCA_964572375.1 uncultured bacterium | reverse complement strand
TCCGAAAGGCGACCATTGCGATCACGGCTCCGATGGCCGGACCATAACCTTCCAGTATTGCCTTCGCGAAGATCGGCAGCGACTCAAACCAACCCGGACGCAACGCCTCTAATCTGAACGGGGCGGCCAGAGCGACTGCAATTGCGTAGTAGAGAGCTATACTCTTCCAGTTCGTCTTCACTGGTCTACCTTCCCGCGTGCAGAGCCTCGTCGCCGCTCGCTACAGGTCTCGAAGCTCCACGAGGAACGCGTCCACTTCCCGAGCGTGTAGCTCGCGCATCTCACACTCCGCGCACCCTTCGAGCATCATGCGCTTCCACTCATGCTTCTCAAGGCCGCCGGGCATCGCCTTGTAGAAACTCGCCCACTCGAACATCCAGCATACGGTCTGCGCGGCGAAGACCGGGCACGCTGATTTGGCCGGATCGGTGCCCTTGAACGGGCACGCTTCCTTGATGTCCCAGCAATTCCCCCTCACTCCTCGATCCTCTCGACCGCGATCGTGCACTTGGTCACGAGCGCTGCCAGAGCTCCGAGGGCCGCCAGCTGTATGGCCAGTATCGCCCCAACGACACCAAGCGTGACCGGGATCTCGATGAGAGACCTGCCTTCGGAGTTCTTGATGATGATTCGACGGATGTTGCCCTGGTGAACAAGCTCCTTGACGGTCTCAATGACCTTCTCCCCTGTTACTTCGAATTCCTCGACCCTGGTTCTCTCGTCGGTCACACGATCCTCCCTATTGGCAATGGCTCCGTTTCCATTCGGCTCAACGATCCGGGTTCAGCCGGACCAGACGATGTTGACTCGGGGATTGCAGCTCCCACGTCATTCCCTCGTGGCTACTCCGCTGCCGCTCGCCGCGGTCCTGTCTCAAAAGCCAGGAGATATGGGACCGCCGGGTGCCCGTCCGGGTCCTGGAACGACTGGAACTGGTCCACGTTGACCCAGATGGCGTAGGTCGTCTCGGGTTCGAGCGCAACGTGGAGCACGCAGGTCCGGTGGTCGCCGAGGAACTCCGTCTCGCCGTTGAGCGCGGGGAATGTATCCTCCCGCACGTAACACCAAGACCAGCAGTGACCGGTCGTCTTCATGTCCTTGCTGAACGTCACCGAGATCTCACCGAGAGCAGGATCCACGTCGTTGTCTCCGCACACCGGCACGGTCTGTACGACCGAGGGCGGAAGTGTCTCGAGCGTGATCGCCTCAGGCGTCTCCTCCGCCAGACACTGCGGCGCGAGAGCCGCTATCATCACGACAAGACAGAGCACGAGTTTCATGCGAGCTCTCCTTCCGGCCCGGGCCAGTGTTCGACGATGTACTTCGTGAGCATCGCGCCGATCGCCAGCGCGGCCCACAGAAGTGCGTAGAGGAGAACCGACGCCTGGAGCGGATTGGCGCCCGGCGTGTTCTGCACGAGCATCACGAAGATGTCGTGGACGTAGTGAAAGATGATCGCGGGAAGAAGCGAACCCGTCTTGAGGACGATGTAGGCGAACGCGAGCCCCATGAAGAAGATGCTGATGACGTCGACGACGTGCTCGATGGTCAGGTTCATTGCGTTGAGGTGCACGACGGCGAAGATGAAGGTCGTCCAGATGACGCCCTTCCGCGTGCCGTACAGCCGGATGAGGATGGCGAGCGCGGTCCCCCGGAAGAACACCTCTTCCCAGATGCCGCGGGTCAGCCCCTTCACCCATCGCAGGGCGGGCACGAGGCTCCAGTCGAGCACGAAGTGCTTTGTCAGGAGCGCGGCGATGAGGATGCCGCCCAATGTGAGGGCCGCCGCGAGCAGTCCGATGAGGATGTTCCGGCCGATTGGCGTAACGGGAAGGAGTCGAATGTCATAGCACAACTCGCGGAACGGCTTGCGCCCGTGCGGGAGTCC
>CAZNHF010000333.1:0-1942 GCA_964572375.1 uncultured bacterium | reverse complement strand
TCGAGCGGGTCGTGAACTCGTTCCCGCAGACGCACTTCACGGTGCACTCCTGGTAATCGGGATGGATGTCCTTCTTCATGTTCGCCTGTCCTCCAGTGGCTCTCTCGTTTGTTTCGTCTCACGCTGCTTGTCGTGCACGCTGCCGGGACCCGGCAATGCCCAGAGGGCGGTCCGCTAGAACGCGCTCATCGAATCCAGAAACTCCTGGTTCGTCTTCGTTTGACGCATCTTGTCCAACAGGAACTCCATCGCACCAACCGGCGTCTGCTCGCTCAGGAACTTCCTGAGGATCCACAGCCGGTTGATGGTCTCCTTCGAAAGCAGGCGCTCTTCCTTCCGCGTTCCCGACTTCAGGATATCGATCGACGGGAAGATGCGACGGTCGGTCAGCCTGCGGTCGAGCACAAGCTCCATATTGCCCGTGCCTTTGAACTCCTCAAAGATGACTTCATCCATCCTCGACCCGGTGTCGATCAGAGCGGTCGCGATGATGGTGAGGCTCCCGGCGTCCTCGATATTCCTCGCCGCGCCGAAGAACCGCTTCGGCCGCTGGAGCGCGTTCGAGTCGACGCCGCCGGTGAGGATCTTGCCGCTGTGCGGGACGACCGTGTTGTGCGCCCGCGCCAGCCTCGTGATCGAGTCGAGTAGGATCACGACGTCCTTCTCGTGCTCCACCAGACGCTTCGCCTTCTCGATGACCATGTCGGCGACCTGGACGTGGCGCTCCGGCGGCTCGTCGAAGGTCGAGCTGATGACCTCGCCGTTGACCGACCGGGCCATGTCCGTGACCTCCTCGGGCCGCTCGTCGATGAGCAGCACGATGAGGACGACGTCCGGATGGTTGGTTGTGATGCTGTTGGCGATCTTCTGCAGTACAACGGTCTTGCCTGCACGTGGCGGTGATACGATGAGACCTCGCTGCCCCTTGCCGATCGGCGACATGAGGTCGATGATACGCGTCGTCATGTCGTCCGGATCCATCTCGAGGTTCAGCCGGTCGTGCGGGTGCAGCGGCGTGAGATTCTCGAACAGGATCTTCTTCTTCGCCTGCTCGGGATTCTCGTAGTTGACCGCCTCGACGCGGAGAAGCGCGAAGTAGCGCTCGTTCTCCTTCGGCGGGCGGACCTGACCCGAGACGACGTCGCCCTTCCGAAGATCGAACCGCTTGATCTGCGAGGGCGAGACGTAGATGTCGTCCGGTCCCGGCAGGTAGTTGTAGCCCGGCGAGCGGAGGAACCCATATCCGTCGGGCAGGATCTCGAGAACGCCCTCGCTGAAAATGAGACCGTTCCGCTGCGTCTGCCCCTCGAGGATCTTGAAGATGAGGTCCTGCTTGCGGAGGCTCGAGACGCCTTCGACGCCCAGCGCCTCGGCGTAGGTGATGAGCTCGCGGATGGTCCGCTGCTTGAGCTCACCCATGTTCAGGTTCTCGCTGGTCCCTGTGCCCGCGGCAGCCTTTGCCTCGCTCCCGTCGGCCTTTGCCTCGCTCCCGTCCGCCTTTGCCTCGATCCCGTCCGCCTTGGCCTTGCTCCCGTTGGCCTTGGCCTTGCTCCCGTTGGCCTCGGCCTCACTCGCGGCAGCCTCGGCCTCACTCGCGGCAGTCTTGGCCTCGGTTGCCGCAACCTCGGCTTCGCTCGCGGCAATCTTGGCCACGATCGCCGTCGCCGCGCTCGCTGCAGCGCTCGCCGCAGCGCGCGTCGTGGACGAGGCCCTGGTTGAGGGGGCTCTGCTGGTTGACGAGACCCTGGTGGACGATGCCCTGGTGGACGAGGCCGCCCTGGCAAGAGAGGAGGCTTTGCCGCTCGACGAGCTTCTCGACGTACCGTTGCTGCCCCGCGACGACGAGCTGGCGCTCCTCGACACGGTCCTCTTGCGGGTCCCGCTCGGCTTGCTGTCTGCTTTGTCGGTCATCTACATACCTCGATGAGCAGGTTTGGCGCTT
>CAZNHF010000332.1:0-1944 GCA_964572375.1 uncultured bacterium | reverse complement strand
AGGTCGAAGAGGTCGCGGTAGACGCCGCCCCGCGCGTAGAGCTCCTGATGCGAGCCCTCCTCGACGAGCCGCCCCTCGTGCAGAACGAGAATGCGGTCGACCTTCGTTATGGTCGCCAGTCTGTGCGCGACGATAATCGACGTCCGTCCCTCGAGCAGGTGATCGAGCGCGTCCTGAAGCCGCTGCTCGGTCACCGGGTCGACCGACGAGGTCGCCTCGTCGAGAATGAGTATGTCCGGGTCGTCCACGATGGCGCGCGCGAAGCAGAGGAGCTGCCGCTCCCCCATCGAGAGGTTCGCGCCGCCCTCGGAGAGCTCCGTGTCGTATCCGTCCGACAGCCGCTCGACCATCGTCGTGGCCTGCACCGTCGCGACCGCGCGCTCGAGCGCGTCCTTGGGAATATCCTCCCGAAGCACACGCATGTTGTCCTCGAGCGTCCCCGGGAACAGGTGGATATCCTGGAGGACCAGACCGATCCTGCGACGCCACTCCTGCTGCTGGTACTTGCGGATGTCCACGCCGTCCATCGTGATCCGGCCGTCGGTCGGCTCGTAGTATCTCAGAAGCGCGCTGGTCACGGACGTCTTGCCGCCGCCCGAGAGCCCCACGAGCGCGATCTTCTCGCCCCGCCGGATGCTGAAGGTCATCCCATCCAGCGCACGCGCCCCGCCGTCGTACGTGAGCCCCACATCCTCGAACGCGATCTCGTTCCACTCACGCGGGATGTCGTCGCTCGCGTCAGGGTCATCCGGCGTGCGCGAGGGCGTATCGAGAATGCCGAACACCCGGTCGGCTGACGC
Organism: uncultured bacterium; assembly: GCA_964572375.1. Classification (GTDB taxonomy): domain Bacteria; phylum Joyebacterota; class Joyebacteria; order Joyebacterales; family Joyebacteraceae; genus JAPEKQ01. The sequence continues at coordinate 1,144 of CAZNHF010000332.1, read as the reverse complement.
GAATGCGCGCTGGATGAAGTCGAGCTGCTCGCTGAACGCCACGAGCGGCCAGAACAGCCTGCGCGTGTACTCGATGAACATCACGAGCGTGCCGACGGTCATCGCAACGCCGAACAGGTGACGCGCGCCGACGTAGATGATGACCATCACCGCGATGATCTCGAAGGACGTGAAGAACCCCCAGAACGCATACTCTCTGAAGAAGACGCGCACCTCTCTCGAGTACTTCTCGGCGTTCCGGCGTGCGAGGTCCATCTGTGCCATCTCGGTGTACCCGAAGATCTGGAGGATCGGGACACCCTGGACGTACTCGGCGAGGAACGCCGAGATGCGCGCATATAGCTTCCGGATGGTGCCGAACGCCCGCCTGATGTACTTGAGGAAGAAGTACGTCGAGAAGACGACCGGACTCATAATGATGATGATGGTGAGCGTCACGCGCGCGTTCGCGGCGATCATGACAGCGAGCGTCCCGCCCAGCAGCACGACGTTCCGAAGGAGCGCCAGCGCCACGTCGGAGAAGAGCGCGCGAAGCCGCTCGACGTCGCTCTCGACCCTCGCCATGAGCTTGCCCGACGGGTTCTGGTCGAAGTACGCCATCGACAGCTGCATCAGGTGCGCGAAGAGCTGGAGCCTGAGCTCCGTGATGATCGAAAGTCCTATACGCGCGACGATGACGACCTGGATGTACGCCGCCACCATCCCGAGCGCGAAGAGCCCGGCATACGCGACGCCGCGCCAGAGCACGCCGGCGCGGTCGCCGGCGGGGATGCTCGTGTCGAGGACCTGCCTGATGATCAGGGGCCCCGCGAGCATCGCCGCGACCGAGACAAGCAGAAGGAAGGTTGCGATAGCGAGCTGACGATGATGCGGCCGGAACATCGGCACGATGCGCACGAGCATCGCCTTGAGCGGGAGTCGCCGTACCTCTTTCTCGTCATCGAGAGTGTCGTGGTCGTGCCACATGTCGTGTCTCTCAGTCGCCCCGCGCCCGCCGTTCTGTGGACGCCCTGCACGATGAGCCGGGACGGCGCCCTGCCGGCCCGGCTTGTGGATGAATTTGTGAGTATAGCCCCCGCACCATACTCGATCAAGAAGTACTGACACGCAGCCAGCAAACGACGTTCAGCAGAGTCGGCTGGAG
>CAZNHF010000331.1:0-1949 GCA_964572375.1 uncultured bacterium | reverse complement strand
TCCGTGCGAAGAAGGTGCTAGCCGACACCGTCGCCGGACTCGTGAAGGAGACCGTCTGGTAACTCTAGGACGACGCTCCGAGCGCTGAGGATGCGAAAGCGGTCGTCGAGGTCGCCATCAGTCGTACCAACATCTTCCTCAATCCGAACAAACATCATCACGCCTTTGTGCCGTCCGGAGCCGCGGGCTCCGATCTCGATCCCGACGAGGTCGCGATTCTCGTGACCGACCGGGAAGGCGCGGACTCGCCGAGAGCCCTCGCCGCCGTCGCGAGAGCCGGCGTCACCGGGATCACGGCCGCTCGCCGGAGCACACGCTGGCGAATACGGCTCATTCATCCTCCCACAGAAATGCATCCCGGGGCCATCGACCTCATCAAAAGGATAGGTGTCACCACCGGCCGCGATGCCGGACTCTTGGCGAATCCGCACTCCCAGCGCGCTGTTGCTGTCTTCCCCTGGGGCGAGCAAAAGCCCTTGGAGAGCTGACATCAGCGTGATACTGTAATGGGGCTGGAGACGAATCGAAGTCACATCTAACCCGATCGCCAAGGAGGTTAGGAGTGCCGAGAATAGAGATCGACGTGGATCGATGCAAAGGCTGCGGCTACTGCATCGAGTCGTGCCCGCAGAAGATCCTCAGACCGGCCGGTGGATTCAACAAGATGGGGGCCCATCCGGTCGAGACGTTTGACCCTGACAAGTGCACGGGCTGCGCGTTCTGCGCCATCATGTGTCCTGATCTGGTCATTAGGGTCTACAGGTAGACCGACGCGCCGGGCTTCAGGTCGTTGTGTCGACCTTCAGGCCGGCCCACAGCAAGGAGCTCACGGTATGAGCGATAGGGTCCTGATGAAGGGTAACGAAGCCATCGGTGAGGCCGCCGTGCAGGCGGGCTGCCAGTGCTACTTCGGATACCCCATCACGCCGCAGAACGAGCTCACCGCATACATGTCGAAGAGGATGATCGAAGAGGGACGGGTGTTCATCCAGAGCGAGAGCGAGATTGCGGCCATCAACATGTGCTACGGGGCGGCGGCGGTCGGCGTGCGGACGATGACATCCTCCTCCGGGCCGGGAATCAGTCTGAAGCAGGAGGGCATCAGCTATCTCGCGGGCGCGGAGCTGCCGATCTTCTTCGTCAATGTGATGCGCGGAGGCCCGGGACTCGGCAACATCGCGCCGTCCCAGGCGGACTACTTCCAGTGCACCCGAGGCGGCGGACACGGCGACTACCGCACGCTCGTGTATGCGCCGAGTAACGTTCAGGAGCTCTACGACTACACGCTCCTGGGCTTCGATGTCGCCGACCGGTACCGGAATCCGACGATGATCGCGACCGACGGCATTCTTGGTCAGATGATGGAGCCGCTCGTCCTCACGAAGTACGTGGACCCCGGCGATCTGCCGAGCAAGAAGCCGTGGCAGCTGGGAGACCCGGCGACGCAGGAACCAATCTGGGTGACTTCGGTGCACCTGGGCGAAGGCAAACTCGAGGCGCACAATCTTCATCTGCAGAGGAAGTACGAGAAGATCGAGGCGAACGAGGTTCGCTTCGAGGAGACGATGACCGACGATGCCGAGATCGTCATGGTCGCATACGGAACGTCGGCCCGAGTGGCGAAGGCAGCGATGATCAAAGCGCGTGCCGAGGGCATCCAGGTCGGGATGTTCCGGCCGATCACGCTCTGGCCGTTCCCGAACAAGCCGCTCAACGCTCTGGCCGACCGCGTCGAGAACTTCCTCACGGTCGAGATGAGCCTCGGGCAGATGGTCGAAGATGTGCGTCTGGCGACCTGCGGCAAGTCGCGCGTGCACCTGCACGGCCGGACCGCCGGCGGCGTTCCCACCGAGGACGACATCATCGACCAGCTCAAGCTAATCCTCGCCTCCAGGGGCGATGAGATCATACGCAACTTCTAGGAGGACAGCCGTGGAGCAGCAGGTATT
>CAZNHF010000330.1:0-1953 GCA_964572375.1 uncultured bacterium | reverse complement strand
GAGTGCTAATCTAACCGAAGCGCTTGAGGGGTGCAAGGGGTTTTTCGCGGGAATCTTACTGCTCGGTCACCTTCTCATAGATGATGGCCAGGCCCATGAGCGTAAGGTCCGGCTCGATGCGGTCGATGGTCTCCGACAGCGGAGCGATCGTGGCAGCCAGCCCGCCGGTCGCGAGTACGAGGGGCTTCTCCCCCATCTCAGCCGAGAGCCGTCTCACGATGGCGTCGACCTGTCCGGCCGCGCCGAAGATGATGCCGGCGCGGAGCGATTCATCGGTGGACCGGCCGATCGCCGACTCGGGCGCGTCCATCCTGACCCCGTGAAGGAGCGCGGCCCGCCTGAAGAGGTTCTCGCTCGATGTCATCACCCCGGGAGCGATGGCTCCTCCCGCGTAGTGACCCTTCGCCGTGATCACGTCGAACGTCGTGGCGGTCCCGAAGTCGACGACGATCGCCGCCTTCCGGGTGATCTTCCGGACGGCGACGGCGTTCGCGAGCCGGTCCGCCCCGACCTCCGTGGGATCGTAGTAGTCTATGATGATGTCGAGTTCGAGGTCCGAGCGAACGATGACAGGCGGGAGCTTGAGCATCTCGCGCGACATCTGCTCGAGTGCACCGGTGATCGGCGGGACGACCGAGCAGATCACGACGCCCGATATCTCCTCGATCCCGGCGCACGCCTGCTCGCAAAGCTGATGGACCAGAAGCCAGTATTCATCCGCCGTGCGGTCGCGGTGCGTGCTGATGCGCCAGCTCGACAGAACCTTCCCGCCTCGCAGGAATCCGAAAACCATGTTCGTGTTGCCCACGTCGATTGCCAGCAGCATGTTCCCTCCAGATACGTTCCTCGGTCAGTTCCTGCGTTGCTCGCCTCCGCTAGCTTCCAAGCAGAGTGCGTACTGCGAGGGCGGCCAGGACTGCAAGAAGGACACTGACCAGTGTCCCGAGCAGGTAGTAATCTGCCGCGTTGGAGTCCCTCGGCGCGCGAATGGACTTGGCAGCTATCACGAGTCCGACGGCCACCCACTGCCCAACCATGCCAAGCGTGAAGACCGCTACTCGCTCGGCAATGCCGATCGCTCTCCCAACCTGCGCTCCGTCGGGGCCACCGAGGCCTTGGTCATTGAGCAGTGTAGCCACGATGGTCGCCCCACCCGTCCAGCAGACGGCATAGCCGGAGGCAATGACCACGACTGCCAGATGCAGCGGAGCACCCGCCACGCCCCACACGAATCCAAGCTCACCAAGCGCCCCTGAAACGAACAACGCACCCCAAACAACCACGGCTATCAGGATATGAACCAGCTGATCAAGACAGAGTCCTCGAAGTCCTTCGGGCCAAACGCCGCGTCCCCGCAACGAGTCCTGTGCGACATGAGCCCCGGCAATGACACATGTCCAGCCGATGAGTTGAGCCGACAGGTACGGCCACAGAACGAGCCAGTGGGCTACCAGCACGAGAACGCCATGCAGGAGCATCAAGCCCCCATGCTCGCGCTTCCGCGATGCCAGGGCCTCCGTCTGAAACAGGAAGTCCCCAATGACATGACTCGCCAGGAGAAGGATCAGGATCCTCCCGGGAGTACCAGCCATCGCCATCTGGATGCTGTCGGCCACGTGATGCATCACTGATCCCCTATCGCCACACGCGCGATGTCCACATCATGGGCACACCAAGGCGCGGGACAACAACTCCGCGACGATGCGTTCGCCTTCACACACCGCATCGAATCGACAGGCCCTCAGAGCTTTGCTGACCGACGCCTCTGTTACGCCTCTGTGCTTGGCAACAGCCTTCTGCTGCTCGTACTTGGAAGCCAGGTGGGCGGTCTCGATCTGGACGTTGGTCCATCCCTGCCTGATTGACCACACGAGTCGGAGAACCGCGTTGACGATCGCATCTTCGTATCCCAGTCCACCCGCCAGGACGCGTCGCTTCGTCCTCCGTGCCTCG
>CAZNHF010000329.1:0-1959 GCA_964572375.1 uncultured bacterium | reverse complement strand
AACGAGTCACGGATGTGCGTGGGCGCCGGGGTCACATCGAAGCTCGACATGAGCACGGCGTATGAGTCCTTATGCTCCGGGCTGAACCCGTGCATCCCGCATGGCGCCGTCCGGCCCATGAAGCTCGGCACGATCAGCTTCGTCGGCCGCATTAGGAACACGGACTCTCCGAACCGATGATCTTCGAAATAGATTCCCTCTCGCCTGAGATCGTCATCCGTCAGGAAGTTTCCGCAGTCGAGCTGGCCGAGCGCCGCCCTGACCGCATCCTCTGCACGCGTGTTCTCGAACCAGAACCGCGCCATCGTCGAGTCGTAGAAGACGTGATAGTCACGGCCCTCGCGAAGACCGAGCCGCGCGACCGCAGCCATGACGTCGTAAGCGCCGGTCACCTTCGCCATCCCGTGATCCGAGAAGATGACGACATCGACGTGATCGTAGACGGCCCGCGCCGTCTCGACAGCGTGGAGGATCTTCGTTTCGACCTTCCGTACAGCCCCCGCGACAGCTTCCGCGTCGCCCACGTGCCCATGGAGAAACCCGTCGATGTACGGCGTGTAGTGGAGCACGAAGGCCGGGCGGTCATCTTCATGGAACGAGGCCTCGAGTTCAGCGAAGCTCTGGTTGAACCCGTCCTTCCACGACCAGGAGCGCCACGGGATGCCGCGCTCGCCGAGTTCGTCGAAGATGGAGGCGACAACGCGCGGTGCATCCGGCATGCGCGCGGGCCCCGCCGCGTCGGTGGCGACGAACGCGCCCGGCGCGTAGATGTCGCGCTTCTCGATGAGGTCGAATTCGCCGAACAAGCGCCACGGTATGCGATACAGGTTGTAATAGCCGCTGAACCCGCTCTGCCGCTGGTGCCACTTGAGCACCTGACGCCGGAACCGCGGATGACCCGATATCTTCGACGGAAGCAGGCCGAATGCGCGGAGGGAACTCATCTCCGAGCGTCCGGCGCGGTAGAACATGCCCCAGTGTCCATGCTCCGAGGGCATTTTGCCGGTGAGGATCGTCGGCTGCGCGGCGCAGCTGTACCCGAGAACCGTCCGCTGCCGCCAGCGATGCGGCGCGATGGACGCAAAGCAGTCGCAGTCGCGTACGACCTCCCAACCGAGCGCGTCCACGAAGAACACGAGTGCGATTCTGTCAGCGCGCATCAGTCAGCCTTCACTTCGGTTGAACCCTCGTCGCTTGAGGCCCCGGCGCCGTCGTCCGCCGGGATTCTCCCCAGCAGGATCTCGTTGTGGAACCGCGCGAGGCGGGAGAGAAGGACCTGTCTCATCTCCCCGTCCGTCATCGATGGGAAGTCTGTGGGCAGTGAGAAAGGAGCATACCGCGCGAGCGCGGCCCGAGTCCACTCGCGCGACCCGTTGAGCGTGGGGCCGCCGATCGGACCCGCATGGTGTTCGTGCTCCTCGAGGTCGGTGATGTTCGAGGCAGCGCCTCCGAACCCGGAGAAGAAGAGCAGGAGTCCGGTCAGGTAGGCCCGTGCCACCGGGGATGCGCGGAGCGCACCCTGCAGGACGATTCCAGCGGGGAAGATCGCTCGCCTTCTGCCGCTTCTGAGCGTCTTGACGGAACGAACGAGGCTTCGCGCCGGCCCTTCGAGCGCAGCCAGGCGATCGAGAGCCTCGGGGAGCGAAGCGAGTGACAGATCCTCACAGAGCGCGTCGCCGAGAACCCGCTTCCACATGACCATGGCGAACGGCGCTGCGTGGGCCCCGGCCAGGACGTTCTCGGGGAGCGCGGCGCGGAGCGCCCCGGCGTCGCCCGTCGTCTTGAAGGCGGCCCAGAGCGGCAGCTCCTCGATGAACGGGTCGGCCTCTTCGGCAAGTGCCCCGAACTCCGCGCGCTCGCAGTAGTCATCAATGAAAAGACGGACGCGTTCTTCATAGCCGATAGGAACATGCCGGCGGGCGAACAGGAACGCCGTCACCAGATCGAGCATGAGCTTCG
>CAZNHF010000328.1:0-1964 GCA_964572375.1 uncultured bacterium | reverse complement strand
GATGGTGACATCGGGTCCGCTCTCAGAGACGACGACGAGGTTCTTGCCTGCGAAGTCGATGTCGGTGTTCGCGATCCCCGAGTAGGTGCCTGCGGCAACGAGGACCGTGTCGCCGGGCGACGCGGCCGATACCGCATTCTTGATCGCGGTGAAGTCACCGCCGCCGCCCTGATGGACGTAGTGCGTCACGGCGTCTGATGAGAGGGGAGCAAGGAGAAGAATGGCCAGCAGACATACGATACATGCGAAGATTCCGCGGCGGTTCATCGGCAACCTCCACGCGGCCTCGGGGCCGCACTCGGGGATGTGGACGGCGTGGGCGCAGGTCGTCGCGCCAGCGCGTACTATGCATGGGAACTCTCATGGATATTATCAGCAATGCTTCACATTGTCAAGTGAGCGGGTCGTGAGCTTGAATGCCCGGGGCGCGTGGAGTATCCTGCAATATGGTCAATGGTTCAGCTGATCGAAAGGGACGCGATGTCGACGCTCAAGCAGCTCATTCAGCCGCGCTCGCCGGAGGAGGCGGTCCGGGCCTACGCGGACGCCGAAGGCACCACACTCTACATCTCGGGCGGTACGATCCTCGTCCACGCGGGTGCCGCGATCGATACGGCCGTCGACACGTGCCGGATAGACGCCCGGGAGATCTCCATGGAATCCGATGGCACGCTCGCCATCGGTGCGTGCGCCAGGATCGCAGACCTCGCACGATCGGCAGCGGCGGCCGCGGTCGCCGGTGGGCTCCTTGCGCGGACGGCGCGTGGCGTCGCGAACCACACGATACGGAATCTGGCGACCGTCGGCGGCAATATCGTGTCGTGGCACTTCCCGACCGACCTCCCGCCCGCGCTCCTCGCGCTCGACGCTGTGCTCCGCGTAGTGTCAGTGGACGGGGAGAGGGAGTTTCCGCTGGAGTCGTTCTACACGAGGCGCCGGGAGGTCTTCACGCGCGGCGACCTCATCACGGTCGTTCGTGTCCCGAACGTGCCGCTGCTGACCGGCGCTTTCCACAAGGTGGGGAGGAAGCGGATGGACGTGGCCATCGCGAGCGCGGCCGCAGCCGTGGGTGGACGCGATAGCGGAGCGCTCGATGTCCGTCTCGCACTCGGCGCTCTCGGCGTGGCGCCTCTCAGGGCGCGCGAGGCCGAGGAATACCTCGTGGAGAACGGACTCGACGCGCAGACCATCCGACACGCCGCCGTGATGGCCGTCGATGCGGCGTGTCCCCGGGGCGACCGCCGCGCGTCCGCCGACTACAGACGATCTGCCGCGGTGGCGGCGGCCGTTCGCGTGCTCGCTGAAGCCGCCGGCCTTGAAGGATAGAGGGAGAGCGATGAAGGTCACATTCACGGTCAACGGGAATACGCTCGCCGTCGACGTCGAACCGTCGGAGGTGCTGCTCGACACGCTTCGCGCGCACGGGTACATGGGCGTGAAGGCCGGGTGTCGTTCGGGCAACTGCGGTACGTGCACCGTCCTCATGGACGGCGACCCGGTTCCATCGTGTACGGTGCTCACCGCGCGGATCGGCAGCCACGCAGTTACGACAATCGAGGGGCTTGGTGACGCCGCGAACCCGCATCCCATCCAGGAGGAGTTCCTGGCGCGAGGCTCCGCGCAGTGCGCCTACTGCATGCAGGGTATGATGCTCTCGGCGACGGCGCTCCTGGACGACAACCCGCACCCCACCGAGATGGAGATCCGCGAGGGGCTCTCGGGCAACCTCTGCCGGTGCACGGGCTATGTGAAGGCGGTCGAGGCGATCGAGGCGCTTGCATCGGGGGAGATGCTCTCAGGGGCAGGTCTGCGCGACGATGCGTCGCGAGCGGCCGCGCATCTCGAGGATGCTCCGGTGATCGACTCCGGCAGCGGCGGGAATACGGCGGTCGGACACAGCGTCCCGAAAGTCGAGGGGCTCGGTCTGCTGTCGGGTCGCGCCCGCTACACCGACGACTTCGTTC
>CAZNHF010000327.1:0-1997 GCA_964572375.1 uncultured bacterium | reverse complement strand
AACGAAACGCGTTTCAGTTGCGGGCGTCAGTCTGGCGCGCCGGGTGCGAATGCAGGCGGCGTGACAGACAAGCCCGACAGCTGCAAACGCCTGTTAGGCTGACCGACCCTACTTCACAAGGGTCATCCGACCTGAAGCCTCGTACCCCGATGCCTCAAGTCGGTAGATGTATGTGCCGGCTGCCACAGTGTTCCCGGCCGCATCGCAACCGTCCCACCCGGCCTCGTAACGGCCGGGACCCTCGACAGCGCCACTCCTCAGTCGGCGCACCAGCCTGCCGCTCACGTCATAGATCGAAAGAGCGACTTCCGACTGATACGCGAGATCGTACGCGATCGTCGTGCCCTGGCTGAACGGGTTCGGAGAACTTGGATAGAGCGCGAACACGAGAGGCTCATCGTCGGGCACGCCCGTGGCGCTCACCTGGATGGTGATGGGAACCAGCACGTTCATGCCGCAATCGTTGTACAGGTACAGCGATGCGTCAAACTCATCGGACTCGGTATAGGTGTGAACTACGACCGGGTCAGTCTCAGGGGGACTCCCGTCCCCGAAGTCCCACTCGAAGTACAGAGGGTAGTAGTACGGATCATAGCTGGATGAGGCATCGAACGTCACCGTCAGGGGTGTCTCGCCCTCCGTGGGATCGACGTCGAGCACGGCAACGGGCTCGGCGCAGGGGGCCTCGGCGGTGATGGTGACCTCATCCGGGTCGCTCGGGTCCGTCCCGTCGCTCACCACAAGGGAAAGCACGTAGTCGCCGGCCACGTCGGCTACGAAGCTCGGCGACTGAATCGCCGGGTCGTCCAGCTCGGCCGCGCTGCCGAACGGCAGGTCCGTGAAGCTCCACCGCCACTCGACGATGGGGTCGCCGTTGGGGTCGCTACCCGAGCCGCTCAGGTACACGGTATCGCCCTCGTCCACGTACTGGTCAGCACCGGCGTCAGCCACCGGCGGGTGATTGATTTCCCACTCGAGGAGCCATACATCCTTGGACCCGTTTCGCTCATCCCAGAAGACAACTCGATTGCCATCCACCCCGGTGAGAAACTGATCAAAGGGATTGCTGGTCAGCTGATACGTCGTCGAGTCAGCGATGTCGTAGAGGAAGATGTCCCAGTTGCCAGTCGAGTCATTCGTGTAGGTGATGTGCTGCTCATCGAGAAACAGCTGGAATGCGAGACCGTCCGAGTTGGGAAGCGTGTCAGTCACAGCCGTCGCGATGTCGTACAGTGCGATCTCGCCGTTGATTCTGAGGGCGATCTTGTCACCAGAGATCTTCGGGTACGTCTCGTCGGCCGCGGACGTGGCCACCGGGAACTCAGTTCCACCGAGGGTCTTTGCCCGAATGTTGTAGGTTCCATCGTCGAGCACCTGCCACGCAACAGTTTCGTCATCGATACTGGGAAGCTCCTCGTCGTAGGCCGACAGAACGAGCGGCAACTCTCGCCACTCCGACAAGCTGTAGGTATAGACATCCCAATTGCCCGACCGGTCGGACAGGTAGACTACATTGTCGCCGCTGATCTGCGGCTTGACCTCGTCGCTTGCGCCGTACGTCAGCTTGGTCGACTGGCCGCTCGAGATCTCGTGCAGCCAGATGTCACCCTTGCCGGCAGCTTCGTCCACGTACACCACGCGATCACCATCGATCGCGGGGTCGAACTGCTGACTTGGGTCGTAATTCACGTGAACCGGGTTGCCCGGCGCCCCAATTGTGTAGATGCATATGTCCTCGTTGCCTCCGCCGCGGTCGACGTATGCGACGTACGAGCCAGAGATCACTGGGTCGTACTGAGGAGTTCCCCAGGGAGTCAGTAGCGTCTCAGTGATCTGGATCGAGGATCCCGCGGCGCCTGCAGCGAGCAGGAGCACGATGATCAGGAGTATGTGCAGTCGCATGATGTCCCTCTCCCCCTTGATGTTCACTTCGAATCGGTCAGCCTAACGAAACGCGTTTCAGTTGCGGGCGTCAGTCTGGCGCGACGCGTGCGCAA
>CAZNHF010000326.1:0-2003 GCA_964572375.1 uncultured bacterium | reverse complement strand
CACAAGCTGCCACCGGCGGGGCGGCGCGGGGCGACAGCTGCAAACGCCAGTTAGGTTCCCGCCAGAGGTGCCAGCTCTAGCGGCGATACATGGCCTTGATCGCCCCCCAGGTCCGTGACTCAACCGGAGTGGATCCGCAGCCTGGGGCCACGCAGAACGGCTCGAACACAACCGTCGCGTTCAAGTCCGGATCGTCGTTGCAGTCACGTATCCCCGCGGCGATCACGAGAGGGTCTGTGGACCCCCACCAGTTCATGGTGCAATCGTGGTCCAGAGGCCCCTCGCTCGCAGACATCAGGTCATACTCCACGTTGTCGTAGATGTCGTTATAGTGAACTGCAGCGTTGCCCATGGCGATGCCCCCGCACGCAATGCCACGGGTGTTCTCGCGAACGATGTTGTGTTCCACATCGAAGTAGCTGCCGAGCGTGAGTCCGGTACCGCCGTTGCGTTCGACGATGTTGTACTCGATCGGTCCACCCTGATAGTAGCCGGTATCAATGCCGATCTCGGTGTTGTCGTGAACGTGGTTGCGACGGACCGCCGGGCTCTCACAGCACTGGTCGCGGATACCGCCGAGACTCCCGTACATCTCGTTGTCCTCGATGGCCGCGCTCGTATGATATGTGCCGACGCAGTAGCCGAGATTGTTGCGGAACTCGTTTCGCGCGACGACTCCCCAGCATGCGGTTACCCTGAGCGCAGGGTACAACGCGCCGTCGCCGCACTCCTCGACGATATTGTCGGCGAAGTAGATCTCACCCCCGGCGCCATCGATCGTGCTGACGCGTCCTATGATCTCGGAGAGCCCGCGAAACGTGATGCGCTCGAGGTGGATGTGGGCATCCCATACGTACTCGTCGAGGAAGAACGCCTGCTCCACGCCGGTGCCAAGGAAGATGACGCCCTCGGGACCGCCGACGCCGACGTAACACGGGCTGTTGTGCGTCAGCTGAATCGGCCAGGACCCGGCTGGCTCTCCGACGATGTACGTCCCCGGCAGCATGAAGACCGTGTCCGTCGGACCGGTCGTGTGCCACGCCGATACCAGCTCCATGGGGTCGCGCGGGTCAACAGTGACGCTCCCGGCGATCGCAGAGGAGCACATCAGTAGGATCAGGCATGCTGCAAGTGCACACTTGGTTCTCATGTGGCCCTCCTCGCTGCACTGCTGCGGGAACCTAACGAAACGCGTTTCAGTTGCGCCAGGCAGTGGCCCGAGCCGTGCCGGCGAAGCCGGTTGCACGGCACGTGACGCTGCCGACAAGCGCCGCCGCCCCCTCATATCTATCTCGCAAGCAGCCTCCGACCAGGCGGTGCGACGCGTCAACTGCAAACGCCAGTTAGGTCGCCTGCCCCTGCTACGACTTCGGCAATCTCTTCACAATCACGCGACGAACCTCGACCAGCACGACGACAACACCCGCAATCCCGAATCCGACTAGAGCCCAGTCGATTGGCTGAGGAACGTGTTGACCCTCTCCTGTGCCGAATTGAGAGAGCGCAATAGCCAGTGCCGCCAACTGCGTGAAGAAGAACACAGACCCATGAGACAAAACAGTGCGACGGAACATGCCGCCCCGCTGCTCGCCTCGCCTGCCATGAACGTAGTTCTCCCACCAGGGCCCTCGCTCCTTCTCCTCGAGATGGTCGCGGATGTACTCCGCCAGATCGCTGATGCGCACATCGTTCTGTGCCCACCCGGCAACAAGGGCCGCCGCAATGATCGGGTAGATCAACGCGACGCGTGGGTACTCCACACCGACGGCAAGCAGAGCTGCTGCGGCCGTGAGTGCGATGGCGGCGAGCTGCTGTCTGAGATCGATTCTCTTGAGGATCTCGCCGCGCAGCGCCTCATACTCAATCTCGCGACTCGGGAAGTCCGTTGGATGGCCTGAAGCCACTTGAGCTCCTCCGTATTCGCTAGCTGCGGTGTTGAATCAGGGCGACCTAACGAAACGCGTTTCAGTTGCGGGCGCCAGCTTGGCGCGACCGGTGCGAAT
>CAZNHF010000325.1:0-2008 GCA_964572375.1 uncultured bacterium | reverse complement strand
GCGATCGAGGCGGGCGCCGACGCCGTCATGGACCTCTCGACGGGCGGCGATCTGGACGCCATCCGCCGCGCGGTCGTTGAGCGATCGACCGTGCCGGTCGGCAGCGTTCCCATCTACCAGGCCGCCATCCGCGCGCGGCGTTCGGGCAAGGGCATGGTCAACATGACGTCCGATGAGATCCTCGGCGCGGTCAGGGACCATCTCGATGACGGGATCGACTTCGTGACGGTGCACTGTGGCGTGACGAGGGAAGTCGCCGAACACTGCAGAAGGACGCCGCGGCTCGCTGACGTCGTCAGTCGCGGCGGATCATTCCTGATGGAGTGGATGTCATACAATGGTTCCGAGAATCCGCTCTACGAGCGGTACGACGACCTTCTGGACATCGTGGCCGAGTACGACGCGACGATCAGTCTGGGTGACGGTCTGAGACCGGGCGCGCTGGCCGACGCCAACGACGCGGCGCAGATCGCGGAGCTCACAGTGATCAGCGAACTCGTCGTGCGCGCGCGCGCGCGCGGCGTGCAGACCATCGTGGAGGGGCCGGGACACGTCCCGCTCAACCTCGTCGTATCGTCCGTCGAACTCGAGAAGTCGCTGTGCCACGGCGCACCCTTCTATGTTCTCGGGCCTCTGGTGACCGACGTGGCTCCCGGGTACGACCACATAGGGGCCGCGATCGGCGGGGCGCTCATCGCCATGGCCGGCGCGGACTTCCTCTGCTACGTCACGCCCGCCGAGCACCTGCGGCTCCCGACGCTCGATGATGTGAAGGAGGGCGTCTACACCTTCCGCGTCGCGGCCCACGCCGCCGACATCGCCAAGGGCGTGCCGGGCGCGCGGGATTGGGACGACAAATTCTCGGCGGCGCGCAGGGCGCTGGACTGGGATACGATGATGAAGCTCTGCCTCAACCCCGAAAAGGCCAAGAGCATGCGCGACTCCGCGCCACCCTCGGACGGCCGCCTATGCTCGATGTGCGGCGAGTACTGCGCCGTGCACAAGATGAGCAACGTCCGCGAGAGGGAGGGCGAATGACCGAGCGGCACCGCGAGGCAGTGGCGCCGTCGGGTCGCGTCGCGAGCGGGGACGCCGGCACGAGTTCGCGCGGGTATCCCGAGACCTTTGTCTCGATAGATCTTGAGACGACCGGTCTTGAGCAGGGAGTCGACAGGATCATCGAAATCGGGGCCGTGCGCGTGACAGAGGGGGTCGTCGAGGCGAAGTACTCGACGCTCGTCAACCCGGGCATGTCGGTCCCGTCGGACATCAGCTACCTCACCGGCATCTCTGATGACGACCTGGTCGGCGCGAAGGACATCGACACCGCCCTCCTCGAAACACTCGAGTTCTGCGGGGACGCGCCGCTCGTCGCGCAGAACGCGACGTTCGACATGGGGTTCCTGGCCTCGGCCGCAAGGAACCGTCCGGAGTTCCTGATCGGTCGGAACGGCGTGTTCGACACGCTGCCGCTGGCGCGGGCACTCGTGCCGCGCCTGAGGAGCCACCGGCTGGCTGAGCTTGCCAGCTTCTTCGAGGCCGAACCCGGCCGCGCGCACAGGGCGCTGGATGACGCCGAGGTCACGGCGACTGTCTTCCTGAGGCTGCTCGACGTTCTCGACCAGGTGGGTCCCGCCATCCTGACCCGGATGTCGGCGATGGCTGACCCGCAGATCCGCCTTCTTGTGGAAGCTGCGCGTGAGCACGCGGGAGATAGTCTGAAACCGTTCGCCGTTCCCGACCACGGCGCGGCGGCGGCCCAGCTGCTTCGGTACGACGTGGTGCGCGGTGAGGAGTTTGTCCGAGTCCCTCGCGAGGAGAGGCTCGAGGTCGACCTCGACGTTGCGGAGCAGCAGTTCGGGGCGGACGGCGCGATCGCTGCGGAGCTCCCGGACTACGAGGAGCGTCGCGAGCAGCTCGAGATGATGCGGGCGGTGGGTGACGCGCTCAACAACGGCCTGAACCTCGTCGTCGACGTCGTTCAAGTGTGGCTGAACCCCAAACTCAA
>CAZNHF010000324.1:0-2008 GCA_964572375.1 uncultured bacterium | reverse complement strand
GTCCTCGCACGCAGGCGCTGGATACCCCCTGCACATCGGAAGTTCTGAAGGG
The DNA here is from genome assembly GCA_964572375.1 of uncultured bacterium. Lineage (GTDB taxonomy): Bacteria > Joyebacterota > Joyebacteria > Joyebacterales > Joyebacteraceae > JAPEKQ01. The sequence continues at coordinate 1,956 of CAZNHF010000324.1, read as the reverse complement.
AGCCTCCCCAATGCCAAGATACGGGATCATCATAGCTGCCGCGGTCATCCTCATGGCGGTGGTCGTCGGGGTGAACCACCACACGACGCGCGAGCCCTCCCCCGAAACGTATACCTCCGCCGAGGTAGCCCAGCGCATTCGGGAAGAGAAGACGCAATTGAAGGCGGAGATGGCGACCGAAGGCCGTCTGTACGAGCCGGGCTGCCTTCCCAACGACTGGGCCTATGCGCAGCGAGCCTACCCGTACGACCGCCTCAACGAGGAGGAAATCCGCGAAGCGACCCTCGATGCACAGGCGAGCAGGCTGCGGGCACGCAGCGAGACGCGCGCGACGTGGCAGGAGCGCGGACCGTCCAACATCGGCGCCCGGGTCACCGACCTCGCCATCCATCCGACGAACCCGAATATCGTCTACGCGGCGATGGCCAGTGGTGGCGTGTTCAAGACGACGGACGCGGGCGCGAGCTGGGTTCCGATATTCGACGACCAGCCTGTCCAGTCGATCGGCGCCATCGCGCTCGACCCGCAGAACGCCAATACGGTCTACGTGGGAACCGGCGAGGCCAACTCATCGAGCTTCAGTTGGTCAGGCATGGGCGTCTTCAGATCGACCGACGCCGGAGCGACATGGGAGCATCTGGGCCTCGACGATACGCGCTACATCGGACGTCTACTCGTCGACCCCCACGACTCCGACCGCATCTGGGTCGCGGCGGCGGGAGTGCTCTTCGGTACAAGTTCCGACCGCGGCGTCTACCGAACGGAAAACGGCGGCACGACCTGGCAGCAGGTCCTCGCGGTGTCCGATTCGACGGCCGCCATCGACCTCGCGTACGACCCGGCACACCCCGACACGCTCTACGCGGCGATGTGGGAACGCGTCCGGCGTCTGAACTCCCGCAAGTCCGGAGGGTGGACGAGCGGCATCCACAAGTCGACCGATGGCGGCGACACGTGGACCGAACTCACGATGGGTCTCCCCTCCGGGGCGGACGTCGGCAGAATCGGTGTCAGCGTCTGCGCCTCGAGCCCGAACGTCGTGTACGCGGTGTATGTCGACGACCCGGGCTACTTCATGGGCGTCTACAAGAGCACGGACTACGGCGCCAGCTGGACGCAGACGAGCGACGGAGCGCTCTCGAGTCTGACGAGTTCGTTCGGATGGTACTTCGGCCAGATCAGGGTCGATCCGACGGACCCGGACCGCGTCTTCGTCATGGGTGTGCCGCTCTACCGTTCGACGAACGGTGGCGCGAGCTGGAGCGAGGTCGGCTCTTCAAACCACGTCGATCACCACGCGATGGTCTTCGATCCCTCAGGCCCGACCCACATATACGAAGGCAACGACGGAGGGATCTACTTTTCCGACGACGCGGGCAACACATGGGAGAAGCTCTACGATCAGCCGACGAACCAGTTCTATGCGATCGAGATCGACTACCAGGTTCCATCAAGGCTCTACGGTGGCACGCAGGACAACGGGACGCTCCGAACCGCCACGGGCGGGACCGGCGACTGGGAGCGCATCTTCGGCGGCGACGGTTTCTACACGGTCGTCGATCCGACGGACCCGGACATCATCTACGCGGAGTACCAGTACGGCAATCTCTACAAGTCGACCGACTTCGGGTACAACTGGTACTGGGGTCTTTCGGGGGTCGACGACGAGCGCACAAACTGGTCGATGCCCGTCGTCATGGACCCGAGTGACCACGAGACGCTCTACCTCGGCACGTACCGTGTCTACCGCACGACCGATGGGGCGGGTTCGTGGGATCCCATCAGCGACGACCTCACCGACGCCTCTCCCGGCGCGAGTTACGGGACCGTCACAACGATCGCCGTGGCTCCGTCCAACTCGAACGTCGTCTACGCGGGAACGGACGATTCGAACGTCTGGGTAACAGAGAACGCAGGGACAAGCTGGACGAAGATCTCGGGCGCGCTTCCGAACCG
>CAZNHF010000323.1:0-2020 GCA_964572375.1 uncultured bacterium | reverse complement strand
CTGCGGCACACGTACGCGACGCACCTGATGGATGCCGGCGTGGACATCGGCGTTATCTCGGTCTTGATGGGGCATCGCAGCCCGACGGAGACCGGCGTGTATCTGCATGCGCTTAAGGGGCGAGCCGAAGAGGCGATGGACAAGTTGAGGGACAACACCGACGTTTGGGGGGAGGCGAAGGAATGAACTGGGAGTATTGGATCTGCATCTACACGGAGACGCACTGCACGGCGCGCGGTCTTCGCGCGTCGACGATCGCGGCGTACAAGGCGACCCTCGAGCAGCTGCGTCGGTACGTCGCCGAGCATCAAGGCGATATAGCGCCCGAGGCCGTGACGGCGCGCACCATGCTCGAGTACGTCAACCATCTGCGCGGCGAGCGCGACAACGGCGACTCGTCGGTGAACCGGACCGTGACGATCGTGAAGAACTTCTACCGCGCGATGGTGGCGATGGGCTACCTCGACTACGCCGAGAACCCGATGGCGCACTTTCCCAAGATGAAAGGCAAGCCGCGCAAGCTCCCGCGCACGATCGCCGACGAGGATCTCGGCCGGATGCTGCACGAGCCGCCGACGAACACCATCCTCGGGCTGCGCGACCGCGCGATCCTCGCGCTGTTGGCGGGCACGGGCATCCGCGCATCTGAGTGCGCAACGCTGAAGGAAGGCGACGTCGACTTGTCCGAGTGCACGCTGCGCGTGAGCGGCAAGGGCGGGCACGAACGCGTGCTGAGGATGCACGACCGGGTGGCGGATGCCATGCGCGTATATCGCAACGCCCGGGGCATGCACGCATCGAGCACGCCCTTCTTCGTGAGTCGTACAAAGAAGGCGATGTCGCGCGGCGCCATCTACGAGCGCGTGCGCACGATCGCGCGTCGCGCGCGCATCGAACGACCCGCGTCACCGCATCAACTGCGCCACACGTTCGCGACGCAGATGCTGAAGTCGGGCGCGAACATCCAGGTGGTGCGCGAGTGTCTCGGGCATCGCTGCATCTCAAGCACGCAGATTTACGTGCATGTCACGGCGGACGACCTCAAGGAAGCGGCGAGCAATCACCCGATCGGACGCCTCGCGCCGATTGTGGAGTCGCTGGTGCCGAAGACGAAGCTGCCGTTCCAGCTTCCGCCGAGTCGTCGGCGCGCGTGATCTGACGGCGAACGGCGCCTTTGAAGGGACGAAAACCATGTTGAGCCGCGTCACCTGACGTGGTATAGGTCGAACACGTCCGCAGGGGGCGTACCCGGGCCCAAGAAGGGGTGTCGGTGAGCATTGTGCTGCCGACGAGACGTCTCGATGTGCTCCGCGATGATGCGGGGGCGTTGTGCGATTCCAGGAGGGATACGGATTCGCCCTTTCTGGTATGGGCGAGTCGAACTAAATACGCGTACGACAAGGCCGGCCGGCGGACCTCTCTCAAGGACGCGAAGTCCAACGAGACCGCGTATGCCTACGACAAGGCCAGCCGCCTGACGAAGATGACGTATCCGTCAGCGGACCCGGATCCGGCAAACGAGGAGAGCTACGAATACGACGGCGCGGGCCTCCTGACGCGCAAGGTCACCTGCAACGGCGTCAACGTCGACTACACGTACGACGACGCCGGGGCGCTGGCCTCGGTCACGCCGGGGAGCGGCACGGTCACCTACGGGCGCGACAGCGCGGGCTCGGTCACCTCGATCACTGACCCGAGCGTCACGATGTCGTATCCCCGTGACGGCTTTGGCCGGGTAGCTCAAGTCACCGACGGGGGGGCATCGGGCGTCGCTCGCAAGCTCGTCTACGGATACGATGAACGAGGCTTGCGAACGCGGGCGGACCTCTATGACTCGTCCGATACGGACATCGAATACGCGATCAAGTATGCCTTCGACGATGCCGGGCGTCTTTCGACCGTAACCAGAGGCGTTGCTGACGGTCAGAGCGGAGTCACGTGGGATGCAACCGACGCGGCCTACAGCTACGACGGCGGCGGACGGAGGACGGACCTCGACTTGCCCAACGGTGTCGGCACG
>CAZNHF010000322.1:0-2028 GCA_964572375.1 uncultured bacterium | reverse complement strand
CGCGGAGGACGACATCCAGCGCCTGGAGGAACTGCGAGCGGTCGCGCTTGTCGAACGGCTTCGGACCGCCGGTCTGGATGCCCATCTCCCGGAGTTCCGCGGAGAGTTCGCGGCGCGCCATCGCCTCCCCGATCGACTCCATGGTGAACTCGCGGCCCCGGTGGCCGAGCGCTCGGACGCCCGCCTTCAGACAGCGGTCGGCGAGCGGGATGTCGGCCGTGATGACCAGGTCGCCAACGCCCAGATGCTCGACGATCCAGTCGTCGGCCGCGTCGAAATCACCCTTCACGACGACGAGTTCGACCGAATCACTCTCGGGCGTCCGCATCCACGCCTCCGCGACGACCGTGACGGGCACCTCGTAGCGCCCGGCGACGCGGTAGACCTCGTCCTTGACCGGACACGCGTCACCGTCGACGTAGATGCGGGGCATGGCTCGCTCCGTGTGATCGGGATACAGGAGGTCCGGGGAACAGGAGTCCCGGGGACGAAGACTTCCGGTGAGCGTAGCACGAGTGCGGTGCTGCGGTCCCCCACAACAGGAGACCGCAGCGATCGGAGTCAGACTATCGGTACAGTGCCTTGATGGCTCCCCAGCTCGAGTTCTCGACCGGGTTGGCGGGGTTCACCCACCAGCCCGCACTCTCACCCGTCGGGGTTGGGTCCAGGAACACCCCGCCGTTGGTCGCTACGTAGTAGTAGAACACCTCGTCGTCTGCGTTCGTCACACTTCTGGGGTACTCGGGATGGTCAAGAATGCGAATCTCTCCCGCACCGCCGGTCCATACCGTGGTACCACTGCAGACGAGGACCTGCACGTCGTAGAGCGGCACGGTCGACGTGAGTACGGTCCCTGTCTCCCAGTCACCGACCGACAATCCGCCCGGGAGCTGGTTCGTGATACTCGTGGAGAGGCCCACCCATGGGTCGAGGACAACGGCGAACGATATCGACTGGAGATTCTCCATCTCCGGGCCGGGATACATGAACATGACGTAGAAATTGCCCAGTGAGTAAGGTGTGGGATCAATGCGGGGATACTCCGCTCCGGTAGGATCGAACGTAACGCCGACTGCCGGATAGTTGACGACTGGGTTCGCAACCGCGACAGCGGCGAAGAGCGCGAGCACTGCAAGAGTGATCACGACGCGCATATGCACCTCCCTGGGGTGGCACGACCCCGCGCCCGGGCGATCCCGGAGCGGCGGTCGGTCCAGACAGCCCGATTCGCTCGGGCGGCTCTTACCTGTACAGCGACTTGATGGCACCCCAGCTCGAGTTCTCGACCGGGTTCATCGGCTCGCAGAACCAGCAGTAGTCGTCGACGATCTGGTGCGGCTGGCCGAGGCCTGCGTTGTTGACGAGACAGTACGGGTACATGTCACTGGTGCCGGTCACGACCCATCGCGGGTAGTCGGGATGATCGAGAACCATCAGATACCCCGGCGCCATGTACAGCAGATCGATCCTGGCGACAGGAACCTGCGAGGTCATGATCGGCTCTGTGGCGGCCAGCGTAATACCGGTCTCCCAATCGCCGGTGATGACGACGTTCGAGATGAGGCTCGTGTAGCCGGTCGCAACCATCGAACCCGGCGTGTAGCCGATCGCAAATGAGATCGCCGAGAGACTCGTATACTCGTCTCCCTGCCCACATGTGAGCATCAGATAGGCTGAGTGTGTCGAATAGGGAGCATCGTAGAACTCCGGCTCGAACGTCCCATTGTCGGTGAACGTCAGCGACAAGGCGGGCCAATCCGGGAGCGGGTTGGCCACCGCTGCGGACACCAGCAGTGCGAGTGACAGAACAGCGATAACAAAGCGCATATTCGACCTCCCTTTGTCGGAGTGCGCCAAGATCGATTGCCCCTTTCGGGCCACGCCATCATTATAGCACTTTCCCTGAGATGACGGTAACCTCCTGCCCGGGACCAGCCGCTCCCTCAGGTGGCCTCGGACGGGCAGTGCTCCTCTTCGTACCCGGGTGTATACTGAAACGACCACAGGGCAGCATCCTGGAGATAACAT
>CAZNHF010000321.1:0-2049 GCA_964572375.1 uncultured bacterium | reverse complement strand
CTTCGCAGGCAAGAACCTCGTCGTCGTCTCTGAGAGCGGACCCGATGTCACCATCGTCGATTGCTCGGGCGGCAGTCCCTATCGCCGCGGATTCTACTTCCACAGCGGCGAGGACACGACCGCGGTTCTCGACGGATTCCACGTCACAGGAGGCGTCTCTGTCATGGGCGGAGGAGCCAATTGCACCGGAGCATCCCCTGTGATCCAGGGCTGCATCTTCTCCCACTGCGGTATCGCCTATGGCGGCGCGCTTCACATCCAGGAGTCGCAGGCCATCATCAGAGACTGCGAGTTCCTCAGGAACGACGTCTTCGTATCCGGTGGTGCCATCTGGGTGGAGAACGCCACGCCGGTCATCGCATCCTGCCTCATCGACAGCTGCACGGCGGGGTTCATCGCCGGCGGGATCCTTCTCCATGACGGAGGATCGGCGACGCTCCGCGATGTGACGATCCAGAACTGCAGTTCGGTAGACTTCGGCGCCGGTTGTGTGTGCGACGACTCCCCGAGCTACTTCGACAACGTCCGCTTCATTGCGAACCACGCCGACTCCGCTGACTGCGGCGGCCTGTACGCGAACTGCGACATCACGCTCGACGACTGCCTCTTCCAGGGCAACTACGCGGGCGGCGAGGGCGGCGGCGTGCGGTGCTCGGGCGGAACGCCGGCGTTCACGAACTGCGACTTCATCGGCAACGATGCGGCGTCCGGCGGCGGCATCTATGCGGATGACGTGCAGCTCGAGGTCACCGGCGGGAAGTTTTGGAACAACGTCGCCGGGGCCGGCGGCGGGATCTACGTCTACGGCGCCATGCCCGAGATCACGGGCGTCGACTTCGTCGAGAACGAGGCCGTCATCGTGGGTGGAGCGATCTGCTGCGAAGACGCCCTGGCCGATATCGACGGCTGCGTGTTCGAGCGCAACCTCAGCGGGGTCGCGGGGGGAGCGATCTGGGCGGGCTACATTCTGATGCCGAACATCACGAATTCGGCATTCACGGACAACGAAGCCTCAGTGTCCGGCGGGGCCATCGCCTTCGAAGAGGGATTCGGCGGAACGATCGAGTCGTGCGTCTTCCGGGGAGACACGGCAGAGTCGGGAGCGACGATCGACGTCATCGGTGGAGCGAGCCCGGGCATCACATCCTGCACGCTCTACGGCAGCGTCTCGTACGCCGGTGACGGCGCTATCGCCACGACCGGCTCGTCGCCCGACATCACCAACACCATCATCGCCGGCACCGAGAACGGAAGCGCCATGGTCTGCTTCGGGGCGCCCACGCCGACGACAACGCACTCCTGCTCGTTCGGGAACGCCGACGGCGACAGCCTCTGTGGAAACTACCACGACAACATGTTCGCCGACCCGCTCTTCTGCAACGCCGCGGTCGGTGACTTCGGGCTCCACGACGATTCCCCCTGCCTGGCCGCCAACAACACATGGAGCGAGCTCGTGGGGGCGCTCGGCGCCGGCAACTGCGGCCCCGGGACCGGCGTCGACGGTCCGGTCGTGCCGACACAGCTTGTGATGTATCCGGCAACACCGAATCCGTTCGCGGGAACGACCAACATCCGATATCATGTCCCCGCTGGAGCGGGCCAACTCGAGATAGGCATCTACGACGTTGCCGGACGACTCATCAGGACGGTCCGGTGCGACGCGACCCCCGGTCCGCACGAAACCGCGTGGGATGGCCGTGACGAGGGCGGGCGATCGGTCGCATCCGGCGTCTACTTCATCCGCGCGCGGGTCGCAGACGGAACCACCGAGAGCGCCGTCGTCCTTGTGCGATAGCGCGGCTGGACTCACGATAGACTAGAACCGCCTGACCGGGAGGACGGAATGCTCGCTGTGCATCGGCTGCTCGCAAGCGCACTCCTGTTGTTCGTCATGCCAATACTCCTCGTGTTGTCGGCCACTGCCGACACCGTATACGTCCCCTCCGAGCAGCCGACGATACAGGCTGGCATCGACGCCGCCGGCTACGACGGAACGGTCATCGTCGCGCCCGGCACGTACACCGGAGCCGGCACCATCAACATAGACAC
>CAZNHF010000320.1:0-2053 GCA_964572375.1 uncultured bacterium | reverse complement strand
CTAACGAATCGCGTTTCAGCCGCGGGCGCCAGACTGGCGCGGCGGGTGCTGGCGCAGCGCCAGCTGCGCTTTGCAGCCGCCGTGACAGGCAAGCCCGGCGGCTGCAAACGCCAGTTAGGCCTCGCGCCTATGGTTGTATGTCCACCGTGTCGACGAGTGACAACCCACTCGGTTGCTGTACCCACACGATGAGTGGTCCTGCGTACAGCGGGGACACACGCAACCGCTCGTCTTGCAGGTACTGCATTGCGTCGCCGCACACCGTCTCGTGTGTCTGCACTCCCCAGGCCTCGACGTACAACAACCACTGGGAGTCCCGAACGGTCTCGAAGTGTGAGAAGCGCTCACACGTGTCGAGGCCAATGAGACCCCAGAACCGAAGGACTAGTGTGTCACCGACTGCCGGAGTCGCGGGCTCATACGTCAGGCTATCCACTGTGATTCCGAAGTAGTTCGTAGGGGCGTCGTCCGATCCGAAGAGGGCATCGCATGAACTCAGCAGCGCAGCGAAGCAGACTGCGGCCAAGACGACTGCGAATGTTCGATGCATGCCACTTCCCGACTTCATACTCTGGCTCCGTATCTACAGCGAGGCCTAACGAATCGCGTTTCAGCTGCGGGCGCCAGTCTGGCGCGCCGCGTGCGCAAGCAGGCGGCGTGACAGACAAGCCCGACAGCTGCAAACGCCTGTTAGCCCGCACGCCCCAGCTCACCTACTCGACGCGCTCGATGCGGAAGAGCACGGGCCTGAACCAGTCCGAGCAACTGGCCACTTCAACTCCCGCTTCGCGCATGCCTGGCATGTTGCCCCCACAGGCCACGCGAAGCAACGTATGACGGATGGCCGCCCAGGCCGAAGGGCAGAAGCCCTCGGGCATGGCGAACGCCTCGTCTGTGAAGAACTCCTGTCCATCAGCGAATACGCCGCAGGAACCCATGCCCGAGCGTTCGGGGGCCAGGTAGTCCCGGATGAGTTCCTCATCGAGGGAGCGACGGATCACTGTGATCTTGCACCGTGAGAACACGCGCTGACTCCTCCTCCATGAACGACTCCCTGTGCTCCCGGCCCGAGTTGCGTGTCGGGCTAACGAATCGCGTTTCAGCTGCGGGCGTCAGTCTGGCGCGCCGGGTGCGCAAGCAGCCGGCGTGACAGACAAGCCCGACAGCTGCAAACGCCAGTTAGACGGCGCTCCCCCACGCTCCCAGTGCCCCAGCTACTGCATCGGAGTCACCTCGACATCAGCATCGACGAGAACCCACTTGCCGCCGCGTCTCATGTGCACCTCCGATAGCTCCACGTGGAAGGCCGTTGCACCCAGGTCCCGTCCGGTAGCGACAGAACGCACAACGGCACCGGGCTCAGCCCCGAGCCTCGTCCAACTCGCGTGGAGGCTTCCGACGATGATGGTCTCCTCCGGCTTGTACACAGCCCATGCGATAGAGTCCGGTGGCCTCTCGGGATGGATGAGTCGGGGGTTGTCCGTGGGGTCGTCGTGGTGATACTCGAAGCGTGATGCCTCGACTTGCATGTCGGCCATCGATTCATAGAAATCCAAGTTAGTGTCGACGGCGCACGTTGCTGCGTGCGCGTACCGGCTCACGAAGTCCGTGCGGAGCTGCACCACAGGCTCGGGGGACCGCCGGAGGAACCGAAGGTCGCCGTAGTGCCACGTCGCCCGTGCGCCTAGGAAAGCAAGCAGCACGAGAGCCACCGATGTGATGGCGTAGTAGGCTCTGGCACGCCCCCAGAATCCCGGCGAGCGCACAGCTTGCTGCTCCAGCGCCCCCCACCCACGAACCCAGTCATACAGCACGAGTGCGACAAGCACGATTGACACGAAGATGAGCAAGATGCACTGCCACGGCTTGCTGTCCATGTGTGGCCAGAGCACGAACAGGGAGTTGACCTCGCAGTACAAGGTGAGTCCGAGTACTGCCGCAATCGTGATGAGATAAGCGGTGGCACGGTTCCGGCTTCGCGTGGTCATCAATGATCACTCCTAGATCGAGCCGTCTAACGAAACGCGTTTCAGCTGCGCCAGGTAGTGGCGCG
>CAZNHF010000319.1:0-2070 GCA_964572375.1 uncultured bacterium | reverse complement strand
GCATCTCCCCAACGGCGGTCTTGAGCGACTCGCTGCCCAACTCGCGGGGATCCAGGAAGTGCCGATCCACTCGCCTGTGAAGGACTGTGAGACCGTCGTGGTTCAAGGCGAAGTAGCTTGAGTGTGATCCAAGGGCAAGGATGGAGTCGATCTGCTCCGAAAGATCGTCCAGAAACAGCGTTGCACCGATCGCCCCGAGCACCACGTCCCCGTCCATCACGGGAACCGCGATCACCGCGGATCGCCGGTCCGTGGACCTGCTGATGACAAGAGCTCCCGTCACCGGTCGGCCTGCCATGAGGTCAGGGAAGTAGCTTCTGTCGCTGAGCGTGACATCCATGAGACCCTTGCTGAGCGTGTAGTACGTCCCGTCAGGACGGACATACCACACGATGAGTCCTTCATCGGACGTCTGATAGCCCGTGAGCAGTTCTTTCATACTGTCCCACTCGCCGGATCTCGCCTCGCTCGTCGAAGCGAGGATCTCAAGACTTCGCTGCACCGATACGATCCGCAGGTCCGTGTAGGACATGAACGCGGACAGGATGCTCTGGACGGCCGGCTCCGGCAACATCTCGGCGCGACCGGGAGCTGCGACGAAGAGCAGGAACAGAACCACAACCAGGAACACGCGCTTCGCAACCACGTTCCCTCCTTCACTGGCCTGTCGAGAGCCCCCACGCCACTCTGAGACTGAGCAGTCTCTACCTCAAGACCACAAGTCGCTTCGCGCTGGTCTCTCCCCCAAGATACGCCGCTCTGTAGAGGTAGATGCCGGAGGCCACCTGGTGGCCGTCGCTACCGCGTCCGTCCCAGACGACTTGATGCTCACCTGGAGAGAGATTGCCGACCGGGAGCTTCCTCACCTCACGGCCGGCCACGTCGTAGACCAGGATCTGGACATCCCGGAGGCTCACAGCACTTTGCAATAGAAGTGCGGTAGAGCCAGCCGTCGGGTTCGGTGCGCTTCCCAGCGTCAACGGAGACTCAGGGCCAGCGAGCACCGGATCGCTCTCCACGCCCGAGGATTCCGAGTGCCAGTACACCATGTCGTCCAGGCAGTAGTGTTGTTGGTTCGTGCCCGATCCTCCCACCAGCCTGACCGAGGAGAAGGCCGTATCGGAGATGAAGCCCCAGAAGCCGCCATTGAAGCTGTTGGAGATGGCGCCAACATAGAGGGAATCACCGTCCATGTAGACGTGCAGGCTATTCCCGGAGCCACCAGGTCCGCCCAGTGTCCAGTTTCCACCAAATGCGGCGATTCGTGGCTCGAAGGTCCACACCGTCATGGGCTCATTCTGGCTTTGAGAAGCCAGAACGTCCTGGTAGCACTCCTGCTCCGGATTGATGTGGCCGGACTCAGTAGAGACATAGCTGACACCAGCGTTGAGCATGGTGTCAGCGAAATCCTCCGTGAGGCACTGCCCGCCCGAAGCGTTCTGCCACTCTGTCTTGTCGGTGTAGACCGTGATCGTCTCGGCACTGCCGATGGCAGCCCAGCAGGTAATCGCCACCATTACGGCGGCCAACAACACCACGTTGCGCATGGTATTTCTCCATTGGCAGCGTCCTAGAGCCGCTGCGAACCGATGTGTGGCCGGGTGGCCCAGGTGGTCCAGGAATCGGAGACCAGAGCCGCCAGCAGATATCAGGGCGCGTCCTGGATCACGAGGTCGACGCGTCGATTGCGCTGCCGGCCATCGTCCGTGCTGTTATCCGCAACGGGGCGACTCTCTCCGTACCCATCCCAGCTCATGCGACTCGGATCGACGTCTTGCGAGGCGAGGAACTCGTAGACCGCCTTCGCACGCCGCTGCGAGAGATCAAGGTTGTACTCCTCCGTGCCGATGCTGTCAGTATGACCCTCGACGAGAATCGCCATCTCCGCAAACTGGTTCAGGATCGTTGCGATCTTGACCAGGTTGAACTCAACGTCGCGCCGCAGGGTGGCCTTGTCGAAGTCGAACAGGATATCGGCCAGGCTCACGATGGTGCCGCGCGCGTCACGCCGGATACTCGCGAACTTCCCCTCCATCTGACTCAGGGCAGCGAAGAGCTCGTCCTGCCGCG
>CAZNHF010000318.1:0-2125 GCA_964572375.1 uncultured bacterium | reverse complement strand
GCCGACTGCACGGCGCGTGACACTGCCGGCCGCGACGCCCTCTCCTCATCTCAACCTGCAAGCTGCCACCGGCGGGGCGGCGCGGGGCGTCAGCTGCAAACGCCAGTTAGACTGCCCGCCAAATGCTACGCAGATGACGCCCCCGAGAACAGCAATGACACAGCCTCGTTCGGGAACGGCATCTCTCGCCCGTGGTGCGGCATCCGATTCAGCCCGTGCTGGATTCGACCGAGGGCACGACCGTCGGCCACTTTCTCCTGCTCCAGCGACCAGTCAAGTTGGTAACCGATGTCATTCAGGGAGCCGAGGAGACTCCGGCTCGAGTGTCGTGCGAATTCGATGCGCTCGAATGATTGCGACAGTTCCTCCATGATCATCTCGCCAGGAATCCCTAGATACTCGAGTTCGGACGCTAGCGCTCTCGTGAAGTGCGCGAGGAACGCCGGAAGTGGCTCCAACGGGAGGACGAGTGTCAGATACGTCATCTCATGAAGCGCAACACAGAAGTCACCCTCCGGCAACGCGACCGGCTTCGCACCCCATACGCCCAACCGTCCGGGCTCCAACGATGGATCCGAACGATCAGGCAGTGCTCCACCGTTGCCGATGGCACGCCACAGCTTCTTGGTACACATAATGGTCGCCAAATCGACTCCGTGTCTCCGATCTTCAGGGGCAGTCTAACGAAACGCGCTTCAGTCGCGGGCGTCAGCCTGGCGCGGCGGGTGCTGCGGCGAAGCCGCGTCAGCAGTCCGCCGTGACAGGCAAGCCCGGCGGCTGCAAACGCCAGTTAGAGTGCGGGCCATGGTTCTCCGTGCCTCACTTGAGCAACACCGCCTTCAGCGAAGCTGACTCCCCTCCATGGAGCTCAAGCCTGAGCATGTAGACTCCACTGGCAACTCGTTCGCCGCTGTCGTCGGCTCCGTCCCACGAAGACTCGTACTCGCCCGGCTCGAACCGGCCCTCGACGAGCGTGCGAATGAGGCGTCCCGAAACGTCGTAGACGCGCAGTGCGGCGCTGCCCTCCCGGGCGACCGCGAAGTCGACTGTCGTCTGTGGATTGAATGGATTGGGGCGGACGGCCAGAATCCTGTCCTCGAAGGTACCAACGTCGGGAGCACCCGTTGCCAAGGGAACGCCAACGCGAACGCGGTCGAGCGCGAAGCCGACCCCGTGCCCGGTTCCAATCGGATCGGTGTTGTACAGTCGAAGGCGCAACCCAAGCCAGCTCTGGTCGATGAGATGCTCCGAGACGATTTCCTCCCTCGTCCAGATGGGCCCGCCCCCCGACTCATACCACCCGCCGTACGCCCCGCCGTACCACAGGCAGGCGGTGTCCGGCGCTCCATAGAAGTGCAGGCTCGCACGGTCTTCGCCTGACGTCCCCAGATCGAGCCAGCCCGTAGAGACGACGACAATCTCAGGCGCACCTTCGATGTATACGAGAGGCGACCGCAAGCGAGAGTACTGCCCGTCCACCATCGTCCCTGACACCGAATCGCAGGCCGTCATCATCCAGCCGGAGTGCCCATCGAAGGACTCGAAGCTCCGCGCGAAAACCACGCCCGTCTGGCCGTCGGGGAGCAGATCCTCGTGGTTCCACCCATGGTCGCCTGGCGACTCGCAATCGTCGCGGAACACGAGGATGCTCCCGGCCGCCGCCGTCACCGCAGTGATCGTGATGTTGTCCAGCTGCCAGGCGCCGTCGAGGCACGTGTTTCGTGGTGGGGTGTTGTCCTCGTCCTCAGACGAATAAGCAGCGTCGGACTCGAACCGAAACCTGATGCTCATGTCCCCACCTGCGTACGCACTCAGGTCGAGTACCATATGACCTGGGTTCCCCCAGTGGTCGCTGTCCCAGTCCTCAGAGAAGCCGGGTGTCTCGAAGAACCCCGAGTTGGTCACGCCGTGGATGCTCGCCCAGTTCTCCCCCCCGTCGGTCGAGACTTCGACATAACCGTAGTCGTAGTCCTTCTCCATGGCGTAACGCTGGTCGTACTCAAGGGTCATCGCGTCGCCAGGCTCGGTCAGCGCCGCGACTTCCGGAAGCGCCCTCTCAAGCGAGCACGACCAGTTGTTGCCGTAGCCCCTCGGCTGCCGCCAGCAGTCGTTGTAAGTGCCGCAC
>CAZNHF010000317.1:0-2131 GCA_964572375.1 uncultured bacterium | reverse complement strand
GGCGGCGCGAGGCGCGCCGTTCTTCATACGCACGGCCTCGCCGGCAACTTCTACGAGAACCGGTTCATCGACGCGGTCTGTGACGCCGTTGTAGCGAAGGGGCTGGGCTTCCTCACATACAACAATCGCGGGCACGACTACGCCTCCGACAATCTTCGCGGGCGCGGCGCAGAGACGCGCTACGAGCCGGGCGGTGTGGCGTGGGACATGTTCGAGCAGAGCCTGCACGACATCGGAGCGTGCGCCGAATTCCTCGCATCGCGCGGCCACCGCGAGATCTACTTCGAAGGACACAGCCTCGGGACGTGCAAGACCGTCTACTACCTGACCGAACGGCATGACCCGCGTGCGGTTGGAGCGGTTCTCATCTCGCCGCCGGACATGTTCGGACTGAGTGACGAGCGCACGGGCCGGCCGCTCGCCGAGGTCCTCGCCGAGGCCAACGCGGCAGTCACGGAGCGTGATCCTGAACGACCGATCGAAGCGGGCCGCGCCGTTCCCATCGCAGCGCGCGCCCTCCTGAGCACCTACGCTGACCCGACGAAATCCGACATCTTCCCGTTCCGGCTCGGGACCGCGGGTGACTACACTCGATACGCATCGCTTGCGATGCCCATCCTCGCGACGTTCGGGACCGTCGACGAGGCGGTGACCGTTTCCGTTGAGGACGCGGCGGAGCTCATGCGGACGATGGCGACGAGCGCGACGCGCGCGGAGGTCGTCACTATCGAGGGCGCGAACCACACGTATTGGGGCAAAGAGAACGAACTTGCAGATCTGATCGGCGGGTTCGTCAGGCCGTAGGCAGCGAGGGGCGCATGGCCATTCTCATCAAGGGCGGAAGACTCGTCACCGGTATCGATTCGTACAACGCCGATATTCTCGTTGAGGGTGAGACCATCAGCGCCGTCGGCCGTAACCTCGAGACGCCGCCGGGCGCCGAGGTCGTTGACGCCTCCGGCCTCCTGGTCCTTCCGGGCGTCATCGATTGTCACGTCCATGTCGACCTCGAGCTCAAGGGACACCGCAGCTCCGACTTCACGTCGACCTCCAGGTCCGCCGCGTTGGGTGGCGTGACCACGTTCCTCACGTACGTCACGCCCGCACCGGAGCAGACGCTCATGGAAGCGACCGAGCTTCGAAAGAGCGAAGGGCTGGGGCGGAGTCACGTGGACTTCGGACTCCATGCCGCGCTCGTCCGGTGGGACGACCGCGAGGACGACGAGATCGCGCAGATGATCGAGGAGGGAATTCCCTCGTTCAAGATGTACACGACCTACGCCGACGCGGGTCTCGCGAGCACCGATGAGCAGATCTACGACGCGCTCGTGCTCGTAGCGCAGCACGGCGGTCTTGTCGAGGTGCACTGCGAGAACGACTGGCTGGTCGAGAGCAAGGTGCGAAAGCTGACCGAAGAGGGGCGCCTCGGACCCGCCGACCACGGCGCGAGCCGGCCGGGCTACGTGGAGGGCGAGGCTGTGGCGGCCGTCATCCGCGCTGCCTATGATGCGGGAGTGTCCGTCTACATCGTCCACACATCGTCGGGCGAGGCGGTGCAGGCGCTTGCCGACGCCGACGATGTCGGGCTCGAAGTCTACGCCGAGGTCTGTCCGCATCACCTTCTGCTCGATGAAGAGCTGCTCGCCGGTCCGGGGGGACAGCGCTACGCGACCTGCCCACCCATCCGGAGCGAGGCGCATCGTGAGGCGCTCTGGGAGGCCCTCGAGGAGGGACTCATCCACGTCGTCGCGACCGACCACGCGGAGTTCACGGCCGAGGCGAAGGATGAAGGCGAGAAGGACTTCCGACAGCTCCCGATGGGTGTGCCGGGTATCGCGACGCTGCTTCCGCTGATGTGGGAGTTCGGAGTGCGTCAGGGGAGGATCAGCGAGAACGAGCTCGTCGACCGGATGTGCACGCAGCCCGCGGAGATCTTCGGTCTCTATCCCAGGAAGGGGACGCTCGAACAGGGGACCGACGCCGATATCGTTCTCTTCGACCCCAACCTCGCGGTCACCGTCTCGCCCGAGACGACGCGGGGATTCACCGACTACTCGCCCTACGACGGGTGGAAGCTCTCCGGCTGGCCGGTCTCGACGATGCTCCGCGGTCATTGGGTCGTCAAAGACCG
>CAZNHF010000316.1:0-2145 GCA_964572375.1 uncultured bacterium | reverse complement strand
GATCCCGGACTTGCGAACGGCCTCGGTCATCGCTCGCTGCACGGCTGATTCGTGCATGTGATGGCGCCTCGGCTCGCCCGTCTCTTCGTCCAGGAACGTCCTCGACGAAGGGAACACATGCTGCCACGCCCACTCACGCCCGGCGCTCGGGAGCTTCCGCCCCAGCGCGTCAGGGATCGTCACGCTGAACGACAGATCCTCAAGATCGGAATCGTGCACGCGACGTACGTGCGCCAGTTGCTTCCTCAGCGGGCGTATCGCTGCCCCGGGCAGCATCACCACGCGATCCTTGTCGCCCTTCCCCCCGCGAACCGTGATCTGACTGCGTTCGAAGTCAACGTCCTTCACGCGCAAGCTCAGGCACTCGAGCAATCTGAACCCGCATCCGTACAACAGCACGGCCACGATACGACTGACGCCGTCAAGCTCCTCGAGCACCGCTCTGACTTCGCGCTTCGACAGGACGGCCGGGATGCGCCTTGGACTTTTCGCCCGCGCGATCCCGTGCACCCAGCCGATGTCCTTCTCGAGAACTGCCTTGTACAGAAACAGAATCGCACTCAGCGCCTGGTTCTGCGTCGACGCACCCACTCCCCGCTCATTCGCCAGATAGTCGAGGTAGCGGCGGACGTGGGAACTCGTCATCGTCGCAGGATGTCGGTTGCCGTGGAACCGTACGAACCTCCGGATCCATCCGACATACGTCTCCTCGGTCCTTCGGCTGTAGTGCCGGGTCCGGATCACGACCCGGACGCGGTCGAGGAGCTTTGGGGGACGCGACTCACTCGCCGGTGCTTCGCGCCGTCCGGATTCTGGTCGGCGGTCATCGGCCGCCGCGGAGTCTCTGTGCTCGGACACTATCGGAATCCTCGAGGGGTTGCCGCAGGGGTGTGCGTGGCGATTCCGAAGTCCACCCAACTATACCGCACTCTCATGGACAAGTCAAGCCCGGCCTCGGCTGAAGCGGTCTCGTTCTGGGATGACTGGCGGGGTGTAGATGGATGGAGACGGCATGGGGACGGCATGGACAGCGCTGGGGACTACTGCCATGGATCAAACGCGACATCGGGGCCTAGTCTCCCATGCCCCGATGCCTTCGATATCTGCTGCTAGCGAATGAAGCCCACCAGCTTGCTCGCTCGGTCAACCCGCGACCGCATGTTGCTCAGTGCCTTGACCGCCTTCAGCTGAGCATCGGCCCAGCCGTCGACGTTCTCCTGCACGTCGTCGAGCTCCAGACGGCATGCATTGACCTGATCCTCAATGCCATCGAGCTCCGCGCCGGCCTCGGATGCCCGGTCGTGACCGCGAATCTCCGAGATTCTCACCTCACAGCTAGAAAGCTCCTGCTCGAGCTCCTGTTTGCTCATTCTCTTCTCGTCCATCTGCTCATCCTCCTGAAATCGGATACCTGAGTTTCATCTGTCTTCTCTTTGGATGCCAGGAGGATGGCTGGGTTCCCGGGGGAATGGCGCTAGATGAGCTTTCCGGCCTCTTCGAGCAGGCGGGCCACCATCTCGCCGGTCCCGACCCGGGCGACAACTTCGCCCTTCCGGAAGAGCACGGCCTCCGTGCCGCCTCCGGCGATGCCGACATCGGCCTCGCGGGCCTCACCGGGGCCGTTTACGACGCAGCCCATGACCGCGACAACGAGGGGCGCCTTCACCCCGGCGAGCGCGGCTTCCACCTCGGCCGCGATGCCGGGAACGTCAATCTCCGTCCGGCCGCATGTCGGACACGCGACCACGGTCACGCCGCCGCGGCGGAGACCGAGCGACGAGAGGATCGCACGCACGACCGGGATCTCGTCCTCGGGGGGACCCGCAAGAGAGACGCGGATGGTATCACCAATGCCCTCGGCCAGAAGAAGGCCGAGACCGACACCGGAGCGCGCAGCGCCCGCTGCCGGAGTCCCCGCCTCGGTGATCCCTATGTGAAGCGGGACGTCGGTCTGCGCAGCGAAGATGCGGTTCGCCGCGACCGTCATACCGACGTCCGAAGCCTTGATCGACACGATGACGTCTTCGAACCCGAGGCCGTCCATCAGCTCGACACCACGCATCGCGCTTTCCGCCAGTCCCGCGGCGGTTGGGTGACCGTCGCGTTCGAGGATGTCCTTCTCGAGCGAACCGGCGTTGACGCCGA
>CAZNHF010000315.1:0-2156 GCA_964572375.1 uncultured bacterium | reverse complement strand
CGTGAGATTCGTCACGCTGAACCCGCCACCGGCGCCGAGCGCCGTCATGCTGACATTGACATCGGCGACCTGGGCGTCGTTGCCGCTGCCGTCCTTGAGCTGCCCGGTCAGAGCCGTGCCGCTGTCGCCGGCCGTCACCGCATATTCCTCAGCGGTGAGCGCGAGCAGTGTCGGTCGCGCCGCGCCGATGCCGACCTCGAGCACGCCCGTGCTTCTTGTCGGTGTGCTGGCGAGCACCCTGAGAACCTCGATCTCGTCGTCGGCTACGCGGATGCCCGCCCGTCCATTCACGAACATCTCGGAGGTGAGGATCCAGCCCGGGATCGAGACGGAGTTCGTGTCCGCGATGACGACCACGCCGTCGGCCGGGTAGGCCGGATCGAGCTTGGTCACCGAGAGCACCACCCCATCCTGCGCGTCGTCGTCCCAATAGGCGACGCGGTCGGCCGCATCGCGCGGCTCGACCCACGCGTCGGCGTAGTAGAAGATGCTGTCGGCGGGCAGACTAACCGTCGTGCCGACGCCGTATACCGTGACTCCCAGCGAATCGACGAACGAGTACTTCGTCGCCACAACCGCGGGGGATGAAAGCAGTCCTATGTCGACGGTGTCGCCGTCGGCGATCGTCGTCGTCTCGGAGACCGCGGCAACGTATCCTTTGGCCTCGGTCCTCACGAGCCAGTCGCCGTCGAGCACGGTCCCGATCGAAAAGGACCCGGTCCCGCCGGTCACGACATGGGAACCGTCACCACCCGGCGCACCCGTCGCGAGATTGTACGCGGTGACCGTCACATCCTGAGGAGGGCCGCCGGTGAGCGCCACCTGGCCGTCGATCCGGCCGGTGACCTTCATCAGCGAGAAGTCGATGTTCTCGAGCTCGGGCTCGCCGCTGAGCAGGACGTCCTCGATGGTCTCTGAGAGATAGGACGCCGCTGTCGCTACCACGTCGTACGTGCCGTCCGGCACGAGGTAGATCGTGTAGTCGCCGCCGCCCGGACCTGTCTGCCCGCTCTTGACGACCGTCGCGCCGTCGTACGCGGTGAGCGTAACGACGGTCGTATCGTCAAGCGGATCGTCGAGCGTCACGGTGCCGGAGATGGAGCCGCCCGGAGGGAAACCCCTGTCGGGAACACCGTCGCCGTTGGCGTCGACCGGAACCTCGTAGTAATTGTCGAGATCCGTGATGGCATCCCACGCCGTCGCGCCGTTCGATTCGATGCCGGTCGATGAGGTGGGCATCGCGTCGTACGCGCCCGAGCCGTCGCCGCCGACGATGGCGCCGATGAATCTCATGGTCGTGCCCGGGGGCACGACACCGTCGCCGAGACCGAAGAACCCGTCCCACGAGAATCGCGCCTCGAAGTGTTTCCAGCCCGGATTGCCCTGCGAGTAGACACCGACGAAGTCCGTCGTTGCCGTCGGGTCGGAGCAGTGCTTCACATCGAAGACACCCGGCAGATTCCAGCCTCCCATCACGACATCCGCGCCCATCGTGCTGAATGTGATCTGCCTCTGATAGAAATTGGCGCCCGTGAAGTCGGTCGCGCCCGTGATCCCGTTCTGGGCGTCCGTGTCGATGAACAGGAGGTATCCGTTGCCGTAGCTGCTCGGACCGTTCACGGTCGTCACGCCGATGTAGAGGCTGTCGGCGTCCCATGTGACGTAGAGGTCGACCATGTCCGCGTCGCTGGGGCCCCAACGGTTGTCGTTGTTCGGGTCCACCACACCCAGCTCGTCCGGCTCCCAGTCGTTCTCGCCCAGGTCGTCGGTGACATACCCATTGATGTACGGGCTGTTGTAGGTCTTGGCGAACGCCCCGCTGCTGGCGAGGACGGCGGCCAGGACAAGAACCGCAATGAACAGGTTTCTTCGCATTCCAGACTCCTCAGACAGGCCACCATATGCGGCGGCGATGCGTCGAAACCGGAGTCAGAGCATCATCTCGAGTCACCCCACGGGGGGATGTGATGGCCTTCCTCCGGTCCTGCCGTTTCGGTTGTCGTGTTAGTGGGAAGAGGCTAGCAGACACGGCCCGCGCGGTCAACAAGGACACACGGAACCCGCCTGTATGTGGGCCCTTACGAGGTGCTCAGGCCGCCTGGGACTCCGCGTGGACGGTCGCACGGACGCCCGCGAGCGCCGACACGAGCGACGGG
>CAZNHF010000314.1:0-2172 GCA_964572375.1 uncultured bacterium | reverse complement strand
CCCCCGACCGCTGCCTGCTGCGCAGCGACGAGTGGCTCTTCGGGCCCGAGACGGACTACGAGTGCACCGGCGACGTGGACAAGGTCGTCTTCCCGTGTGGCTACACGCTTGCGGCCGACGGCGACACGGTGCGACTCTACTACGGAGCGGCCGACACGAGCATCGCCATGGTCACCGGGAGCATCCACAGCATTCTCGAGTGGCTGGACCGCACGGGGCACCCGCCCGCGGACTCGCGATAGTGCGCTCGCCCGGTCTCTCGATACGGATGCTCCTTGTTCTGTCCATGCTCTTCGCCGCAGCTCCCGGTCGCGCCGAGACGTTGCCGGAGCCGGCCGTTCAGAGCATCCTGTCCGCGTTCATGTCCTACACGGACCTGCGGATCATATCGGTGCAGCGAAGTCTTGAGATCCTCGCTTCGACGAGCGAGGCGAGAACCGGCGAGTGGGACAGTATGAAAGAGCTGCTCGCGGGCTATCAGACGTCCGACGAAGGACTCATCGTGTGGTACCTCCGTCCTGACGGGACGTACTACACGCTCAGCAAGGGTCTGATGGACGTCACGCTCAGCGACAGAAGCTACTTCCCGGACCTCATGGCGGGCCGACCGGTGGCGGGAGTTCTCGTCATCAGCAGGTCCACGGACCGGCGATCCGCGGTGATCGCAGTTCCTGTGATGAACGGGGGCGTGGTGATTGGGGCGATCGGTGCAACGCTGTTCCTGGACGATCTTTCGGAGCAGATCGACTCCATCCTTGCCCTTGGTTCAGACGCGAGCTACTTCGCCCTGAACCACGACGGTCTCACAGTCCTTCACCGGCGAGTGGACAGGCACTTCCTGGATCCTCGCGAGTTGGGCAGCGAGTCGCTCAAGACTGCTGTCGGGGAGATGCTGTCGGCGCCTTCGGGTCAGGTGACCTACGAGTTCGACAACGGCACGAAGACGACCTGGTACAGGACATCCCCGCTGACTCAGTGGCGTTTCGCGATCGCCACCAGCGGCGTGTCCGCGGAGTGAGGAGAAGCGAGCCGCCCGGACCGTCCGGCCCGGGCGGCTCGCGTTTGAAGGACCCCCAGACGTCCTGAGATCGGTGGTGCAAGATAACGGAGAAGGTGTATAATGAGAAAGTGTAGGCTAGCGCAGTTGATCAACCAGGAAGGAGGCAGTGGAGCCGACTAGCTTCAGCGAATCCGGACGCCCCCCAGGAGCGATGCTCGTTGAACATCGACAAGGGGGTCAGCACCATGTCAACCAACGCTATGACCGCTGAGAGGCAGTTCGAAGCAGGCCATCTTCACCGCCTGCAGTTGGGCTTCCTGCTCGCCGTGAGCATCCACGTGATGCTCCTCCTCATGCTCCCC
The DNA here is from genome assembly GCA_964572375.1 of uncultured bacterium. Classification (GTDB taxonomy): domain Bacteria; phylum Joyebacterota; class Joyebacteria; order Joyebacterales; family Joyebacteraceae; genus JAPEKQ01. The sequence goes on along the minus strand of CAZNHF010000314.1, from coordinate 810 downwards.
AATCCTCACTTCCAGCCATACCAGTTGACCGAGAAGAGCGTGACGACACTGGTGGACGCACCGCTGGATTTCGTCATCCCTCTGCCGCCCGAGGAGATCCCCAGGCGGGAAGTCGCCACGGCCATGGAGCCGACCGACGATCCCGGAGCGGCTGAGACCATCCCCTCCAATGCTCTGGACCCTGCCGCCATTCCCATCCCGGTGGATTCCGAGCACGGTTCCGACTACTTCGACGCCTATGACCGGCCACCCGTGGTGATCAAGCAGGTCCACCCGGTGTATCCGGAGATGGCCCGCCAGGCGGAGCTGGAGGGTCTTGTCGTGCTCAAGGTGGCGATCGATGAGTTCGGTCAGGTCCAGGAAGCGTTGATCCTCGAATCGGTGCCCGGTCTGGATGAAGCCGCTCTGGACGCCATCTACCAGTGGCAGTTCCAGCCGGCCATGCAGCGCGATGTACCCGTGCCGGTCTGGTACACAGTCCCGATCAGGTTCAGGCTGCGCGGCTGATACTCCTTGTCCGTGAGAGTCCGCTGCATCGCGATCGGGATCGTCAATGAAGAGCCCCCGGGATCAGTCCGTGGACCATGCTGTGCGAAGAACCGCCCGAGCCAGAAGGCCCGGGCGGTTCTGATTTGGTAGTGGGGGCGGGATTCAAACCCGTGCTTTCCCCTTGAGTGTTGTTCAATCTTGAGTCATTCTTGCCAGCGGCTGCACATCCGGCTACAGACCGTGGCCGCTCACCAAAGACCGGAGGCACTGGATGGCACTCCTCGACAAGTGCTCCGACTTCGCGCGGTGGGTCGATTCGCT
>CAZNHF010000313.1:0-2199 GCA_964572375.1 uncultured bacterium | reverse complement strand
CCATGAACGACTGGTGCGGGCCCGGGATGCCGGCGACCGTCGCCATCAGCTTGTGAATCCACGTCGGCGGCTTCGTCCACGGACAGTTGACCATGCAGAGCGAGCAGTCGGTCCCCACCGCCTGCCAGAAGCGATAGCACTTCTCCTCGTCGAGCTTCCATTTCATGATGCCGTTGTATTCGACCTTGTCGCCGGCCGGGATGGCGCCGGACGGACACTTGTCCGCGCACAGTCTGCAGCGTTCGCAGAACGACTGCACCCCGATGTCCACCGGACCATCGTGCAGGAGCGGCATGTCGGTCGTGACGGTCGCCAGCCGGAGTCCCAGACCGAGTTCCTTCGTGATGAGAAACCCGGCTCGCGACAACTCGCCGAGACCGCAGTCCACGGCGACCGGTACCGTGAGAACGCGGTAGTTGTAGACGTGATGAGCGCGCGCAGAGTAGCCGAGCCTGCGGATGAAGTCGGCGACACACACCGCGACCCACGCCCCCCTCCCGTAACCCTCCGCCGTTGCGACGATGGTCGGGAAGTCGGGCGCGCTCTGGATGAGGCGGTAGTCCATCTGAAGACCGAACGAGACAGCGTTCGTGTGGTGGCTGATGTCGACCGGCGCCCCGCGTTTCGCCTGATCGTCGGGCGCTCCGAACGCGCGTCCGACATGTGAGTAGACCCACTCCTGGCGGAGCGGTCCCGTTCCGACGAGGTCGGCGCCCATGAGTCTCGCGAACGCTTTCACCTTCGCCGCCGCCCTCGCGGGCGTCAGATCGACACGCTCGGATGCCGGCTCCCCATCTACGAACGACTCCGACGCAAGTCGCGCCGCCGCCGCGAACGGCACCTGGTACATCGGAGCGTCGGCCCCGGCTGTCGAGCCGAGGCCGTAGCTTCCACCTATCTCCGTGTCGTATTCGAGATGTTCGGGGTGTCTCTGGTAGTACTCGCGCGCCTCGTCGCTGTCGCGCCCGAGACGGAGGTGAAGGTCGGTCCGCGCGAACACCGTGTCGCGCTCGTCCCAGCGCTCGACGTCACCGGTGCGATTGCGTTCGTAGGTCGGCTTTCCCGGTCTTCTCTTCCAGTCCAGAAACCGGCTCAGACCCATCATCGCTCCCGCTGTTCGCCGCCGACCGCCTCGATGAGGAATGCGCCGATGTCGGTGTTGTCGACAATGCCGCCCAGTGCCGCGCTGCCCGGACCGTACGTAAGGACGGGGACCATCGCGGCCGTGTGGCTCTCAGAACTCCATTCGACCGGCCCTAGCCACTCGTCGGGCACGGACCCTTGATCGACGGTGAGTCCGCCGGTCTCGTGGTCGGCCGTCAGCACGACCAGGGTCCTGCCGTCGCGCTCTGCGAAATCGAGCACCGCGCCGACGGCCGCGTCGAAGTCCGCCATCTCGGCGAGAAGGTACACCTTGTCGTTATCGTGCCCCGCCCAGTCGATCTGCGAGCCCTCGATCATCAGGAAGAACCCGTCCGTGTCTTTCGAGAGCATCTCGATCGCCCGCCTGCTTAGCTCCGCAAGCGATACGGGACGACTGTCGGCCTGCCCCGGATGCTCCTTGGCGTAGAGGAAGGCCGCCGTGCCCACATCGCCCATCGACTCGAACTCCTCGGCTGTCCGCGCTACGACCATGCGCTCCTGCATCGCGGCCAGAAGGTCCTGACCGTCGGGTCGCGTCCCACCGGAGCCCATGGGCGTGAAGTACCCGGCACCGCCGCCGAAGAGCACGTCGACGCCGCTCGCCGCTATCTGCTCGGCGATGTCGTGGTAGCGGCCACGCTCGTCGACGTGCGCCACGAACACGGCGGGGGTTGCGTGCGTGATCGAACACGTAACGACGAGCCCGGTCGCCAGACCGTTCTCCTCGGCATACTCGAGCGCCGTCTTGAGAATCGCGTCCTCGGGCGTCACGGAGATGGCGCCGTTGACGGTCTTCACTCCCGTGGCGAGCGCGGTTCCGCTCGCGGCGGAATCGGTGACGAAAGAGCCGTCCGGAAACGTCGTGCAGAGCCCTCCGTACGGAAATCGTTCCATCTCGAGTTCGCCGAACGCGACCTTTGCGGCCGTGACGTGGGCTACGCCCATCCCGTCCCCGATGAGGAGAATGACGTTCTTCGGAGCCTTCTCACCGGCCACGCAGCCGGAGAACGCCATCAGCGCCGCGAGCGTCAGTGACAGCAGCACGGCTCTTGTGAC
>CAZNHF010000312.1:0-2217 GCA_964572375.1 uncultured bacterium | reverse complement strand
TGCTAGCCCGTGTTCCGCAGTTTGCCCTCAGATCTCTGCCATTCCAGTGAATATCACCGCGTAGATCGTTGATTTCTCTCGACCCGCTATCTGGAAAGGCCATGTAGGCCCGAAAACCACCTTGTGACTTTCACGCTTCTTGAGGATGATGGGACCGTCGCGCAAGGGGGCGCGGGGGCCCATGCATCTCAAGAGACATCGCAAGAAAGTCAATGGCGAGATCTATGAATACTGGTCGCTGGTCAAGTCGGTCCGGACCGCGCGCGGACCGCGTCATCGAACCGTCGCCTTCATTGGCAAGGAGCCGGGACTGGACCGGCGCACACGGGTCGGATGGGATGACATCGGCGCCATCGTCGATGGGCGCATGCGCCAGGGAGATTTCCTCGAAGGGCCCCAGCCCGATCCGCCCCAGTGGGCAACGATCGACATCTCGGGCCTTAGCGTCGAACGTGTGCGCGAGTTCGGCACACCCTACCTGGGCTTGGCGCTCTGGCGCCGGCTCGGACTCGACCGCTTCTTCGATGATGCGATCAAGCCGGGACGCGAAGAGATCGCTTGGTCGGTGATGGCCTGCGTCCTGGCGCTGGCTCGGTTCTGCGCGCCGTCCTCGGAGTTGCGGATCGCCGAGCACTGGTACGGCAAGACGGCTCTCGACGATCTTCTCGGCGTCCCGGTCGAGAAGATCAACGACGACCGGCTCTACCGCGCGCTCGACGCGGCCCTTCCCTGTCGCGAAGAACTCTTTGCCCATCTCCAGAAAGTCTACGGCCAATGGTTCGGGACCGAGTTCGACATCATGCTCTACGACATCACCTCGACCTATTTCGAGGGCCAGATGCGCGACAACCCTCAAGCCAAACGCGGCTACTCGCGCGACAACCGGCCTGACTGTCTTCAGCTCTGCATCGGCCTGGTCGTCACGCCCGAGGGATTGCCGCTGGCCTACGAAGTCTTCGACGGCAATCGCGCAGACGTGACGACGGTCCAGGAGATCATCGAGACGATGCGTGTGAAGTACGGCCACGAGCGACGCGTCTGGGTGATGGACCGCGGCATGGTCTCTGAGGCAAACCTCGAGCAACTCAGGGCCTGGGGCGCGCGGTATCTGGTCGGCACACCGAAGTCGATGCTCAGGAAGTTCGAGCGCCAACTGCTCGAGGACGGTTGGAGCCAGATGGACAACGGCGTCGAGGTCAAACTGGCCGCCGCGCCCGATGGCGATGAGGAGACCTTCGTGCTTTGCCGTGCGCCCGGTCGCGTCGAGAAAGAACGCGCCATGCGCAGCCGGCAGATCGAGAAGATGGAGGCCGAACTCGGCAACATCGGGAAAGCATGCTCCCGAGACAGTCGCCCCTTGCGCGACCGCGGCAAAGCCGAACGACGCGTCGGACGCGTCATGCAGCGCTACCCACGGGCCGCGCGGTTCTTCGACGTGACGATCAACGAAGCGTCCGATCCCGTGCAGCGCTTGCGCGCCAGTCCCGTGCAGCCCAGCAGCGCCAGTCCGGCCGATCCGGCCAAGACGCGGCTCTCCGTGACCGTCGAACGCCATGACGACCGCGACCAATGGGCCGAACTGTCCGACGGTTGCTACATGCTTCGGACCAACATGCAGGAGACCGATCCCGCGCGGCTGTGGGATATCTACATCGGCCTGACTCAAGTCGAGTTCTCCTTCCGCGTCACGAAGAGCGACCTATCGATCCGTCCGATCTACCACCGCGTCGAAGAGCGCGCCCAGGCGCACATCCTCGTGTGTTTCCTGGCGCTTGCGATGTGGCGGTCGCTGGAACATTGGATGAAAGCCAGCGGCTTGGGCGATTGCCCGCGCAAACTTCTCGAAGAGCTCCGCGAGGTCCACTCGATGGCCGTCGTGCTCCCGACACGAGACCGTCGGGAACTACGCCTGCGAGTGGTGAGTCGCCCCGAAGGACGCCTGTCGCAACTGCTCGACCTCCTTCGACTTCCCCTGCCCAACGCTCCTAAGTTGATTTCGAATGTAGTCCCGAAAACGGGCTCGCGAAATCGCTAAGTCCAATGTTCCCAAACCCCATAACTCCAAAACTGCGGAACACGGGCTAGGTTGAATGCGCCAATGGCCAGGGACAGCAGGAGCGACCACGCGGCGAGGGTTGTGAAAAGGCCCAGGCGGTAGGAGAAGGGGCGGTAGGTCTGGGTGACGAGTTGGCGGCCAGGGGGGACCTCGACGGCGCG
>CAZNHF010000311.1:0-2255 GCA_964572375.1 uncultured bacterium | reverse complement strand
GTCTCAGAGATGACCGTGCTTCGCAAGAACCGGCGGCTTCCGATTCTCGGTGAAGTCGTTGTGAAGAAGGGGGACCACGTTTCCCCCGACACGATCATCGCACGGACTCATCTGCCCGGCAACGTTCAGCTCGTCAATGTTGCGAGCAAGCTGGGACTCCCGCCCGAGGACCTTCCGTCGGTAATGCTCAAGGGTGCGGGTGACGCGATCGAGAAGGGCAAACCGATAGCCGAGACCAAGGGCTTCTTCGGGATGTTCCGCTCGACGGTCAACTCGCCGTGCGAAGGCACCCTCGAGAGCATCTCGACCGTCACGGGACAGGTCATTCTCAGGGAACCGCCCACGCCGATCGAGATCAACGCATATGTGGACGGCGAGGTCGTTGAGGTCTTCGAGAATGAGGGTGTCGCCGTAGCAATGCAGGGTTCGTTCATTCAGGGGATCTTCGGCGTTGGCGGTGAGCGGACCGGCGAGATCCACGTCGCGGTGAGCGGCCCCGACGTGAAGCTCGATGCGAGTCTTCTGGACGACTCGATGAAGGGGAAGATCGTCATCGGCGGCTCTCACATCGACTGGGAGGGTCTCCAGAAGGCGATGAGCATCGGCATCAACGGCGTTGTCGTCGGCGGGTTTGACGACCCCGACCTCAAGAAGCTTCTCGGCAAGGACCTCGGCGTCGCCATCACCGGTTCGGAGAAGGTCGCAACGACTCTCATTCTGACCGAGGGATTCGGCGTCATCGGGATGGCCGGTGGCACGTTCGAACTGCTCAAGTCGCGTGAGGGCAGGAAGGCGTCGATCAACGGCGCAACGCAGATTCGCGCGGGCGTCATCCGTCCTGAGATCATCGTGCCGATGCCGGATGTGGAACTCCCGCCGGGCGAGATCCGCTCATCGACCGCCGGACTGGAGACGGGCAGTACGATTCGCGTGATTCGCGAGCCGCATTTTGGGAGACTGGGAGAGGTGACCGGACTGCCGAATGAACTCCAGAAGATGGAGTCGGAGTCGATGGTCCGCGTCCTGAGTGTCAGATTCAGCGACGGCACGGAGGCGACACTCCCGCGCGCGAATGTCGAGATGATCGAAGGTTGATGCGGCGCCGGGTGGCGTCGAAGACAGGTTTGTGAACACCATGACGGGCGGGCCCCCCGGGGGTCCGCCCGCGTGCGTAAGGTCTTGACAGGCAACAAGCTGTCTGATAGCCTCTGGGGACTCAAAATGGGCAGGAGATGGGGGCTTGCAGGGAGTCCGGGGTTCGCGGTCGAGCCGACAGCTCGACGCAGCCCCGCAGCTCTTGGTGCCCCTTCTCGCACCAGTCGAGGAAAGGAGCAGTGGATGCTCGCAGACAGAGAGCTCGCTCGCGTTGGGCGCTCTGGGATGGGGCTGGTCGCGATCGCCATGGTCGTAGCAGCCCTTTTCTTGTGCGCAGGAGTCGCGCTGGCACAGGAGGCCGAAGAGGCTGCGGTCGAGGATGTCTCGATGCCTCTCATGCCGCCAACGGCAGTGACGGGCGTCGACACACCCAACGATCGCGGCAGCTCGATCAGCCTCACGTGGGAGCACTCTCCCGATCATGAGAGCGGCACCCTTCTCGGATACAGCATCTATCGTTCGGCTCACCCGGAGACCGGTTTCGTGTTTGCGGGGAGGGTCCCGTACATTCAGGATCACTACCGGGACAGCGGCATCGGTGACCGCGAGCCGACCTACTATCGCGTTGCCACCGTCGCGCTCGACGGTCGGGAGGCGCTCTCCGAGGTGTCCACTCCCGTGGAGGCCTTCCCGCAGTGGTTCAACGGCGCTCGCGTCAACGTTCTGGTCGCGGTCGTCATCTTCGTCTTCGCGATCATCTACTTCGTGTACGCGGCCAGGTCCGGCAAGGACCTGTTCATTCGGCGCCTCGCCGGCCTGGATGAGATGGACAACGCCGTGGGGCGCGCCACCGAGATGGGCAAGCCGATCCTCTACATCACCGGTCTGTCGACCATCTCCGACGTAGCGACCATCGCCGGCATCAATATCCTCGGTGAGGTGGCCAAGAAGACGGCTGAGTACAACACCAGGCTCATCGTGCCGTGCGCGGATCCGATCGTCATGGCGGTCGAACAGGAGGTCGTCAAGGAGGCCTATGCGAAGGCCGGACGTCCCGACGCCTACAGTGAGGACGATGTCTTCTACCTCACGCGCAGCCAGTTCGCCTACGTGGCCGGTGTCAACGGCATCATGGTCAGGCAGCGCCCTGCCACGATCCT
>CAZNHF010000310.1:0-2274 GCA_964572375.1 uncultured bacterium | reverse complement strand
CCGAACATGGTCCCGGCGATCGCGGTCTCCTCGGTGAAGCCCCAGTAGTCCGGGAGATTATTGTTCGGGTCGTTGAGGTCTTCCGGATTCAGCCAGAACTCGAACGTGCTGGCGAGACAGTCGGCGAACGCGGTCGTGTCCATCTCCGCGTATGCCTGGCGCATCTTCTCGACCGCGTTCTCGGGCGAGGTACGGAGCGGGTAGTCGTCTGTTTCCTCTTCGGGCGAGACGAAGTCCGAGCAGCCTGAGGCGAGCATCGCGATGGCGGCGAGGGCGGCGAGAGCGCAGGCGAGGAGCGTGTGTACGGATGCCGTTCGTGAAGCGCTGCGCGCGGGGAATTCTGTCCGCCGACGTGCGTGAGATGATGCCGTCTCCGTGTTCATTGCGGGGTCCTCCATCCATGTATTGGTTTGGCTTGCGCCAGTTGGATCGGTCTATCGGTACAGCGCCTTGATGCCGCCCCAGGACGACTCTTCAACGCGTCCACCCCGTCCCGCGTCTCCGGCTGCGGCGCGAGAGGGGGAGTCGATGTCCTCCCACTTCGTGATCTCCCAGAGTGTCTCGCCCGAGGGCCCGGTTTCATCCGGGTCGGCGAACATCTGAAATCGCGACGCCGCGCTGGCCCAGAACGTGTACCAGTTCGTTACGTGCACGTAGAGATCCACATTGTACACGTACTCCCAGCCGGGTTCGCCTCCGCCGGGCGCCGGGATCTGAACGGGCGTGCCGAGCTGGACCAACGAAAGTTGAACGTTGTCGATGGTTGCCCCGGGCCCGAACATGTTCCATGCGATGGTCGACTCGGTGTCGAGTTCCCAGAACTCGGGGAGATCGTTGCCCGGATCGTTGTAGTCGTCCGGGTTCAGGCAGAATCTGAACGTGTCGGCGAGGCAGTCCGTGAACGCGAGCGCGTCCATCGCCTCGTAAGCCTGCCGTAGTTTCTCGACCGCGTTCGGGGCGGTGGACCGTGTCGGGTAGCCGCCTGCGCCCTCGCCGAACAGGAGCTTGAGCTCGGTCCAGTTCGTGACGTCCGGGCGACACGGCACATCTCCGGTGTCGCTCCACTCCACGATGCTCCAGAGCGGGTCTCCCTGCGCGGTGGTGTCGCCTTCGTGCGTCGCGAGTGTGAAGGTGGCGTAGCCGTTCACCTGATATGTGATGCCGCTGACGACCGCGCTCAGCGAGTACTGCTCGTAGTATTCCCACTCGCTCGGGTCGCCGGGTCCGGGCCCCTCGATCTCCAGCGGGTCGCGTTCGGGCGTGAGCGTGAGCGAGACCGACGCCGCAGCGGTTCGGGAGCCGAACGCGTCCTCGTGGATGAGCGTCTCCGTGCCGACGCCCCAGTAGTCGGGGAGTGCGGGGTCGGCGATCACGGTGTTCGGCTCGAGGTAGAACCTCAGGTCGTCGCCCAGGCACTCGAGCAGAACTCCGACGTTGCCGGTGCTGTAGGCGTCCTCGACTCCGTCGAGGACGTTCTGACGTATCGTGCGGTCGATTGGCGGATCCTCATCCGGGCCGAGAAAACTCGAGCACCCCGGCAGGAACGCCGCGACGGCAAGGACTGTGGTCAGGAGCGCTCCCACGCGTGTGTTCATTGCTGTGCTCACCTCCGGGGGGACACGGTTCGGAACAGGACACGATAGCATTCCTCGACTCAGTATCGCACATGCGCGGTGCCAGAATCAACCGGGAGGCCGGCCGAGCACGATGCCCTCGGCCCAGGCGCTGAATCTTCCCTGGCAGATCGAGGTGATGTCCCCACCGGTGCGGTTGCCCGCGGACTGTCGACACAGTTGACAGCCAGGGTCGCTGATTCGCACCGTACGCCTGTGTCTCCGAACACACCGCTCTTCCCAAGCGCTTGAGCGGCAACGCGTTGCGAGACTGTGACCGGGAGCCGGGGCAGGGCGCACCCCGAGTGGCACGTAGCTTGTTACTGATAGGAGTCAAGCGCTTACGTCTTGTGCAGGACGAGGTTCGGAGCTGGGCGGGGAAGTTCTGAAAAGGGGCAGAGCCTCTCCGTCCCAGCACCGACCGAAAGACGCAGGTTTCTGCCGGCCGCAGGGCGCCCTCATGCAGAACTGCCTTGCGCCTCCGTTTTTTGTTGATTAAACTGACGGGGACATCGTCAGTTACGAGCGGAGGAGGTACTGATGAAGCGATTCTCGATTGCAGTGCTCATCGCAATACTGATACTGCCCGCCCTGGCTGCCGCAGAAGACGGTTCCGCGGGTCTCGCGTTTCTGAAGCTCGGCGTCGGGGCGCGCCCGATCG
>CAZNHF010000309.1:0-2285 GCA_964572375.1 uncultured bacterium | reverse complement strand
TGACGTCGATCTTCCACTTCTTGGCTTCGGCGTAGCGCGAGTACATCCGGAAGAGGTCGCCCGCAAAGAGCGCCGCCTCCTCGCCACCGGTGCCGGCGCGAATCTCTACGATGACACTCTTGTCGTCGTTGGGGTCCTTCGGAACGAGGAGTACCTTCAGCTGCTCCTCAAGCGCGGTCAGCTGCCGTTCGAGCTCCTCGAGCTCTCCCCTCGCGAATTCCTTCTCGTCCTGATCGGAGGAACTCTCGGCGATCTCGTTGGCCGAGTCGATGTCCGTGACGACGCGTTCGTACTCGTCGGCGACCTGAACGATGTCGTCGATGGCCGCTCGCTCCTTTGAGTACTTCTTCACGAGATTCTGGTTCGACAAAATCTCGGCGTCGCTCAGGAACGAGGTCAGCTCATCGTACCTCGCGCGAATGGCCTTGAGCTTGTCACGCATTTACGCCGCCTCACTAACATTCGTGTCGATTGGCGCGCCGCTGCCCATATCAATCCTGACCTGCGGCGACTCAGCCTGCGTGCCCTTTGCGGCTGACGGCGGCTCGCCCTTGGCCGCCGCGAGCGCCGCGATGGCGACCTCGACCTGCTCATCTGACGGCTCCTTGGTCGTGATGCCCTGGAGCCAGAGACCCGGTGCAGATACGGCGCGCGCCCAGCGGGTCGTGCAGTTGATGGCCGAGAGCTTCATGAGCTCGTAGCTGACTCCGGCGATGACCGGAATAAGAAGAAGTCTGAGGAGCCGGTGGGCTATCGTCGACGGCTTTCCTGTGAGCATGAACACGAGGATGCTCGTGACCATGACGATGAGCAGGAAGCTGGTGCCGCACCGCGGGTGTCTCGTCGTGAACTTCTGCGCGTTCTCGGGAGTGAGCTCGAGTTCCGCCTCATGACAGAAGATGGTCTTGTGCTCCGCCCCGTGGTACTCGAACACGCGGCGCATCTCGCGCCACTGCGAGATGCCCCAGATGTATGCGAGGAAGAAGATGACGCGGATGATGCCGTCGATGACGTTGAACAGTATGGAGCTGTCGCTCCCGAGCCGCTCCGTCAGCCACTCGGAGAGGACGAGCGGGATGTAGAAGAAGAACAGGATTCCCAGCGCGAACGCGAACACCATCGTGCCCGTGAGCGCGAGCTTCGTCTTCCACCCCGCCTCCTCCTGCGCGAGCTTCGTTGCGGGCCTCGCAGCGGACTTCGCAGCTTCCGGACCGTCCGTCGCGCCTGCCCCGCCACCGCGCCCCGCTCCGTCCGCGTCGCCCGTGTGCTCGCCGGCATCCTCCGCCTCTTCGGCCTCCATCGCCGCGCTCGCCGAGTAGTTGAGCGCGCGGATGCCCAGCGCGAGCGACTCGATGAGCGAGAGCCCGCCCCGGATGACGGGGAGCCTGAGGAGTCTGTTCTTCCGGGAGATCGAAATAAACGGCTCGGACTGGACGTTGATCCCGCCGTTTGGCAGGCGTACTGCCACCGCCACGGTCTTCGGACCGCGCATCATCACACCCTCGATGACGGCCTGTCCGCCGTAGTGCACCTTGCCGCGCGCGGCCCCAAGCGCCTCGATCGGCTTGACCGCGTAGTCGTCATCGTCGTCGACAGACGCCCCTGCGCACGAACATGCGCATGTCGTCTCGGAGCACGCGCAGTCCGAATGCGGCGAAGCCGCGTCGGCGTCGTGCCCGTGCGCGCCCATATCCTGTGTTGTCTCGTCGGTCCCTGCTCTCTTCTCGTCTTCCACGCTACGCTCCTGCCACCCCGGCGATGAGTTCGACCGGGCTATTTGTATCGTCGACCGGGATCAGCGCGCCGACGCCCGGGTGAACCTTCTCGATCTCGCGCTTCATATCGCGCGCGATGCGGCGGTACGACTCGTGACCCTGCACCCGAGAGCGCAGACGCACGAGGTGGAACGCCGAACGCGCGTTGATCGTCATGAGGAACCGCTTGTGATACGCCAGCGGCACCGCGTACTGCGCGTGCGCCGGGTCGATCTTCGCCAGTGTCTCCCAGCGTTCGCGTGCCGCGTCGAGCGCATCACCCATCTCACCGGCCAGGCCGGCCGCCTGCGCGTCTTCCGGAACGGTCCGCCCGAGCGAGCACCCGAGAAGCTGCTGGGTCTGGGTCGCCATCCGATGACGCTGTACGTCGCGGTACGCGCCGAAGTCGCAGACGATCTCGAACGTGTACGCCGTCTCCTCGAACTCGCGGATGGGAAGCTCATGCTCGGTCATGCCTTCGACCGCAGCAGCAAGGAGCTCGCCCCGCTCGGCCTGCGACATGCGCGCCAC
>CAZNHF010000308.1:0-2292 GCA_964572375.1 uncultured bacterium | reverse complement strand
GGTCCTGGCGGTCAACCCCGGGGGCATGACGACGAAGCTGGCCGTCTACGAGGGCGACGAGCGGGTCTTCGAAACGTCGGTCGAGCACTCCCGCGGGGAACTCGCCGGTTTCGACACGATCCCCGACCAGCTGGACCACCGGCTGGCGGCCGTCTGCGCCGCGCTCGAGGGAGCCGGGTTCGCGGGGAAGCCGTTCGACGCCGTTGTGGGACGCGGCGGTCTCTTCCGTTCGATCCCCAGCGGGACATACATCGTCAACGAACAGATGATGGAGGATGCGCGGACCGGTTTCGCGGGTCAGCACGCCTCCAATCTCGGAGCGCTCCTCGCGGAGTCGCTCAGAAGAACGCTCGGCGGAGCCGCGTACGTGGTCGACCCGGTCTGTGTGGATGAATTCGAGCCGCTGGCCCGGTACTCGGGACACCCGGAGATCGCTCGCGTCAGTCTCCTGCACGCTCTCAATATCCGGGCGACCGCGAAGAAGGCCGCTCGCAAGCTCGGGAAGCGACTGACGGACGGCAACATGATTGTCGCGCATCTCGGGAGCGGCATATCGATCGCGCCGCTCCGGGCAGGGCGGATGGTCGACGTCAACAACGCGCTTTCCGGCGGACCATTCTCACCTGAGCGGACCGGCGCGTTGCCTCTGATCGAGATGTTCGACTTCATGATCGAGAAGGAGATGGACCCGAAGCGGATGAAGCGGTTCATCGCCAAGGAGGGCGGACTCCAAGCATACCTCGGGACCAACAGCTTTCGCGAGGTCGAGAAACGGTTCCTCGCGGGCGACGCGCGTACGATCGAGGTCGTCGAAGCGATGGCATACCAGGTCGGCAAGGAGATCGGCGCCATGGCGGCCGTCCTCTCCGGCGATGTCGACGCCGTCGTGATCACGGGAGCGCTTGCGAAGGCCGGTTTCTTCGTTGACCTTATCCGAGTGCGCGTTAGCTTCATAGCCGAGGTCATGGTCTTTCCGGGCGAGAACGAACTCGAGTCGCTGGCGTTCGGGGCGCTCGAAGTCCTCCGCGGTGAGGTCGAACCACTCGTCTACCCGAGCGGCTGCGCCGTGGGCGGCGAGTGTCGCGTCTGCTGGTAGATGCACATCGCCGGGATAACCGCGGACATGGCGGCCCCCCGCGCGGTCTAAGCTGAACTGATACGAACTATTCCAGGGTCTCGAAGCATCGTTGAAAGGAGCGCGTATGTCCGGAGCACTGCCTCCGAGGACCTTCGAGGAGCTCAAAGACAGGGCGTTGGCCTACGGTGAGAAGCACGGACGCGCGAAGCTCGGCGTCGCCGCAGCGTGGGACAAGCACGTGCTCGAGGCGACGCACGACGCGTGGCAGCTGGGCCTCGTGGACCCGGTTCTCGTTGGCGTGCCCGCACTCATCGAGGGAGCGGCCGGGGACGCGGGGATCGACATTTCGAGCTGGGAGATCGTGCCGGTGGAGGCTCCCGACGAGCCGACGGCGTCGGTGCTCTCCGCGAGCAGGGCTGTTAAGCTCGTGAGAGAGGGCAGAGTCGACTTCCTGATGAAGGGAAAGATGCAGACCGCAGAGATCATGCGCGCGGCGCTCAACAAGGAGACCGGCATTCACGCCGGCGGACTGATGAGCCACCTGGCTATCCTATGGACGCCGACCTACGGGCGGCTGCTCTGCATGTCTGACGGCGGCATCGTGCTCAAGCCGGACCTCATGCAGAAGAAGCAGATGATCGAGAATGACGTCGACGCAATGCACAAGCTCGGGTGGGAGTGCCCGAACGTTGCCATCGTCGGCGCGATCGAATTCGTCAATCCGAGCATGCAGCACACGCTCGACGCGGCGGCGCTCGCGAAGATGAACGAGCGCGGGCAGATCACCGGCTGCGTCGTCGATGGGCCTTTCGGTTTCGATAACGCCATCAATGCGGACGCCGCGAGGGTGAAGGGCATGGACAGCCCGATGGCGGGGAATACGGATCTCGTCATCTTCGCGGACATCGATGTCGGCAACGTCTTCTACAAAGCACTCTGCTTCATGACAGAGGGCGTCAGGACCTCCGGGGTACTCCTGGGGTCGAAGGTGCCGATCGTCATGGCGTCGCGGGCCGACGGCCCGGACACGAAGAGAAACTCGATCATCGTGGGTACGGTCATCGCTCACGGGACGATGCTGTAGCCGGTCCGCGCGACGTGCGGCTCATCCGCTCGCTCGCGTTTCCGCCGTTGCGGGAATTCGGGCCGGGAGTGCGGGCGCGAGAGTGGCGGAACTGGCAGACGCGCTGGATTTAGGATCCAGTGGGGCAACC
>CAZNHF010000307.1:0-2304 GCA_964572375.1 uncultured bacterium | reverse complement strand
GAACCTCATGATCCGGCCGTGGTCATCGATGACCATCTCGCACATCTGGAAGCTCCTGCGTGCGGCGAACTCCTCGCGGAAGACGCTCCACGTCGTCTTCACGCGGACTCCGTCGCGTTCGAACTCCCACGTCTCCCCGGGCGGGATCTCGCCGTCGTGCGCGCAGGCCAGATGCACGACATAGACGCCGCCCGGCCTCAGAGAGAACCCCGTCCGCCTCAAGTGTGCAACGATCTCCCGATCCGTCAGAAGATAGCCCAGGCTGTTGATGGAGTTCAAGGCCGCGTCGTATCCGTCCGGGTCCACCCTCGCGAAGACCATGTCGGCCTCAACGACCTCGACGCCGCTCACCCCGGCCTCCGCCACCCTGCGCCGCGCGTACTCCAGCATCTGGGGACAGGCGTCGTACCCCGTCATCCGGTAACCGCGCCGGGGCAGCGACACCAGGAATCGCCCCGTTCCGCACGCCGGCTCGAGAATGCGCTCGACCTCACCAGGCACGTGCCTCGCGAAGATCCGCTCGAACACATCGAGTTCGGGCTCGAGGTCCCACGAGAAGGCGATGTCGTAGTAGAGCGGAAGCGCGTAGAGGGTGTCGTTCACTCCTGCCGCTCCTCCCGTTGAGCGCCAATCCACTCCGCATCAGCCGCCGGCGTCTACTCCGGCTTCCTGCTCTCCCCCAGCACCTCGCTCACGATACTCCGGGCGATCCCGTCGACTCGCGCCATCAGCGCGGGCGCCGGTTCCTCTCCGAACGAGAGAACGTCGGCGACCTCGATAGCGTAGATGATGACGTCGTCAGGAACCGCCAGTCCCTGCGTTCTTCCAAGCTCGAGAACGGTCGCCAGGTTCACCCCGTGCGGAGTGCACGAATGGATCGACCGCTCGAGTTCGGGAAGACCGAACCGCGTGACGGTTCCAAGCTCGTCGCCGAGCATGATCGAGTCGATAACGACCACGCGATCGTACCCCAGCGACTCGTCGAGAAGCGAGAATCCGCCCTCCTCGTTCTCCACGGTGCAGATGTCATCCATACCGGCGACGAGTTCGGCGACGCGGCGCACAACGAACAGTCCGATCGAGTCGTCGGAGAGCACCGAACTGCCAAGCCCGAGAAACAGTGTCTTCAAGCGACCTCCAAAGAAACACCCCGGCATCACTCACGTGACGCCGGGGTGTCGAACCTTCTCTCGTCGTCCCCGTCTCCGCGGCGTCCCTCTCAGTCCTTCACGAACTGCGTCAGCCGCTTGACAACGTCACCGTCGGCGTCCCTGATCACGACCTCAAGCGGCATCTGGCCCGGGAGCGAGTGCGTGGCGCAGCCGAAACACGGGTCGTAGGCGCGGAAGGCCATCTCGACCATGTTGAGGATCCCGTCGTCGACCTTGCCACCCTTGATCAGGCCGCGGGCCGCACGCTCGACCGACATGCAGATCGGCGCGGCGTTCGCCACGGTCGCGACCAGCAGGTTGGCCTGCGTGACGATACCTCGCTCGTCCGTCGTGTACTCGTGGATGAGCGTGCCGCGCGGCGCCTCGACAACACCGACGCCGTGCGTCGGGGTCGCCGTCGGGATATTGCGTATGTCGTCGCCCATCAGATCCGGGTCGGCCATGATCTCGACCATCCGCTCGGCCGCCTGCATGATCTCGACGAGCCGCGCCCAGTGATAGCCCAGCGTCTGGTGCGCCGGAAAGCCGAGCGTGGCGAAGAGCTGCTCGCGGGCGGCCTGCGACTCGGGCGTTCTCATCTTGTCCGAGGCGTTGAGGCGCGCCAGCGGGGCGACACGATAGACGCCGCTGTCGGGACCGTCGACGAATCCCTTCCAGCCGACCTTCTTGAGGAACGGGAACTTCACGTAGCTCCAAGTCTCAGTGTGCTCCGAGATGTGCTTGAGGTAGTCCTGGACCTTGAACCTTGCGAACTCCTTGCCGTCGGGCGTGACGACACGAATCATGCCGTCGTAGAAGTCGACTTCGTTGTCCTCGGTCACAAGCCCCATATAGTAGGTCTCGTGCTTGTAGATGTCACCGACGATGAGGTCAACGTAGGTCTTGTTCTTGAGCACGACGTCCTCGAAGAGCTTCAGTGAGAACTTCGCGAACTCGACCGCGTCGGCGGCGGTCTTCGTGAACTCCTCGCGGTTCTCCTCAGTCAGGCCACGCGAGACGCCACCGGGCAGTCCACACACAGGATGGATAACCCGACCGCCGAGCGTCGTGATGATGTTGCGCACGCGGTGGCGCATGTCGATGACCTGGCCGCCGATCTCGAGACCGACCTTGCCGATGACGCCGAGGATAT
>CAZNHF010000306.1:0-2306 GCA_964572375.1 uncultured bacterium | reverse complement strand
ACGAGTGAATTGATGTCGTCGTTGAGGACGCCGATCTCATCGGTCCGCGGAAGAACCGTCAGGAGGTTCGTGTCCCCCTCCTTCGCCGCGCGGCAGACCCAGGAAAGCCTGCGGACCGCGCGTCCAAGCGCGTTGCCCCAGACGGCCACGATGATGAGGGCGGGAACGACGACAGCGCCGAGCACGATCTGGATGATGTTCGGCGGGATCCCGCCGAGGTACATGACCAGCAGGATCGCGTCGTGCACGATGAGCACACCCGCCACCAGCGTGACGAGCTTGATCTCGATCGTGGGACCGCCTCGCTCCATCGTCCGTACGCTCCGGGTTTCTGTTACATCCTGACTGGTTGCGGCGTCTGTGCGCCATCGGCACACGTGGTCCGCGGCTGAATTAAGCAACTTGCATGCCAGCGCCGGGCCTAGTCCAGTCTGTAGAGGTCCGTGCGGCGGTCATCGTGGATGTTGTTCCGCGGCGTGATCTGCTTGTCGCGCGCTTCCGCGGGGTCGATTTCGTGGATGAGCACGGCCTCGCCGGTCACGTCGGCACGCTCGAGGACCCGCCCGCGCGGCGTGACGATCTCGCTCTGCCCGGTGAATGTCAGTTCCATGCCGGCCCGCTTCTCGGTCCCGACCCTGTTCGCTACGATCGAGAAGATCCGGTTCTCGATGGACCGCGTCACCATTGCGTCCTGGCAGTAAGGCAGGACGAGGTTGGTCGAGTGGCAGAGGATGTCCGCGCCGAGGAGCGCCAGCGTACGCGCCACCTCGGGGAAGATCCAGTCGAAGCAGATCATCATGCCGAGACCGACGCCTTTCACGTCGATGACGGCGGGTGGCCGATCACCCGGCAGGAAGACCTCCTTCTCCGTATTGAAGAGCTGTATCTTCCGGTAGACATGGCGGTTCCCGTCGGGCGCCAGAAGGAGTGAGGAGTTGTAGAGCCCCTCCTCGGCCCGCTCCGCGAACCCGAGGATCAGGACGGCGTCCTTCTTCCGCGCGAGCGCCGCAAGCCCGTCGAACTCCCTGCCGTCGGGCGATTGAGAGAGTCCCATTGCCTCGCCCACGGACTCGAACAGGTAACCGGAGAGCGCAAGCTCCGGCATCACAAAGAGGTCGGCGTCGACCGGCTCGACGAGTTCCGCCAGACGGCGCGCGTTCCCATCGATGTCTCCAAACCTCGGTTCAAACTGGATAGCCGCAGCCTTCATCTCACGTCCGCCTTCCGCTGGCGCCCGCCCTCCGTCGGCGACCGGCCCGTCGTGGGTCTGCTTCCAATGCAGTTCGCAGTATCGATTCTCGCCTCGCCCCGTCGCACACGGCGCTTCTCACAATGTACACGTTTTGGCAGGGAGTAACGAGCCTGTTCACGGGCTCTTGCGGCATCATTGTCAACCGCTCCTCACGTGGCACACGTCCTGCATTCATTCCTCGAAAGCCGCAAGGAACGGGCCTTCCCCGCTCCGGCCTCGGTCGGATGTGAGCTCGCAGGCGGCGGCGCTTGAAGTGGTGTGCGACCGGTCGGTCGCCTCCCTGGCGCCGTGGCACACGGCTTGCATTCCTGAACCGACAGACAGCCGGAGTAATCGGCTGGCTCCTCCTGGCCGAACGATGGAATCGAGGCACTGTGAAGAAGGCAACGACTCGCACGACCAGACGCAGCGGCGCGCGCCGACGACTTGAGATCGGGACGGACATACAGACTTCGTACTTCTTCATGCTGAACAGTCTGCTCCATTCTCGCATCCATACCGGCATAGAGTCGAACACCGATTTCTATGATGAGGATGTGAACGTCTACCTCGCGCATCTTCTGAACTCGCAGATCGACCCGGTGAACATCGAGCGGGCCAGCCGATACATCGCCTCGAGCGATGACGAGCTCTTCAGGATGGCGGAGAACGCCACATCAGACCGCGAGCGCTACCTCACATACAAGACCAACGCCGACTTCCTGCTTCTTTCGATCGCCGTGTTCGATACGGTCGACCGCGAGCGGACGCATCTGCCCGTCGTTCTCCGTACGCCGCGCGAGGTGTACATTGCCCGGGCAGCGACCTACTACGCGCAGGCCGCGTCCTACGCCTGCAAGGTCCACCGCGGTCCCGACGGTATCACCCGCGTGCTCCAGAAGCTGTCCGATGGGTTTGAGAACTACGTGCGGATCCTGACCTACATGCGCGGCCAGTACCTGGGGCTGCTCAAGCGCTACTCGCAGGGCGAGCTCTACCACCTCGATCGTCAGATCGAGGAGATC
Organism: uncultured bacterium; assembly: GCA_964572375.1. GTDB lineage: Bacteria > Joyebacterota > Joyebacteria > Joyebacterales > Joyebacteraceae > JAPEKQ01. The sequence continues at coordinate 50 of CAZNHF010000306.1, read as the reverse complement.
CGTCGAGGTGAGACGATCGAGCAGATTCGGAACGAGTTCCTTGAAGCATA
>CAZNHF010000305.1:0-2309 GCA_964572375.1 uncultured bacterium | reverse complement strand
GCGGTCGAGCAGGGCGTGCTCTACTCGTGTGTGCTCCCCGGGAGCGGCAATATCATCGCGGGTCGTTCGGCCGTCATCAGGAACTTCGCGAGCGACACGAACGCGGCGCTCGTCGCGCGAGCCGGTATCAAGGCGGCGTTCGGGTACAACCCGATGTCGACCGTCGCGTGGAAGGGCAAGCGGCCGAACACGCGGATGGGCGCTCTCGCGATCCTGCGTGGCCAGCTCGACGCCGTCCAGGAGAAGATCGCCAAGCAGAAGAAGGGACGCGGCAAGGGCGCGAAGGGGAAGAAGGTCGAGGTGACCTTCACCTCTGAGGAGGCGGTCCTCCGCGACCTGCTCCTCGGTAAGGAGCGGCTCCGTGTCCATGTCCACAAGATCGACGACATCGCGGCGCTCCTCCGCATCGTCGACGAGTACAAGCTCAAGATCACCGTCGAGCACGCGGGCGACGTCCACGAGCCCGCGATATTTCGCGAGCTTGCGAAGCGACGGATCCCCGTCGTCTATGGTCCGATCGATTGCTTCGCCTACAAGGTCGAGCTCAAGCACGAGTCGTGGAAGCACACCCGGCACCTCATCGAGTCGGGTGTCGAGTGCGGCTTCATGACGGACCATCCGGTCACGCCGGCGCGGACCCTCTTTCTACAGACCCGGTGGTTCGTGCGCTGCGGCTACAGCAGACAGCAGGCGATCGAACTCGTGTCACGCAAGAGCGCCGAGATCCTCGGGATCGATGACAGACTCGGCACCCTGGTGCGCGGTAAGTGGGCGTCGTTCACATGTTGGAACGGTGACCCGTTCGATGTGACGTGCTATCCTGTAGCCGTTTATGGAGAGGGACGCCTCGTCTTCAGGGACGAATAAGCGCGTCCGGGCAAGACCTGGACGGGCGGAACCACAATCCGGGAGCAACGCATGTCGCAGAATCTGAACGCAGCACTGCAGCACGCACGGGAGAACCGAGACGAGGTTCTCATCGAACTCCGGGACCTCTTGACCATCCCGTCGATATCCGACAACCCGGAGCACAGCGGCGACGTTCGTCGAGCGGCCGAGTGGCTGCTCGCGCGGCTGATGAGACTGGGACCCGACCGGGCACAGATACTGGAGACAGTCGGTCACCCGGTCGTCTTCGCCGAACTCCTGGCGCCGAATCCGTCGGCACCGACCGTGCTTCTCTACGGTCACTACGACGTGCAGGCCGTCGAGCCGCTCGACGCATGGGACACCGACCCGTTCGGCCCGACGATCCACGGGTATAACCTCTACGCGCGCGGGGCATCGGACGACAAGGGTCAGATCCTGGCGATGATCGCGGCTGTCGAGGCCGCGAAGACTGTCGGCCCTCTGCCCGTGAGCATCAAGTTCATGCTCGAGGGGGAGGAGGAGGTCGGTTCGCCGTCGCTCGGCGCCTGTCTCAAGGCGCACCGTGGCGAATTCGCGTGCAACCTCGTTCTGAACACGGACGCAGGAATGCTCGGTGAGAACACGCCGACGCTCGTATACGGGCTCAGAGGCATGAGCCGTTTCGTTCTCCGCGTGACGGGTCCGACGAACGACCTCCACTCGGGCGGCTACGGCGGCGTCGTGCACAATCCGATCCACGCGCTCTGCGAACTCATCGCGGGAATGCACGATGAGAACGCGCGTGTGACGTTGCCGGGATTCTACGACAGCGTCCGTGAGCTGTCGGATGAGGAGCGGGAGTCGTTCAAAAGTCTTCCTCTGGACGACGATGCGTTCCTCAAGGAGTCCGGCGCCCCGGCGCTCTGGGGAGAGCCCGGTTTCACACCGCTCGAACGTCAGGGCGCGCGGCCCGCGCTCGACGTGATCCAGATCACGGCGGGAAGCCCCAAGGCGGCCATCCCGGTATTCGCCGAGGCGCTGTGCACCATCCGCCTGGCGCCATACCAGGATCCGGTGCAGGTGCGCGAGCAGGTCGAGGCTCATCTAAAGAGAGTCGCGCCGCCCACCATCAAGTGGCAGATCGTCGACTACAGCGGGTTCCCGGCGACCCTGACCGAACTCGACGCGCCGGGCGTCAAGGAACTCCTGGACGCGTATCGGACCGTATGGGGCGTCGAGCCCGCGCACTATCCGAGCGGAGGGAGCATCGGCGCCGTCGGACAGATCATGGACGTTCTCGGAGCGCACTCGCTCCTGACTGGATTCTCGCTGCCGGGCGACCATATCCACGGCCCGAACGAGAAGCTGCATCTCCCGACGTGGGAGAAGGGGATCTCGGCGCTCATTCACTTCCTGTACAACCTCGCCGCGTAGCCGCGTCGCGGGACAGGAGCGTTCAG
>CAZNHF010000304.1:0-2311 GCA_964572375.1 uncultured bacterium | reverse complement strand
GCGCTCCAGGCTCTCACGAACAACCGGCTGGCGGGTTACGGAGCGATGATCGCGTTCTTCATCGTGCAGGAGGTCATCAGCACGGTGGGCTTCGAGCACAACCTGCTGCTCTACGGGGAGACGCCCGCCTACAGACTCTCCGACATGAACGGCTTCGGCCACTACGCCGAGCCCCTAACGTGGTTTCTGCTGTACTGGGGTTTCGCGGCCGGGCTCCTCGTCCTCGCCTCGGTGCTGTTCTGGCCGCGCGGGACCGACCTCCGGACGACGCTCAGGTGGAGGGAGGCGCGCAGGCGTCTCACGGGTCCGCGCGTCGCGACGGGCGTCGCACTCCTGCTCGGGTTCGTCTGTGCCGGCGGGTGGATCTACTACAACACGAGCGTCCTCAACGAGTTCGTGACGACGAAGAGCCTCAATCAGAAGGCGGCGCGGTACGAGGAGCTGTACAAGAAGTACGAGGACGTCGCCCAGCCGCGCGTGACCGGCGTCGCTCTCGAGGTCGACATCTACCCCGGGGAGCGGCGCGTGGACGTGCGGGGCGATCTCGTTCTCAAGAACAAGACCGACGAGCCGATCGACAAGCTCCATCTGACGAGCGACCGGTGGCTCGACATCACCGAAGTCGACATCAGGGATGCCACGGTCGAACTCGAGGACGAGGAGCTCTGCTACAGGATCTACGCGCTCGCGGAACCGATCCCACCAGGCGGCAGCATCGAAGTGGCGTACACGGCGAGCATCACCAACCCGGGGTTCGTCAATGGTCACTCGAACACGCGGGTCGTCGAGAACGGGACCTTCCTCGACAGCGACCGGATCGTGCCCTTCATCGGGTACGAATCCGAGGCGGAGCTCGACGACGAGCACGAGCGGAAGCGCTACGGTCTCGGCGAACGCCCGCGCCTGCTTCCGCCCGACCACCCGTTCGCGTCGGCGAACACGTTCACTCTCGACGCCGACTGGATCAACTACGAAGCCGTGATCTCCACGAGCGCCGACCAGACCGCGATGACGGCCGGGTACCTCGAACGCGAGTGGGAGGAGGGCGGGCGACGCTATTTCCACTACCGGATGGACACGCCCATCCTGCACTTCTTCCCGATCCTCTCCGGCCGGTATGAGGTCGCGCGCGACCGGTGGAACGACGTGGATCTCGCCGTCTACTACCATGCGCCGCATGGCTGGAACGTTCGCCGCATGCTCGACTCGGTCAAACGCTCGCTCGACTACTACACGGAGGCATACGGGCCGTATCAGCACCGCGAACTTCGCATCGTCGAGTTCCCGCGCTACCAGACGTTCGCGCAGTCGTTCTCGACGATCATTCCCTTCTCGGAGGGAGCGCACTTCGTGGACGACCTCCGCGACGAGGACGAGCTCGACAGGTGTTCGATCATCACGGCGCACGAGGTGGCGCACCAGTGGTGGGGGCACCAGGTCGCGGCGGCGCTCGCGCAGGGAATGGGCTTCGTCGAGGAGAGTCTGGCGCAGTACTCCGCGTTCATGGTGACCGAGCAGTACGCCGATGCGGCGATGATGGAGGAGTACATGCGCTACGAGCTCGACCACTACCTGCAGGGCCGCGGGCAGGAGCGCAAGGTCGAGAATCCGCTCGCGCTCGTCGACAAACAGCCGTACCTCTACTACGCCAAGGGCAGCCTGGCCATGGTCGCGCTTCGCGACTACATGGGGGAGGACGTACTCAACGGGGCCCTCAGAAGCTACCTGGAGGTCAGCCAGTACGTGGGTCCGCCTTACCCGGTCTCGCTCGACCTCGTTGAGTCTCTGCGCGAGTGCATCCCGCAAGAGTACGAGTACCTGATCGAGGACTACCTCGAGACGATCACGCTCTACGACAACCGGATGGAGTCGGTCGACGTCGAGGAACTCGCCGACGGACGGTTCCGCGTGGGGCTCGGGCTTCTCTCGCGGAAGCTTCGCTCCGACGGTCGCGGCGTCGAAACGGAGATCGAACACAACGATTGGGTCGAGATCGGTGTCTACGGAGATCCAGGGGAAGGCGGCGCGCCGCTCTATCTCGAGAAACACAGACTCGAAAGCGGCCAGAACAGGATCGAGATCGTGGTCGACGAGAGACCGGCCCGTGTCGGAATCGACCCGAGGCACCTTCTGATCGACCGCGTTCCCGACGACAACGTGAAACGCGCGTAGCGCAGTTCCCGGATTCGCCCCCGGCAGCGCATCAAGCGCCCGATCAGTCCCAGGTCACGTCAGCGGTCCACCCAGTCCATCGGGAAGTCCTCCGGGAGCCTCACCATCTCGAACAGCGTCGCGATGAGTTCGCCATGCT
>CAZNHF010000303.1:0-2325 GCA_964572375.1 uncultured bacterium | reverse complement strand
GGAACATGCCGGCGGGCGAACAGGAACGCCGTCACCAGATCGAGCATGAGCTTCGCCGTGCTGTAGTACGAGCGGAGAACATCAAGCTCGGTCCGGCTACCGGCGACCGGAGCCTGATCCGTTGGCGTGTCGTCGTCCGCGGTCGCCCCCGTCCGTGTGACAAGAAGCCGCTCGATGCATCGGTTGTGCACGAATCGGAGCGCATCGTCGGCCGGGATGTCGTCGATGTTCACTTCGCCGAGAGTGTCCCGCGCCGCGGCGTCGCCCCAGAGCAGCGCCGGCGTGCGGACGAATTCGTAGTTCGCGATGAGGGCAGGGAGGTGGCCGGCGTACTCGTGCGGCTTCACGGTGGCGTCGACGCCCACGCAGACGTCGGCGAGTTCGCGGTTGAGTCTGGCGACCGCATTCGCAGCGGCTGCACGCGCGGTCCCGAGGTCCGCGGCGGGCGAAGCGATGCAGACGAGGTCGACGTCGCTCAGGCTGTAGAGCTTGCCGGCGGTCTTCACGATCGTCGCTTCACCACGCGAGGGGGCTCCGGTCATGAAGATGGCCGCGACATTGGATTCGCCGACCGCCGCGATCATCGCGTCAGTGCAGCGTTCGACGATGCCCGCGAAGAAGGCGTGCTTCGAATCGTCGCGCGCGTAGCGTCCGCTCGGTTCGTGTCGCCGGGTATCGCTCATCGCGTTCGCCTCTTCCGTTCACTCCACCGCGTTTCGCCGGAACAGTTCCCGTCACCGTACGACGCCTGTGCCGTACGTCCACAGGTACAGTTCCTGACCGTCGCCGCCGCATCACCGCCCCAAGAGTACATATCACTAGCACTTCGCGTACCGGAAGTCCAAGCCGGAGCACCGATTGTGAGCTTCGAGCCATGATCCCCGACCGCACGACCGGCCTGGACCTGCTCACTGTGACGTCTCCCCGGCCACTTCCGCCGGCCCACCATCTTCGGAAGCGCCCAACTGGTGGTATCTTGCGCGACAACATGACCATATGTTATAATCTATGCATGCACTCGGGGGACTTCCCCGTCCATCGGAGGGCCGAGTGTATTGTCGCACGGAAATCAGGGGAATTCAGCACACACGCACGGCTGATGGCTGTGCGAATTCGACGTCTGTGGATTCGAGTAACTCGAGCCGCGCGGCGGGGCTTGTCCTCGTCGCGCCCAACAAGAGAAGGAGGGAGCGCATGAGGATCGCGCGCACCTTCGTCGTTCTCGCCATCCTGGCGCTGGTCGTTCTGCCCGCGTCGGCCCGATGGATCGAGTTCGGCACCGCCGAGCCGTATCAGGCTCCTGAGGCGAAGCTCGTCTCGTCCGATTACTCCGGCGTTACGCTGTCGATGGAGATACCGGGCGTCGAGGCGGTCGACGTCGCCAGCGAACTCGGAACGTTCACGAAGCTGACGATTCCGAGGAGCTACTACACGATCGCGATCGGCGAGCCGATGCTCCCGGTCGTTCGCGAGTATATCGAGCTTCCGTATGGCGCGACGCCGCACCTGACGGTGCTCCGCGCGGACTACGTCGAGGTTCCGCTTTCGGATCTCGGCATCTCGAGCCGCATCATCCCGACACAGGAATCGGTTGAGAAGGTGGCGGGTGCTCGGGAGGCCGCCGAGTTCGTGCTCGATGAGGCAGCATACGCTCGCGCCGGCTACACCTCGACCGTCGCTGCCTCACTCGGCGAGATCGCGCAGGCTCGAGCTCATCGCTTCGTTGAGCTCGAGATCTTCCCGGTCCAGTACGACCCGGCAGCTGGCACCGTCCGCTACCTGACGAACATCGAGCTGTCCGTCGAGTTCGAGGGTGGCGACATCGGCGCGACGATGGCTGCCATGGAGCGGTACGCTTCGCACGACTTCGACGCGTTCGCTTCGAAGAATCTTCTCAACGCCGACGTCTTCGCGACGCGCGGCGTTCCGGCGCTTCCCATCGGCTACCTCATCGTCTGCTACGACGACTTCTATGAGGAGATTCAGCCACTCGCCGGTCTCAGGCATCGTCTTGGTTACGAGACGACGGTCGTGAAGACATCGGAGATCCCCGGTGGCGCCACGACGACCAACATCAAGGCGTACATCCAGGACGCCTACGAGAACTGGCCGGTCCCGCCGACGTTCGTGCTCCTCGTCGGTGACTCGGGTCAGATCCCGGTCTTCATCGGCGGGTCGTCCGGCTCCGCTGCCGACGTCTACTATGGCAGCATGGACGGCGCAGGGGACTGGCTGCCCGACATCTACATGGGACGCTTCTCCTGTGGCACCGAGGCGGAGGTCACGCTGCTGACGGACAAGACCGTGAAGTACATCCGCTTCGCG
>CAZNHF010000302.1:0-2369 GCA_964572375.1 uncultured bacterium | reverse complement strand
ACGGTTTTCGAGACCGCCACGATCGACCAGCTCTGCCACCCCACCGTATCGCATGGCCCTGCGGCGCTCACGAGCTGGAACCCCGTTCAGCTTCGCCTGTCGGACCTGAGTTTCTCAAAGAAGCCGGAGACAAGAGACGCACACTGGTCTCCCATGACCCCCGACGTAACCGTCACCCTGTGATTCAGCCGCGAATCCTCGGGAATGCTCCCGAGCGAGCCGCAGTAGCCGGCCTTGGGATCCGGACACCCGTAGACGATCCGCTTCGCTCTGGCAAGCACGATCGCCCCGGCGCACATGGCACAAGGCTCCATCGTAATATAGATGGTGGCCCCAGTCAAGCGCGGCACCTTCAGACCGCTGGTCGCGGCCCCTATCGCAATGATCTCGGCGTGGGCCGTGGGGTCCATCGTCTCCTCGACGCGGTTCCGCCCGCGTCCGATGATCCTGTCTCCCAGGACGACGACGGCGCCGACGGGCACCTCCCCCTGTTCCAGCGCGCAGCGCGCTTCATCGAGGGCCGCCTGCATCCACAGGCGGTCGCGTTCATCTGCGTGGCTCGTGGCGTCCCCCTCGTGTTCGTGCCCCATGCTGACTCCCGATAACCTAGCAGCGGCGACCCCACCTGTCAACCGCCGCGCCGGGCGGACATGAAGAACCCGCCGGGCAAACATGAAGAGCCCGCCGGTCGAACCCGGCGGGCTTTGGACAGCCGTCTTGTCCCGCGTTGTAACGATCAGTTCAAGCGGGCCTCGTCCGCCACGACCACGCAGTTCCTTGACGCCGCCTTCGCGGCGTAGAGCGCCTGGTCGGATCGTTCGACGAACTCCTCTTTGGTCGCCGCGTGCGCCGGGAAGGCCGCCAGGCCGATGCTGACGGTCAACCTCCCGAGCGGCATGACCTCCTCACCCTCGAACTCCGACTCGTCGACGAGCGCCCTGACCCGCTCCGCCATGCTCCGCGCCGCGCAGAGGTCGATCTCCGGCACGATGATCGCGAACTCTTCGCCGCCGTACCTGGCCACGTAGTCGCACGAGCGCACGCAGCGCTTGAGAATGTGCGCCAGCTTTCTCAGAGCCATGTCGCCGGCGGGGTGACCGTGTGCGTCGTTGTACTGTTTGAAGTGATCGATGTCGATCATTATCAGGTTCACAGACCGACCGTATCGCTCAGCGCGCCCCACCTCCGCTTCGAGCAGCTGATGGAAGTACCTGTGGTTGTAGAGCTCTGTGAGTCCGTCCTTCCTCGAGAGCTCCTTGTAGAACTCGCCTTCGGCCGCCTTGCGCCTGAGTCGACGCTCCTTGACGACGTTCGCCACGATGATCCTGATCTGATCGATGTTGAACGGCTTCGTGATGTAGTCCGCGGCTCCGAGCTTCATGGATTCGACCGCCGTCTCCATGGAGGCGTAGCCCGTCATGACGATGACGTCCACGTCGCTTGACATCTTACGCGCGGCAGCGACCACGCCGAGACCATCCATCCCGGGCATCACGATGTCGGTCAGAACGATGTCGTAACTGTCCTGCCCGAGCATCCGCACGGCCTCGTCGCCTGACGCCGCCAGGTCCACGTCGTATCCCTCCTCCTTGAGCACCTCGCGAAGGAATGTACGCATCATGTCCTCGTCGTCAACGACCAGCAGGTGCACCGGCTGGCAGCTTCTCGCCTCGCTCCCGCTGTCGCGCGGCTCAATGCCGGGATTCAATCCTTCAGGTTCGATCAACAGGAATCTCCATCCTCGTGGTGGCGCATCCGGCCCGCGCGCCTTCCGGCGCGGCCGGGATGTGCACCGTGAACGTGGTCCCCTCACCTACGACGCTCTCTATCTCTATCTCTCCACGATGCTCCCGCACGATGCCATAGCTCACTGACAGCCCGAGTCCGGTGCCCCGCCCAACCTCACGCGTCGTGAAGAAGGGTTCCCACACCCGCTCGATATCCGCACCGGGGATCCCATGGCCGGTGTCTTCGAAGGAAGCAAAGACCTGTCGTCTCCCCAGCGTCTCCTCACTCACGCCGGTCCGGATCGTAAGAATTCCACCCGACTCCATCGCGTTCCTCGCGTTGACCACGATGTTCATGAACACGTGCTGAAGCTGGATCGGGCTTCCAACGACGTTCGGCGTCCGCGTGTCCAACTCGACGCGCACGTCGATGCCTCGCATCCGGAGCTGGTCCGCAGTGACCCGAAGCGTGGCTCTTACAGCGTCGTTCAGACTCATCAACTCCTTGCTGCACCCGGCGGCCTCCGCAAAAGCCAGAAGGTTCGATACGATGTTCCTGGACCGCTGGGTCGCACTCTCGATCATCCTCATGTGTCCGAGAAGCGCCTGGCGTTCGTCCGGCTCGAGCGTGCGGTCGCGCCA
>CAZNHF010000301.1:0-2379 GCA_964572375.1 uncultured bacterium | reverse complement strand
CCGAACGTGCAGCACATCACCAGACCCGTCCCCTTCTCGGGGTCGGCCTTCTCGTCGGCAAGGATGGGAACCTCGTGCCCGAAGAGCGGCACGGTGGCATTCTTGCCGATGAAGTCCTTGTAGCGGTCGTCGTCGGGGTGCGCGAACATCGCCACGCACGCCGGCAGAAGCTCCGGCCGTGTCGTCGCGATGATGATGTCCTGGTCGCCAAGCTTGAACGCCACATTGTAGAAGACGGACGGGCGCTCCGCGTCCTCGACCTCGGCCTGTGCGATCGCCGTGTGACACTCGGGGCACCAGAGCGTCGGCGCCTCCTTGCGATAGACACGGCCCTTCTTGTAGAGGTCGATGAACGAGCGCTGCGAGATGCGCTGGGATCTGGGATCGATCGTCGAGTAGTCCTGACCCCAGTCGACCGAGAGACCAACCGTTCGCCAGAACTGACTGAACTCCTTCTCGTACTCCTTCGTGAGTTCGAGACACATCTCGACGAACTTCTCGCGACCGACGTCGGTCGCCTTGATCCCGCGTTCCTTCTCGACGAGCCGCTCGCTCGGAAGTCCGTTGTCGTCATATCCGAACGGGTAGTAGACGTTGTAGCCCCTCATCCGCCAGAACCGCGCGACGACCTCCGTCTGAACGTAGCTGAACACGTGACCGATGTGGATGCGGCCAGAGACCGTCGGCGGCGGCGTGTCGATGCTGTAGATGGGGCGGTCGGAGAAGCGGTCGAACTTGAAGATGCCCTTCTCCTCCCAGTACTGCTGCCACTTCGGCTCGGCCTCGAGAGGCTTGTAGCGCTTCGGAAGCTTGCGTTCGGGCGTGTCCATCAGGCGTCCTTTCGTGTGCGTGTCCGGCGTATGCGCGTGTCCGGCGTATGCGCGTGTCCGGCGTATGCGCGTGTCCGGCGACCTGCGCGCGGGGCCGTTCCTCCGCACAAGTCCGGTTCGAGAATACAAAGACCCTCCCGTTCCTGCACAGGAACGAGAGGGTCGTAAGCATCCTCCCGCGGTACCATCCTGCTTCCGGCGTCGCGCGACGAATCCGGGACCTGTCCTTCAGATCCGCTGATCCCGCGCGCGGGCCGGCGCTCGGTTGGGGCTGTGACGGGCCCACCCGTCCGAATCTACTGAGTCCCGCTACCGGAAGTCCGGCTGCGGACCGATGCCGGAAGCCCGGCATCGGATCGACGAGGCTCATGCCTTCGTCGAATCCCGTTCGACCCGGCGGCTCCGGAGCGACGTTCGACCGGTGCTACCCGGGGCTCTCCCAGCCTCGGAGCCCCTCTCTCTTGAGCGCGTCCGGCCTACTCCTCTCCTTCGCAGCCTTTGGTCCGCTATTCGATTTTCATCCGCGCGGCGACCCACGCCACCCGGCGATACTACATCATGCCGCCCATGCCACCCATACCGCCCATACCGCCCATACCGCCGCCAGGAGGCATCGTGGGCTCGTCCTCGGGGATCTCGCTGACGAGCGACTCGGTCGTCAGCAGAAGCGCCGAGATGCTCGCCGCATTCTGAAGAGCGGCGCGCACGACCTTCTTCGGGTCAACGACGCCGGCCTTCATCATGTCGACGTATTCCCCGGTGTCGGCGTTGAAACCCTCGTTCTTCTTCGCGTCCTTGACGCGCTGGACGACGAGCGAACCCTCGAACCCCGCGTTCTCCGCGATCTGGCGGAGTGGAGCCTCGATGGCGCGCTTGATGATATCGACGCCCATCTGCTCGTCTGGACCGTTGACCACGAGCTTATCGAGCGCGGGGAGCGCGCGAAGCAGAGCCACACCGCCGCCCGGAACTATGCCCTCTTCGGCCGCCGCGCGCGTCGCATGGAGCGCGTCGTCGACCCTGGCCTTCTTCTCCTTCATCTCGAGCTCGGTCGAAGCGCCGATCTGCAGGACGGCAACGCCACCCGCGAGCTTCGCCAGACGCTCCTCGAGTTTCTCACGATCGTAGTCCGACGACGACTCCTCGATCTCGCGCTTGATCTGCGCGATGCGCGACTGAATGTCGGCCTTCTTGCCGGCGCCCTCAACGATGGTCGTGTCGTCCTTTGTGATGATGACGCGCTTGGCCGTGCCGAGGTCCGTCAGCTGCAGATTCTCGAGCTTGATACCGAGGTCCTTCGCCACGAACGTGCCACCGGTCAGGGCCGCGATGTCGCCAAGTATGGCCTTCCGGCGGTCGCCGTAGCCCGGGGCCTTGACGGCCACGGCCATCAGGACGCCGCGGAGCTTGTTGACGACGAGCGTCGCGAGCGCCTCGCCCTCGACGTTCTCGGAGATGACGACGAGCGGACGACCCGACTGCGCGACCTTCTCGAGAAGCGGGACCAGATCCTTCATATTCGAGAGCTTGTCCTCGAAGATGAGCACGT
>CAZNHF010000300.1:0-2404 GCA_964572375.1 uncultured bacterium | reverse complement strand
CAATGCGGCATCGTATTCATATGCTGCCTCCTCGTTGTTCCCGCTGTCTAACGAATCGCGTTTCAGCTGCGGGCGCCAGCTTGGCGCGGCGGGTGCTCCGCAGCCGGCGTGCAAAGCCAGCCCGGCAGCTGCAAACGCCAGTTAGACGACAGCGCCTCGCGCGGTTCAATCCAATCTGTCTTGTGCGGCAGGCCTAGCCCCACCACGCCGAAAGACAGGCGGATGTGCTCAATCGAAGAAAGCCGCGCACCGCAGACTTCCTCAAGATCGACCACAATACACCACTCGCTGTGCGCCGGAACACGCACGGGGGGCAACTCAGGGTCTACCGCAACGGCCCACGGCATCAGCTCCAGCGGAGGCGTGCTCCTCTTCGGACTGACGTACACGAGCAGACTCGCTTCGCTGCTTGCGAATCGCAGTTGGCCATCGCGAAACTCCATCCCAGGGAATGTCCTCTCCTCGTCCGAGGCATTCCGATAACCAAGTACCGCATAGACCCCCTGGACCTCCGGCGCGAGCACGCGAACGATGTCCGCCCGGAGCGGGTTGATATCGAGCGAGTACTCCACGATGACTCTGTCCCTCCCCCGCTGTACCCACATTGGACTCGCGATGTGGACGCACCCGCTCTCGTCGAGCCGGCCGTGCCAGAGAGGCTCCTCGTCCCGCTCAGTGATGCTCCGGTGCCATTCTCTCAGCGTCGAGCCGCCCCACTGCGGCCGCTCGGTCCAACGGAGCAGCAGACAGTCACCTACGTCGACGTCGCCCCATATGACGTCCGTCACATCCAACGCACCGTGCCAGGTTTCTACGTCCCCCGGCTGCTCGCAGTGGACATCATGGAGCTCTCCCTCGACAATGACATCGGCCCCTCGCGTCATGTCATACACGTTCGGCCCCAGAATGAAGTGCGCAGCGGCGATTGCCGGGAGCATGATACCGATGGTCGTGGCAACGGCAATCCTCATGGTGCGCTTCTCTCGCTGTCGTCTAACGAATCGCGTTTCAGCTGCGGGCGTCAGTCTGGCGCGGCGGGTGCTGCGGCGAAGCCGCGCTAGCAGTCCGCCGTGACAGACAAGCCCGGCGGCTGCAAACGCCAGTTAGGGTGCGTTCCTCGGTGGCTGTCCCAGGTCAACCCGGAACAGGACCCCCTCACCCCCGGCGAACGACACGCCAGCGAATTCCGCACCTCGAGCCACTTCAGTGAAGCCGAAGCTCTTGTGCAACGCGATGCTGACGCGGTTCTTCGCATTGGCGAAGTAGTACGCCGTGCCACATCTCTCGGCGATCCACTGCAGACGCCCGGCTGTCAGCTCGGCTCCAACTCCCTGTCGACGAAATCGCGGATCCACGACCACACCCGTGAGATACCATCCTTCGGGAGTCTCCCCCACACCAGCCCCCTGCTCCTCGTTGAGATACCGCGCCTTGCCGAATCCGATGATGTCGCTTCCAAGTTCGGCCACCAGAGTGAGCCGCTTATCTTCACTTCCCAGGTCCTCGAGCGAGCGCATGAAGGCCGAGCTGTGCTCATGAGCGTCCCCGCCATCTCGAGCAGCTGAGATTCTGCCGAGTGCGTCAGTGTCCGCTGCCACGGCTGGCCGGACCAGAATCTCGCCGATCAAGTTTGACGAGTTCGAAGATCTGCCGGACGCATCGAATTCCTCAAACAGATCTGCATGCTCGTGGTCCATCCATCGTCCCCTACATCGATGCCAACGCACCCTAACGAAACGCGTTTCAGCTGCGGGCGCCAGTCTGGCGCGACCGGTGCGTATGCAGCGGGCGTGACAGACAAGCCCGACAGCTGCAAACGCCAGTTAGGCAACCGTCCCCTGAGTCACTGCCACCCTTCCCGACGCACCACGCAGGTGCGTGAAGGCCCACGTCGATGCCAGCAAGAGCAAGGGCGACGACCATGTCCCGGCCACCACCTGCCCAGCCCAAACCGACAGCACCATGTGCCCCAGCCCATTGACCAACAGCACCGACGCCAATGCGTGTGGCAGCAAACGAGTCAGGCGCGCGCGGCGCGACACGGGTCCTGTGAATACCAGGAGAAGAAGCACGACCACGGCCACAGCGCCCATCCACCTGACGGAGCTGAACTGCGGAACCCCTGGAATCTCGAGGTCGCGCGCGATTCCCGAAAGCAGACCGTTCACTTGCGGGATGAAGCCTCCCATTGCCTCATCAAACACATGCACGGCGAGAGTCAGGCAGAGCACCAACCAGACACGCTTGCGAACACCTTCATGTTCTCCTACTGAGGACCGTGCCACTCCAATCCCTCTCCCGCGCTCTCTGCTGCGGTTGCCTAACGAATCGCGTTTCAGCTGCGGGCGCCAGTCTGGCGCGACCGGTGCGAATGCAGCGGGCGTGACAGACAAGCCCGACAGCT
>CAZNHF010000299.1:0-2418 GCA_964572375.1 uncultured bacterium | reverse complement strand
GATCTCATCGTTGAACTCGCGAGCTTCCACGACAACACCGGAGCGGGCATCTACTTCACGGACGTCCCGAACACCTACGCTCGCCTCCACTATGTTGCGTCGTACGACAATGGCGCCGCGGGCATCTACTCGTATTCGACGGATACGTCGATAGAGAACTGCACGGTAGCCGGCAACGGTCCTGGTGGGGGCATCGATCTCAGGTCCTCGACAGGCAATATGATCAGGAGCAACATCATCGCGTCGAACACCGGCTATGGCATCGCATGCACGAGCGCTACCCCCGACATCTCCTACAACGACGTCTGGGATAACTCGACCGGTGGCTACGACGGGTGCAGCGCGGGCGCCGGTGACATCTCCACCGACCCGATCTTCTGCGACGCCGACGCCGGCGTGTACTCGGTCCACGCGACATCGCCGACGCTTACCCAGGGCGCCGCCGGTGTGGCGATGGGGTCGCTCGGTATCGGTTGTCCCGAGGGTCCACAGAACCTTGCGATCGCGCAGAACGGCGCCTCGCTGGAGTTGACCTGGGATGAGCCGCCGGCATCACGCGCGATCGTCGACTACTACATTGTCTACCGTGATACGAGCGCCATCCCGATACAGCAGATCGCGATCGTCGACGCGCCGACGATGTCGTTCACGGACATCACGATACCCGCGTGCGAGCTCAACTACTACCGCGTGTCCGCTGTCGATGATGGCGCTCTCGAGGGCGCTCCTTCGAACAAGGTGTTCGGTGAGCTCTGCTACGCCGGTCCGACATCGCTCGTAGCGACGTTCAATGAGGGCGCGAACGAGCTGACGTGGACGGCTGGCGTCGGCCCCATCGACCGCTACAACGTCAACCGGGGCAACGTGCTGGCCCAGCCCGAGTCGCTCGCGACAGTGTCGGCTGCTGAGACTGATTACATTGACGTGGCGACAAGCGCATGTCCGCGCGACAACTACCGCTACGAGATCGTCCCGGTCTATGACACCGGTTGGCACGGACAGGCGTCGGAGCAGGTCTCGGTCGACCCATCGCCGTCGCCGCCCGAAGGCGTTACCATCGAGTGGTCGGTCGACGACATCGTGCTCAACTGGGACTGGAACTGCGAGAGCGATTTCCGCAGATACTGGGTCTATCGCGATACGATCCCGTTCTCCGATCCGATCAGCAGCGCCCGTCTCGTCGGTTTCATCCCGGACACGACGTTCGTCGATGTCGGCATGAACCACAACACGAAGTGGTTCTACAGGGTCGCGGCAAGCGACGCCGAGTCGCAGAAGAGCGTCTACTCCGAGATGGTCTTCCTGGGGAACGGTCAGACGCTCGCGGTGCCGTCGCCGTACGCGACGATCCAGAGCGCCATCGACGCTGCGGCCGCGATCGACACGGTTCTCGTGGCAGCCGGCACGTACAACGAGACCATCAGTCTGAAGGACGGCGTGTTCGTGATGAGCGAGAGCGGAGCGGCGACGACGACCATCGCCGGGACGACAAGCGGGGGCGTTGTTACGTCGATGGCCGTGGGAGACCTGACGCTTCTCGACGGCTTCACGATCGATGGTGGGGGGACGGCGGGAGCCGGGCTTGAGATCTCGTACTCGAGCACGCGCATCCGGGACTGCGTCGTCACGGGGTGCACGTACGGTGCGAACGTGGTGAACGGTTCGAACCCGACGATCACGGGGACGACGCTTGAGTCGTGCAACTCCGGGGCAATGGTCGTGGATACGTCGACTCCGTTCTTCTCGGGCTGCACGTTCCGTGACAACACGTTCGCGGGGATCCAGAACTACAGCGATCCTGGTCCTCAGATCGGCCAGACGCTGGCGGACGCCTGCGAGTTCGATAACAACGCGTACTTCCATGTCTTCAACACGATGGCGGTGGATCTGGACGCGGAGTACAACTACTGGGGTGACGTCTGTGTGGAGTCCGGCTGGTTCTTCGGGTCGGTGGACTACATTCCGTGGACGGATTCGAGCCACACGGAGATCTACACCGAGTGTCCGAACAGCGTACCGGACGATGGCGCGCCGGTGAAGGCGTTCGCCTCCCACAACTTCCCGAACCCGTTCAATCCCTCAACGGCGATCCAGTACGCGATCCGTCAGCCCGGCCAGGTCGTGCTCTCGATCTACGATCTGAAGGGCCGGATGGTGCGCAGCCTGGTCAACGAGGTGCAGGGCGCCGGTGACTACACCATAGTGTGGCACGGCAGGAACGACGAGGGCAGGCAGCTCGGCTCCGGCGTCTACTTCTATCGGATCGACGCGCCGGGCGTCTCCGAGCGCCGCAAGATGGTGATGCTCAAGTAGCGCACGACACGCGCCACCCCCAACGGGATGGCAACGCAGCGCCCGCCAGGCGCTGGCTGTAATAGGACATGCCAGAGGGGGCCGGACACCACAGTGTGTCCGGCC
>CAZNHF010000298.1:0-2421 GCA_964572375.1 uncultured bacterium | reverse complement strand
ACGTACGCCCACTTGCGATCGGTGAGCCACGCGATGTAGTCCGACGGGCCGATATGCACATTGTCGGCACCGATGTCGTAGTCGAGCTGTGACGTGACGGCGTTCGTCTTCGAGATCTTCTTCGACTCGAGCCTGGAGCGCTCGAGCATGTTGAGGAAGTCCGTATTGCCGCCGACGTTGAGCTGACTCGTACGCTCGAGTCTGACGCCGCGCTCACGGAAGAGCGTTGTCAGCACGCGGTGGACGATGGTTGCTCCAACCTGCGACTTGACGTCGTCGCCCATGACGGGGAGCCCCTTCTTCTCGAACCGCTGCTGCCAGTATCGCTCGCGCGCAATGAAGACGGGGATGCCGTTGACGAACCCGCATCCCGCCTCGAGGATCTGCTCGACGTACCACTTCGTCGCCTCTTCACTGCCCACGGGCAGGAAGCTTATGACGACGTCGGTCTTCGTGTCCTTGAGGAGCCCCACGATGTCGTCCGTGGGCCCCGGGGCCTTCTCGATGATCTCGGAGAGGTACTTGCCCAACCCGTCGTGCGTCATCCCGCGCGCGACCCTGATCCCGAGCTTGGGCACATCGCAGAATTTGTAGGTGTTGTTCGGCTTCGTGAAGATCGCCTCTGAGAGGTCCTTCCCCACCTTGTTCTTGTCGATGTCGATCGCAGCGGAGAACTCCACGTCACTGATGTGATACCCGCCGAGGTTGACATGCATCAGACCCGGCACGAACTCGTCATCAGCGGCGTTCTTGTAGAACTCGACACCCTGGACGAGCGACGACGAGCAGTTCCCGCAACCGATGATCGCGACCCTGACCTTCTTCTTCCCCATCGAAGGTTACCCCCGGAAGTTGTCCCGCGGAGGACCGTCGTCCGACAGAGTGCGAACGACGTGATGGATCCTCTGCGCAGCTGTGATGTGAGACAATATCGCCAGAACCCAGACCATGACCCTGAACACGGCCGGCCCCAGCAACGCGCCGACCATGATCAGGATGAGCCGTTCCGGACGCTCGGCGATGCCGACCTGGCATTCCACGCCGATCGCCTCCGCGCGGGCTCTCGTGTAACTCACAAGCAGCGACCCTCCGAGACCGACGAAGATGACCGCTGCGGTCACCGGTTCCGGCACGACGCCCGGACCGGCAAGATAGTACATGAGTGCTCCGAGGAGCACGACGAGTTCCGAGTACCGGTCGAGAGTCGAGTCGAGGAACGCGCCCATGCGCGTCGCCCGCTGACCCGCCCGGGCCACGGCCCCGTCGGTCATGTCACAAATACCGCCGATGAGCACCAGAATCCCGGCCGCGAGGAAGTGCCCCCGCGCCAGCGCGACGCCGGCGATCGTCGAGAGACCGAGACCAGCGACCGTGATGGCCGTGGGCGATATCCCGAGGTCCGCCGCGAACCGCGCAACCGGATCCAGAAGCTCTCGAGCTCTGGTTTTGAGGCCGGCAGTCATCGCTCCTTCACCGTTCCCGCGGTCATAATACCGCTTCCTCCTCGCGAAACAGGCAGTTTAGCACCGCGCACGCGCCGGTGTCAACGGTGCCTCGCACGTCGGTCACGCCCCCTCTTGCCCAGACGGCGCCCGCATCCCCGTCACGCCCCGGCCACGAGAACAACGATCTCGCCCTTCGGTTTCGTCTCACCATACCGCGCGGCCAGTTCCGCCAATGTGCCACGCACGAACTCCTCATGCACCTTCGTGAGTTCCCTCGCCACGACGGCCCGGCGGTCGCCCAGCACATCGGCCATGGCGGCCAGCGTTTTCCCCAGCCTGTGCGGGGATTCATAGAACACCAGCGTGCAGCCGAGGGTCGAAAGCTCGGTGATGCGCGTGCGCCTCGCCCCATCCTTTCGCGGCAGGAACCCCGCGAAGTGGAACGGCTGTGGGGGCAGACCGGCGGCCGACAGTGCGGCCGTCACGGCGGAAGGGCCTGGAATAGGGACGACACGGATGCCCTCACGGATCGCGAGTTCGACGAGCCGGTAGCCCGGATCGGACACGAGCGGCGTCCCGGCGTCGGTCACCAGAGCAATGGAATCTCCGCCCTTCAGACGCTCGACGAGCTTCGCCGCCGCCCGCTCCTCATTGTGCTCGTGGTACGCAAGGAGTGGCCGCTTCACCTCGTAGCGCTGGACCAGGATCCGCGTGCGCCGCGTGTCTTCCGAGGCGATGGCGTCGACAGATTTGAGCGTCTCGACGCCCCGGAACGTCATGTCATCGAGGTTCCCCAGCGGGGTGGCGACGACGTAAAGCGTGCCCGGCTCGTGCTGTCCCCCGGCCACGACCATCTCAGGCCTCCCCCACGTTCGCGAGACCATCGTCTGAGACATCGCCGGCCGACGCGCCGTCGAATGAAGCCCGGTCCACCTCGCTCGCGAACAGGACGTCGTCCGCGACGCTCAGCCGATAG
>CAZNHF010000297.1:0-2442 GCA_964572375.1 uncultured bacterium | reverse complement strand
GCGAGATCGGCGCCAAGTGCATGGTCGCCAACGTCAGCGACATCGCGGCCATGGGCGGGTTCCCCACCCGCGCCGTCGTCTCGCTCGCCATCCCCGAGTCCATGTCGACCAGGGACGTAGAGGACCTCTTCACGGGGTTTCTGGACGTCTGCAAGCACTTCTCATTCGAGATCGTCGGGGGCGACACGGTGTCGTCGCGGTACGAGCTTTCGATCTCCATCACGCTCCTTGGCGCTGTGGGCCGGGACCGCGTCGTGACGCGGTCGGGCGCTGTCGTCGGTGACGCCATCCTCGTGACGGGGCGGCTCGGCGGTTCCGAGGCCGGACTCCAGGTCCTCAGCCAGGGGATGCCGAGGGGCGACGCGGCACATGAGGCCATCCGGCGGCATCTGCGTCCGGTCCCTCGCATCGCGGAGGCGCAGGCGTTCCTGGATGTCGCGACGCCGCACGCGATGATCGATATCAGCGACGGGCTCGGCACTGAGCTCTGGCACATCGCGGCCGAGAGCAGCGTAGGTATCAGGCTCAACGAGAGCGCCATTCCCCTTGATCCCGCGGCCAGGGAACTCGCAGGCACGCTCGCGACGACGCCGGAGAGGCTGGCTATCGGAAGCGGCGAGGAGTTCGAACTGGTCGTGTGTATTCCCCAGTCGGAGACGGCGCGGACGATGGAACACGTGTTGGCGGTAACCGGAACGGAAGTGGTCGTCGTCGGAGAGGTCGTGGCGGCATCCGAAGGATGCACGCTCGCCCTCAGCGACGGAGGTGAGGTGGAGCTTCCTCGTGCGGGGTACGAGCATTCGTCGCCGTCGGGGAGCGGGTGGGGGAGGAACGACTGATGAAGAGTCGATTGGTGAAGAGACAACAGGTAATCGGGGAGTGCTGTGTAGTGATGAATCGAGGAGGGTTGCGGGCGCTCATGATGGTGGCGCTCGTCGCGGTGGTCATGATGAGCGGAGCACCCGTCGCGCGCGCGACGCTTGTTCCGCCGGTCATCTCCACGAACACCACGTGGACCCGCGCGGGCAACCCGTGGACGGTGGCGAGCAACGTCCTCGTGAAGAACGGCGCGACGCTCGAGATCGACGCCGGGGTTGTCGTGGAGTTCACGGGGAACTGGAAGCTCGAAGTCGACAACACGACAGCCGGCGAGATCGTCGTCCAGGGCGCGCCGTACGACAGCGTCTACTTCCGGGCCGCCGGCGGAAGCGGGGCGCCGAGCCAGTGGCAGGGGATATACGTCAGCGGCGGCGCCGGTTCATCGTTCGACTACTGCGTCGTGCTCCACGCGAAGGATGCTCTCAAGCTGAACGTGTCGAACGCTCCCATCACGCACTGCGCGTTTCGGCGGTGTCGATATGGAATCTGGTGTTTGAAGTCCTCACCCGCCATCACGAGTTCGTGGGTGAGCGAGACGACAGCGTCGGGAATCCTCTGTGAAGCCTTGCTCTGGACGTCAGACTTCAGCCGGCCCGTCATCCGCGACTGCAACCTCTTCGACAACGCCGGGTACAACATCTATTTCAACGGCTATACTTGGGGAGGCATCACGACGATCGACGCGCAGTACAACTGGTGGGGAACGAGTTCCGTCCTGGAGATCGAGGCGAGCATCTACGACAACGGGGACAACGCCGGGTGTAACGCCGTCGTCGACTACGACCACTACTACACCCAGACCCCCGTCGAGCACCGAACCTGGGGTTCCATCAAGGCTCTGTTCAGGGAATGAGCAGAATCCACAGCTGACCACCGTCCCGAAAACCCCCTGGAAGTACCCATCTCAGCACCCCTGAAGAAAAAGCGAACACACCCCCGGATTGATTGTTGACAGCTTGTACACCCTGTGGTATTCTTAAATTGTGATGGGGATCACAAAGCCTGCGGCCGGCATCGGTCGCAGGCTTCTATGTTTCGGGGACCAGCGACCGCCGGAGACGAGACAACCGGAAGGTGGAAGCTGGATGCCGAATGCAGCATGGACAAAGCGCGGTGGGAGTGAAGAGAGAAAGACCAGCTCTCTCTTCCAGATCGTCATCTGTGTTCTGCTCGTTGCTCTTCCTGCTCTGACAACCGCCGTCGCCGCTGCCACGAACAGCGCCGCCGCCGGAGAGGCGGCCACTACCGGATCCGTGGCCGCTTCGTTGTCCTTCGAGCTTGATGACCTGACGTTCGAGCAGCACGAGGGATACGACCTGGTCACCCTTGACGGGGCGCACTACACCACGACACCCGCTGAGCCCATGCTTCCCCTCCTCAGCATCCAGCTCCTCCTTCCGCCTGATACCGAGGCGTCGAGCCTCGCATGCACATACGGCGGCACCATCTACATCCCTGGCGAATACTCCATACTGCCTGCTCCCCGGCCGACGCGGTTCTCGTCTGACGAGGCAGCGAACATACCCCATCCGAACACAGAGACTTACAGCTCTGTGCTGCCCT
>CAZNHF010000296.1:0-2458 GCA_964572375.1 uncultured bacterium | reverse complement strand
ACTCGTTCCAGTGCGGGTTCTGCGCCCCGGGCATCGTGCTCTCGGCGACGGAACTCCTGGCGAGGAACCCGAGTCCGACGGAGGGCGAGGTCCGGGAAGCGATCGCCGGGAACCTCTGCAGGTGCACGGGCTACGAGCCGATCGTCAGAGCAGTGCTGGACGTCGCGGACAGCAAATCCGGGAAGTAGCACGGCTTCGAGTCCGCGCGACGAGAGCACGGCGCGTTCGTCCTCGGGATCACTCAGAAGGATATCGCCATGGCGAAGCTCAAGTATGTCGGGAGGTCCACGACCCGGATCGACGGCGCCGAGAAGGTGACCGGCGCCACCCGGTACGTTGATGACCTCGATTTCGGGCCCGACCTCCTGCACGCGGTCATCGTCGAGAGCCCACACGCGCACGCCCGCATCGTTTCCATCGACACGTCTGAGGCCGCGGCCGTGCCGGGCGTGGTCAAGGTCATCACCGGGGAGGATTTCCCGTACCGGTTCGGTCTCTACATGAAGGACCGCTACATCCTCGCGCTCGACCGCGTCAGGTTCGTCGGCGAGCAGGTTGCCGCCGTCATCGCGCGCGATCCCAAGATCGCCCAGCGGGCGGCGGAACTCGTCAGGGTCACGTACGAGGAGCTTCCCCCCATCTTTGACCAGGCTGCTTCGCTGTCCGCCGACGCGGGCCTCGTTCATCCCGAACTCAATGACTACGAACGCGTGCCATGGTTCTTCCCGAAGAAGGACACGAACGTCGCACACTGGCGGAAGACGCGGAAGGGCGATGTTGACAGGGGGTTCGAGGAGGCGGACGTCGTCCTCGAGGACACCTACACCGTCCCACGCTACGCGCACTGCGCGATCGAACCGCACGTCGCGGTCGGGCTCTTCGACCAGTCGGGGAGGCTGACCCTCTGGACGGCCTCACAGTCGCCGCATACGCAGCGGAACGTCTTCGCTGAGACGCTCGCGCCGCTCGGACTGTCGCACAAGGACATCCGGGTCGTTTCGCCACTCATCGGTGGCGGGTTCGGCGGGAAGGCCGGCGTGACGATGGAGATCCTCGTCGCCGCGTTCGCGATCGCTGTAAAGGGACACCCGATCAAGCTTCGGTGGACGCGCGAACAGGAGTTCTACAACACCTATCAGCGTCAGGGACTCCACGCGAAGCTCAAGATGGGCGCTGCGCGGGACGGAACGATCACCGCGATCGAGTACACGATGCACTGGGACGCCGGTGCGTACGTCGAATACGGGGCGAACGTCGTCAACGCGGTCGGACTCTCGGCGACGGGTCCGTACCGGATCCCGAACGTGAAGATCGACTCGCTCTGTCTCTATACGAACCTTCCCCCGGGTGGGCCGTATCGCGGCTTCGGCTACTCGGAGTTCCACTTTGGACTGGAGTCGCACATCGACAGGCTGGCGGCGAAGCTCGGGATCGATCCCGTCGAGTTCAGAAGGAAGAACGCGATCGTCGAGGGCGACACGCTCGCCTACGGAGCGAGCATGAACCCGAGCGGGCTCATCGAAGCGATCGATCGTGCCGCCGAGGCCATCGACTGGGGCAAGCCGCAGGAGCCCTCGAGTCCCGGGAAGGTCGTGGGGAAGGGATTCTCGCTGATGTGGAAGGCGCCCGCGATGCCGCCCAACGCCGGCTCGGCAGCGTTCCTCAAGTTCAGCGAGGACGGGAGCGTCAATATATCCGTCTCCGGAATGGAGATGGGGCAGGGCTATCTTACCGCGATCGCGCAGATCGCGGCGGAAGTGCTCAGCGTTCCTCCTGAGAAGATCCGGGTCGAGACGCCCGACACCGACCGCAGCGCGTACGAATGGCAGACGGTCGGCTCGCACGTGACGTGGGGCTGCGGGAACGCGGTCCGCGACGCGGCGATCGAGGCGCGCGACCGGATGTTCGATACCGTGCATCGCGCGCTCGGAGCCAACGTCGAGGATCTCTATCTGGAAGACGAGAAGATCAAGTCCCGGACCGAGCCCCTCTTCGAGCTGCCTCTCGCGGGATTCGTTATCTACGGCATCCAGATGGAGGATGGCACGTTCCGCGGCGGACCCGTCATGGGGAGCGGTGCGTTCATGCCGGAGTTCAGTTCCGCGCTGTCGGACCCCGAGACGAGCCAGGGCGGGCATCCGAACGTCCACTACACCGTCGGGGCCGCGGGCGTGATCCTCGAGATCGATCGTGAGACGGGAAAGATGGAGATCCTCAAGACCGCGCTCGCGGTCGATGTTGGTCAGGCGATCAATCCCGACCTCGTGAAGGGGCAGATCGTGGGAGGACTCCTGCAGGGATTCGCGACCGTTCTCTACGAGGACATGCGATTCGATGAGCGCGGCAAGCTCCTCAATCCGAACTTCACCGACTACAAGATCCCCACAGCTCTGGATGCTCCGCGCGAGGTCATCCCGATCATCGTTGAGACGGCCCAGCCCGACGGCCCGTTCGGCGC
>CAZNHF010000295.1:0-2467 GCA_964572375.1 uncultured bacterium | reverse complement strand
CGCGCGTGTGGGCGCGAGGGAGACTCGTCGACCTCGACTACACGGCGGCCGGTGACACGGCACTCGTGCGGGAGCGGAGGCTCTACCGCGCAGGCGCCGAGATCACGCTCGGGAACGTCAGGCCGGGCGCCACATTCACGAGCGACGAGGCGACCGAGGACGGCGCAGGTGAGCGGTACGACGAGTACGGCGTGTCGCTCGCGAGCGTCGGTCTGAGGGGCGCAACGCTCCGTGCGAGCTACGCCTACCGGACGGCCGATCGACGTGAGGAAGAGACCGCGTGGTCGCGCGCGTCGGTCACGACGACCGAGAACTACGGCGTCGAGCTCACGCGCTGGGAGGCGCTCACCGTCGACGCCAGCGTGGCCAGGCGGAGGACCGACTTCGAGGACGCGTACGCCGAGCCGGGGAGGCGATCCGACCTGGCCAGCGTGCGACTCGGTCATTCGTCGGTCGGGGGGGCCGTGCGCGGCGAGGTCCGCTACGCCGTCACCTCGACGGAGGTTGAGGAGAAGGAGCGCTACGTTACGGAGGAGGACGGCGTGGAGATCGTCCACGTCGTCTCCACCGGACGCTATCTGCCTGTCACCGACCTCAGCGCGGGGACGCGCTGGACGTTTCGTCCCGCGGGGCATGGCGGGCGGTCGTCCGGCCTGCCGGACCCGAGTTCGCTCAGACGCCTGCTTGCCCGCTTCTCCTTCGAGACGGACATCCGTCTGCGCGAGGCGACGACCACCGACGACAAGACCGGTCTCTACCTCATGGATCCCACTGTCCTCCGGGGCGACGATACCGTCAGCGGTGAACTCTCGGGGCGGCACACGCTCCGCTACGCGTCCGTGGGGGGAGCGTTCGTGAGTCGGTTGGCGGCGCGGACCGTCGACGAACTGGAGCGCGTCTACACGAACTCGCCCGAGGAGCGCAGGGAGCGCGAGTTCACCCTCGAGCTCAAGCTCGCGCGACCCGGGGGCGTGACGTACAGGGTCCAGGGGGACGCCGGCGCGCGCCGGCGCGACTCGGAGGGGACGGTCGAGAGCTACGATCTCGACGAGCGCTCTCTGCTCGGGGAGATCTCATTCCGTGGCTCGGGAGCGGTCGAAGTGCGGGCGACCGGCATCTACGGCACCGAGGACGACGCCGCATCCGGCGTGACGGTCGGCGTCTGGAAGGTCACGCCGGCGGTGACCTACCGGCTCAAGGGACGGGGGTCCGTGAGCGCCAGTCTGACGCGTCTGGCCGTTGAAGCGTCGGGAGGCGACCTTCCGCGCTATATGGCTGAGGGGAGAACGGAGGGCGCCGCGGCCGAATGGCGGCTGTCGGCGGACTACCGGTTCAACCGGTACATCACCGGGAATCTGAGCTACTCCGGTGAGCTGCGGCCGGGTTCGGACGATCGGCACACCGTCGACATGCGAGTCAATGCATTCTTCTAGGGCGCGGGACGAGGGGAGACCTGGCAGTGCGTGAAAGCCTCAGAATGACGACGGTCATTGCGCTGGCCGTGCTGGCATGCTTGCCGGCGAGCGCCTTCGCGGCGGACGACGACGTGCGGGGTGAGGGGACGGTTCCTCCCGTGGTCGTGGACGTGCGTGTCGAGGGGCACGAGAGCGCGACCACTCGCGAGCTCCTGTCCGCCTTCGGCATAACGCCGGGCAACGCATTCGACGAGGCCACTGCCTCCGCCGGGACCGACTCGGTGCTCTCGCTGCTTGCGCTGCGCGGGAGTCCGTTCGCGACCGTCCGCGTCGACTGGGACGCCATCGAGGGCGGCGTTCGCGTGCTCCTGAGCGTCGACGAGGCGCGCGTCGGGCGGGTCAACACCGTCGCGATCGCCGGTGAGGGCGTCATGACGACGGACGAACTCCTCGCGCTGGTCACTGCGAGAGAGGGACGCCCCGTGACCGCGGCTCTGCTGGAGCTCGATGCCTCCGCGATCGCGGTCGCGTACGCAGAGCGAGGCCACCCGCTTGCGAGCGTGCGCCCGGCCGTGTCTGCCGGGGTAGGCCAGGCGGACGGGCTCCACGTTGTGTACGAGATCAGCGAAGGGCCCGAGGTGAGGTTTGGTGACGTTCGTGTTGCCGGAAACGAGCGGACGCGGTCGCACGTCATCGTGCGGGAGACCGGCATCATCTCCGGAGAGCCGTACCGCGCGTCCGTCCTTGAGGCCGTGCGCCCGACGCTCGAGCGTCTGCCGTACCTGGTGTCGGTCGGAGACCCGGCGGTCGCCATGAACCGGGCGACCCATGCCGCCGAGGTGGGGGTCGAAGTCGGCGAGGCCCGGGCGAACAGGATCACCGGTGTGCTCGGGTATTCGCCCGGGGGCGACGGCGAAGGTGAGTTTACGGGCAGGGCCGACATCAACATCGGCAACATCGCCGGAACCGGCCGTAGAGCGAAGGCATCGTGGGAGCGCGTTCGTGAGGGGCACGACCGGCTCGCATTCGAGTACATCGAACCCTGGGTTCTG
>CAZNHF010000294.1:0-2471 GCA_964572375.1 uncultured bacterium | reverse complement strand
ACATGTACGTCAGCGCAACACCGAGACTTCTCGTCCCGGGAGCCAGCTGCCCGCCCGAGTAGACGTCGAACACGCCCACTCCTTCAAGCAGCTCCTCGCCCTGCGCCTCGATCTCGGCAACGACGTCCCCCGCGGGAACACTCTCGTCGAGAACCAGGGCGATGTCACGTTTGCTGGCGGGGAAGCGCGGAAGCTCCTCGTATCTCCCCGCGAGACGTGCTCCTTCGAGCAGTACGTCGGCATTGAGCTCGAAGGCGTATACACCGTCCGGAAGCTGCCACGCGTCCGCGGTGTCGGAAGAGAGCCTGCCCGCGATCCCGAGCGGTTTGCCGTCGCACAGGATTCGCGCTGAGGCACCCTCATCCATCATCTTGATATCGTAACAGGCGACCCTCAAGCTGTCAACCTTGAGCGCTTCCCCGAGTCCCTCGATGAGTCCACTCAGGTCGTAGAAGTCCACGCCCCGGGGTTCTCTGCCCCACACCGGGCGCTCCGCGAGGCCCCAGAGGACCGCTCCGAGCGACCAGCGCTCGTGGTACTCGCCGTCCACCCTCCAGAACACCTTGCCCAGTTCGAAGACCCGGACCGCCTTCTCCCCGACATTGACGTTGCGACGAACCACATCGAGGATACCCGGCACCAGAGACGTCCGCATCAGCGGCATCTCCTTGTTGACCGGATTCGTGAGGTGCACCGGCTCGGTCGCCGCGATCGCAGCGCCCACGCCCTCCACCCCGGCACCTGTGGCGCGCACGCGCGCCTCTGCCCATTCGCTCACGAATGCGGTCGTCACGATCTCCATGACACCCAGACCGACCATCGCCTCGCAAGCGGTCGTCCGGAGGCTCCCGCCCCCGTCGGCCGTCGGCGTCAGTGAGCGGTACGGCACCTCCGCAATGACTTGGCCATAGCCCACCATGCGGGCGACATCCTCGATGAGATCGGCCGCCTCAGAGACGTCCAAACGGAACGATGGGATCCCAATCTCGATTCGGTCATCCGAAAGGACGCCCGAGATCGTGTAGCCGAGCCGCTTGAGCGCACGCGAGACCGTCTCGACGGTCACAGTCAGCTCGCCATCCGAGGATGCGAGCATGTCGCGGGCTCTGCTGACATTGAGCGTCATGGTCCGCGGCTCGTAGCGACCCGGTCCGTCCTCGACTCGACCCGGCGCGACCTTCCCTCCCGCGAGCTCCCCAAGGAGCGCGCAGGCACGGTCGGCAACATCGTCCATTGCTGCCGCATCGACGCCGCGCTCGAAGCGCTGCGACGCGTCCGTCCGCATGCCGAGCCGCCTCGCGCCGCGGCGGACGACCGCAGGGTCGAACCATGCACATTCGAGCAGGATGTTCTTGGTGTCGTTCTCGACGTCGGAGTTCTCTCCGCCCATGACACCGGCGAGAGCGATCGGCGTTTCGCCGTCGCAGATGAGCAGATGCTCCTCGTCGAGCTTCCGCTCCTCTCCGTCGAGCGTGGTCATCATCTCCCCCGCCCTCGCTCGCCTGACGACGATGGCCCTGGATGCGAGACGGTCGAGATCGAAAGCGTGGATCGGATGTCCGTACTCGAGCATCACGAAATTCGTCACGTCGACGACATTGTTGATTGACCTGACACCGACGCTCCGGAGCCGCTCCACAAGCCAGCGCGGCGATGGACCGATCGTCACATCGCGGATCACGCGTCCGGCGTACCGGGGACAGCCGTGGCCGTCCTCCACCGTCACGGTCACATCCAGACCGGCGGCCTGCCCTGATTCGAGGAGTTCGAACGAAGGTCCTCGGAACTCCGCCGAGAGGGCGGCCGCGACCTCGCGAGCTATGCCGAGGACACCCATGCAGTCGGGCCTGTTCGGCTGAACATCGACCTCGATCGTGCTCTCCTGGATTCCGAGAACCTCCCGGACGTCGGTCCCGAGCACGACATCGTCATCGAACTCGAGAATTCCCTCCGAGTGCGCCTCGATACCCAGTTCTTCGGCCGACGCGAGCATCCCGCTCGACGCAACGCCCCGGATCGTGGCCGCTCCGACTACGCGTCCGCCCGCGATGACGGAACCCGGACGCGCGAGCGCAGAGGTCATCCCCGGCCGGACGTTCGGAGCGCCGCAGACGACAGTGCCCGACCCCTCACCCCAGTCGACGACGCATACCGAGAGACGATCCGCGTTCGGGTGCCCGTCGACCGTCACGACACGCGCCGCAACCACGCCCGTCACTCCGGCGGCCGGCGATGTGACAACCTCCGTCTCGGTGAGCGTCTCGGTCAACTTCTGCGCCAGCGCACCGGCGTCAAGATCGAAGTCAACGTAGTCTCGCAGCCATGTCAGACTCACGTTCATCGGTTCATCCTCGGGACTGATATCACCAAGCCGCTTGGTTGCTCGGGCGGCCGTCGCCATATTGCTCGGGCGGTCGTCGCCATGTTGCTCGGGCGGTCGTCGCCGGGTCCCCCGGCGACCCTCCACAGAT
>CAZNHF010000293.1:0-2493 GCA_964572375.1 uncultured bacterium | reverse complement strand
GCCGCGCCAGCAGTCCGCCGTGACAGGCAAGCCCGGCAGCTGCAAACGCCAGTTAGACTGCTAGGCCAATCTCACGGACCGGTCCTGCGAGGACCTACTCGCTCTCTCTGAGGAGCTCGACGGCCAGTCTGTAGGCTGCACTGACAGCCGGGAAACACACCTTCTGCGAGATGTCGGACTCCATGAGCTCGGCCACGTCTACGTCGTTGCTCAAGTCCAGCCCCGTGAGCTCACGGCACCCGATTTCCCCCATCTCCTCTTCGAAGCGTCGACGGAACTCACGCGCCAGACCCAGGTTCTGTAGCATGCCCTCCATCGTGTCCGCTCGCCCCAGCTTCAAGCCGATGGCCATCACTCCACCTACGACAGCGCCACAGACGGATCCGCTATTGCCGATTCCCCCTGCAAACCCGGAGGCTATCTTGGGAATCGCGGGGTTCTCCAGCTCAAGTCCGAATTCCTGGCACACGGCCAGGAGAACAGACTCCGATCAGACATAGAAGTTGGCCATGTACTCGGTGGCGCGGTTCTGCTCCATGCCTTGCTCCTTCCTCCGTGTCTTCAGCTTTGACTGCAACCATCTGTCTATCCCCCCACTCGGCGGAGGGGTGGCCTAGCAGTCTAACGAATCGCGTTTCAGCTGCGCTTGGCAGTCCGCCGTGACAGGCAAGCCCGGCGGCTGCAAACGCCAGTTAGGCAGACACCCCTTCATCTACCTATAGCGAGCCTTGAGGAGCCCCCAACTGATGCGCTCCACGGGTGATACGTCACAACCAACGCCCCAAGCACCGATTGGAGTAGGCCCTCCGCACTCCGGGATGAGACATGGTGACGTCGCCTTGAGTGTGAGAGGCGCTCCCGGATTCGAGTCAAGGCAGAACATGGGATTCGCACGGATGTTGTGTGCCGTACCCTGCTGGCCTGCCAGGCACCCTGACCAGTCAGTTCCCGTCGAGTTTCCGAATACGTCGCAGCACTCCGCGAGCACAACTCCTCCATCAACACAATGCACAGTGTTCTCCCCTGTGCAGAAGGCCACGATAGATGATGTCAGATGAATCTCCACATCGAGCCGGGAGTAGATCGCGGCACCGTCCTGCCCCGCAGTGTTCGCATACATCGTGCAGTGATCGATATCGACCGTGGACCAGTTCCTGCAGACCAGAGCGCCGCCATTCCTGCCAGCCGAGTTGCCTGAGAAAGTGCAGCCGGTGATGACTGCTTGGCACTCCGCGAGATAGAGCGCACCACAGTCCAGCCGCGTGCTGTTGTCCCTGAACTCGCAGTCGATGAATGTGTTCTCGTCGGCTCCGCCCGACCCGGTCCCCAACAGAGCAACTGCCCCGATGTTGTCGGCGCTGGAGTTTCCGACGAACGTGCACTCGAGGAACGTGGCATTGTCAACGCTACCGCCGTGGACGGCGCCCCAGAGGTCGGCTGAGTTCCCCACGAAGGAGCAACGCGTCAGCTGTGAAGCGAATCCAGCGTGCCCATAGAAGGAGAGGGCACCGGCGCCGGCGCCGGCCGAGTTGTCCACGAATTCGCAGTCGCTCACGGGCGGAGTTGACCAAGACAGGGAAAGAGCGCCCGCCCAACTCAGTGCTACATTCTCACGGAAGACACAGCCAGTGACCTCACCGCTGCACACATGGAACCCGGCGGCACCGCCGACCGCCGCTTCGTTGCGCTCGAAAACGCAATTCAACAGATCGAGTTCGCACTCCGTCGCGTAGAGGCCACCGCCCGTGGCGGACGGCCAACCCGGCAGTATGCAGTTGCCCTCGAAGAGGCAGCCATCGAGCTGTGCATAGCCACCCCACACACACACGGCCCCGCCATACATGTCGGCCTCGTTCGCTCGGAAGGCACAGCCAACGAAGGTGAGAGCTGCGCCGTCCCGTCCGATAACGGCACCACCCCACTCTGCGCGGTTCGCAACGAACTCGCAAGCCTCGACGCGGGATGATGAAGCGCTACAGAACATGGCCCCACCCTTGTACTCCCCTGCGTCACCCCCGGTCAGAGTGAACCCGCGGATGGAGACGTCGTCTCCAACGGCCTCCAGTACAAGCACCCGGCCCAACCCCAGTGCGTCGATTACGGCGCAGTCCGCGGTACCTGTCACGCTCGTCAGGTGTACTTCGGGCCCCAGTCTGATGTCATGTTCGTAGTAAACGCCTGAAGCAACACAGACAGTATCGCCCTGTGCCGCAGCATCTATTCCAGCCTGAATCGTCGGCTCGTCCATGGGAACGTGAATCGTTCCGGCGACCGCAGACGATGCCATGAACGCCACGAGGAGCCAGACTGAGGCGAAGCCTCCTGAGTGTCGACGACTGCACTGCTGCATGGAACCCAGCACCTCCAAGCTTGTGTGTCTGGCTAACGAATCGCGTTTCAGCCGCGGGCGCCAGCTTGGCGCGGCGGGTGCTGCGGCGAAGCCGCGCTAGCAGGCCGCCGTGACAGGCAAGCCCGGCGGCTGCAAACGCCAGT
>CAZNHF010000292.1:0-2498 GCA_964572375.1 uncultured bacterium | reverse complement strand
TGTCGCAGAGCCAGTTGGCGTACGCGACGTGATGGATGTTCTCCATCGCGCAGCTTCCGCCGCAGAGCGCGATGGTCTCGTACTCGGGTCCCTCGACGTACGTGTCGGGCTTCCCGGGGATCTTGGCGACCGAGTACTTGCCGCAGTTCATCCAGCACCCGAAGCAGGCCTTGTGTGTGACAAGGATCTCCTCTGCGAGCGCCTCACCGCTGATCTTCTCCCAGTGTTCGTGATAGGTCGTCTGGAAATTCTTCGTAGGGAAGCAGCCGTGCTCGTTGGCCCAACCGACGAAGAGCGCCGTCCCGTACTTCTGCCACGGCTCCATGAGGGGGTGCGTCTTCGTGCGCTGGATGATGTCATACGTCGACTTCGTCATCGCAGCGACGTCGTGGACCGGGAGTGTCTTCGTCCCGCGGACGGCGATCGCCTTGAGCTTCTTCGAGCCCATCACCGCGCCGACGCCGCAGCGACCGGCCTGGCGACCGAAGTCGTGCGTGATGCAGGAGTAGACCACACCGTTCTCACCGGCGGGTCCTATCGTGGCGATCTGGAAGTCCTCACCGAGGTCGTCCTTCATCACCTTCTCGAGGTCGAGCGAGCCCATGCCCCAGTAGGCCTTCGCGGAGCGGATCTCGACCTTGTCGTCATCTATATAGACGTACACAGGCTCGGGTGAGATCTTCTCAAAGATGACCATGTCGTATCCCGCGTACTTCACCTCGGCGCCCAGCATCCCGCCCATGTTCGAGTCGGCATGTCCGTTGGTCGCGGGGGAGATGCACCCGAATCCGATCTTCGAGCCGCAGGGGGCGAAGGAGCCCGTCATGACGCCCGGCGCCATGATGAAGATGTTGTCCGGGCCGAGCGGGTCGGCATCGCGCGGCACTTCGTCATACAGTGTCTTGGCGATGAACCCCCTGGCACCCATCCACCCGCGCGCGAGGTCCTCCGGCGTCTTCGACCGCTTGACGTCCCCGGTCTCGAGGTTGATGCGAAGGATCGTTCCTCCGAAGCCGTTCATCGTGACATCCTCTCGTGTGGTTCTCAGTTTGTCGATTTGTCTGCCGCATCCTCGAGCCGGTGATCCTCCACGAGCGTGAGTGCGCCGGTGTTACAGACCTCGGTGCACTTCAAGCACATGTCGCACTTGATCGGGGTCGGAGCGTCGGCGTGGACGAACATGACGTCGAACGGACAGGCATCGACGCAGACGCCGCAGTTGGTGCAGATCTCCGGATTGATGACGTAGATCCTGTCCTCGCGCCGCTCGATCGCATCGAACGGACAGGCGCGCGCGCACGCGCCGCACTGCACGCAGAGCTTCGGCACGAAGATACCGGGCTCCGGGAACTCTCCGTAGACCCGGATGGCCGCCTTCTTCGGGTTGACCTCCGCGAAGTGCTCGATCGTGCAAATCTGCTGGCAGAGCCTGCAGCCGGTGCAGTTCTCCTTGGTGACCTTGATCTTCATCGACTCCTCCGTGGTCAGCTCTCGTCGTCGGCCCCGGTGCGTGTGCAACGGAATTCGAGTTCGGTTCCGGCTTCCACGCCTTTGAGACACGTGGTCATGCCCAGGAGCGCCGAGGCCATGACGTCCTGAACGAAAGTGTTGAGTTCTACCTCTTCTCCGTTGATGAACAGGCGGCTCGCCCATTTGTCTCCGGTCTTCGTTGTCGCGAGCTTCTCGATGAGGTCGCAGATCTCGCCGGTCTGATCGTGCGTGAAGCATCGACCCTTCTGCTTCACGTCGGGATCCTCCGTGTTCGTCTGTCCGGTGCTCCCGGCGGTCCCTGCCTGCGAGTCACCGACCACGGGGGTCTGCGCGCCATCATCCCTGGGTCCACCCGTTACGGCCGCGACGACACGGTCGAGCGACCCGATGTCGAGGTCTCCGCCCGCGACGGCGATCTTCCGTCCCGGAGCGCTCTTGAATCCCTCGGCGAGAACGATCTCACCGGGGAGCGCGTCACGGAAAGAGAGTCGCTCGATGCGCTCCTTGCCCGCATGGTGCACGACGATGGTCGAGTCCGCGGCAGCGAGGACAGCCGTCGTGGCGCCCGCCTCGCGGAGCTTCGCGGTGTCCGTGTCCTCGTTGTCGAATCCGGGTTCGGAGTGCGTGTGCTTGATATAGCAGACGGTGCGGCCGCGTCGGACGAGCTCGCGCGTCAGCGCTTCGATGAGCGTCGTCTTGCCCGTCTTCTTCGCGCCGACGATCTGGATCCAGGTGTGAGCCATTCGTGTGTTCCCCGTTCGGCTAGTCGCTCGCAGCCGGCGCTAGTACTTGAGCGTCATGGCCGCGGCAACGCCGGCGACGCCGGAGCCGAGTGCGGCGAGGCGGTAGACGAGCCAGTTCGCGCTCGTCCAGCTTTCCGATGAAAGCGAAAGCCGCTCGCTCAGCTTGAGGCCGGCCCACGCCGCCGGGATGGCGAGCGCGGTCGCGACAAGACCCTGCGCGAACATGTAGTCGACCATCTTGCCGGTCATCGACCAGTACGGATT
>CAZNHF010000291.1:0-2526 GCA_964572375.1 uncultured bacterium | reverse complement strand
CCCGACATCGGCAATGCGGCCGGCTCGCGGAAGTACTTCACGATCCGCTCCGTCGGGACGTTCGACGGGCGCGCGCGCACGCTCGAGCGCGAGGTCATGACCCAGTCGTATGCGCAGTTCATCTACTTCACCGAGATCGAGAGGCCGCCCGGTACATACACGCCCGTGTGGTTCTGCTCGGCCGATGACATCGACGGCGACCTCCACACGAACGGGCAGATCCACATCTTCGGCAACCCGACGTATGGCGGCCACGTGACGAGCGCGCACGGCGGCCCCGATGACACTGACCTTTCAAACAATCCGGCGTTCATGTACTACAACGGAAGCTACTACGGCCACATCGAATCGCCGATGCCGAGCAATCCGCCTTATGACCAGCCGGTGTTCATGGACGGCTACGAGCTCGGCGCTTCTGAGATCGACCTCCCGTCCTACATCGACGATCTGGTCGCACTCGCAGACGACGGCGGCATCCATCTCAATGGGAACTACGACATCGAGATCGGTCGCGATGCCGGCAGCGGTCCGATGTACGGAACGCTCAGCTACAGGCCTCTGAGCGGCGGCAGCTGGATCGACCTCGACATCTCGTCGTTCAACGGCGTCATGTACGTAGACGGTGCAGTGCAGATCGAGGGAGTCCTTGACGGGAGCCTCACGGTCGCGACCTCTGGCACTATCTCCATCATGAACGACATCACGTATGCGGCGAGCGATGCCGACGGGCCTCTGCCGGGCTGTGACGACATCATGGGGCTCGTCTCCGAAACGAATATCGTCATTGAGGACAACTACGCCAACCAGGACGAGTGCACGATTCACGCGCACGTGATGGCTCTCGGGACTTCGTTCGAGGTCGAGAACTACCGATACGGGAGCCCCCGCGGGACGTTGACGGTCCACGGCGGCATCGTCCAGCGGTATCGGGGATGCGTCGGGACGGGACGTCTCGATGGAGACACGATCACGATCTACAGCGGCTACGCGAAGAGCTATCACTACGACGCCCGCTTCGACGAAGTGCAGCCGCCAGGCTATCTGATGACCGGTAAGTACTACAAACTCTCATGGCGGGAGGTGCCCAATGCGTAGCAGAATCCGTGCGGCGTCGGGCAACGGCGGGTTCACACTTCCCGAGGTCCTCATCGCATCTCTGCTGGCGGTCGGCGCACTTGCGGCCGGGTTCGCCCTCTACGGCGGGACGGTCCGATCGTTCGACGGG
Organism: uncultured bacterium; assembly: GCA_964572375.1. Classification (GTDB taxonomy): domain Bacteria; phylum Joyebacterota; class Joyebacteria; order Joyebacterales; family Joyebacteraceae; genus JAPEKQ01. The sequence continues at coordinate 1,301 of CAZNHF010000291.1, read as the reverse complement.
ACGGCCACGCTCGCAGAGCTCCAGCGCGAGGCCTCGATGGCGGTCGAGGTGATCGCCCGCGACGTGCGGTCCGGCTCGTCCGTGACCGTCGGCGGCGGAGGCGACTCTCTGAACGTCTATTACTACACGGGCTCGTTCGACAGCCTGGCAGCAAGCTTTCATCTGGACGGCAGTCACCATCTGATCGATATCGCCGGTAGGGCCCTTGCCGAACGAGTGAGCTCCCTCGATTTCTCGTCCGCGGACGGTCGTGTCGTCAACATCGACGTGCTCGTCGAAGATACGCGGCGAGCCGGCAACGGTGATGACATACACGTGCTCATGTCCTCCACGGTCGCCTGCAGGAACTAGCGGACGCGTGGAAGACCGGAGAGGCAATAAGAACGGGAAAGGTCGCGCAATGAGACGCACACGGAACATCATGCGCCTGCTCAGGCGGCCGCTCAAGGCGGCGTCCGGGGCTGCTCTGGTCGAGATCCTGATGTCGGCGGTCGTGCTCGGGATCATCATCGTCCCGATCTTCGATACGCTGGTCTCGGGTAGAATGTTGACCGCGAGACGCGGTGAGAAGCGGATGGCTCACCACCTCGTGGAACGCAAGACCGAGCAGCTCCTCAATGCGGGCTACGGTTCAGCCGATGCGATGTCGGACGTGACAAGCCGGGACCTAACGGCCGGCTCCCATCCGACCAACCCGAGCATCGTCGTGAACACGCGCGGCGACACGACCGCGCAGAACGACGTCGTCGGGAACCTCACATGGAACGTGCAGCGCGTCACCTGGTCGAGCCCCGGCGATACGGTCCGTGCGAAGCGGGTAGACGTCAAGCTCGTATGGCCGTCTCAGGCGCCGCGGGACAGCGTCTGGATCACGACGCTCATAGGCGCGTAGCAAGCAGCACGGAGCGGCAGCACGGAGGGCGCTGGCGTAGAGAGCGGCAACACGGGCGGCAACGACGACACGAGAGAACCGATGCATGTGCAAAGATAGCCCCGGCGCACCCGCGCCGGGGCTTCGTCTGTCGGTAGAGCTGAGTACCAGGGCCGGGGCCGGGATCCTCTTGACGATCGGTGGGGCTGAGCACCAGGACTGGGAGCGTGGCTGGCTGGCTGGTTGGGTGGTCGTCGCCCTCGTGACCGGGAAGGTGTGCGCCGCCTCTTCTGCCGGCGCCTGCCGGTGCCAGCCGTGGACGCCTAAGCGCCGAGCGTCGCGTACCAGGTAAGGATGGCATCGCCCCAGACCGCGGCGAGGAAGGCCCCCGCAGCGATGAACGGTCCGAACGGCAGACTCCTGTCCCAGT
>CAZNHF010000290.1:0-2527 GCA_964572375.1 uncultured bacterium | reverse complement strand
CGGTCGACGCCTGCGCGGCAAGCGCCTCGACAAAGCGGATGTCGTCGTCGCTGAATTTCGTGTCCCGCGTGCGGTAGTCGAGGTAGATGTGGCCGAGTATCCTCTCGCGCACACGCAAGGGAACAGCGACGGCGTGCTGAACGCCGGGCAGGAGGACCAGTCCCGACACATCACCATCTTCGTGCGACGCGCGAATCACGGGAGAGGAATCGGGGCTGCCCGCGAGCGGGCTGCAAACACGTTTCACATCGTCGCCGACTGCCTCGCGATCAGCCACGGTACAGAGGTCTGATACTACTGAGATGTCTGAGTCACTCATCGCCACGAAGACGCAGACCACATCGGCGGGGATCTCAGACGCCGCAATATCAGCAGCCTCGTGGGCAATTGCCGTCGGGGACCCAACGGTCGCGAGCGTCGTGCTTGATCTGCAGAGCGACGCAAGTCTCGTTGGCTCCATCGCCCTGACCGACCGTGCGACGGCAGTTGAATCGTCGAGGGCACTCAGCACCTCCCGCGCACGCCGGACTTCCCGCCGTGCGGAGAGATCCGAGAACATCTCCAACGCGCGCTTGGCGCTGCGAGCCGAATCGTCCCGGAGACCCAGCAGCCGTTCCACCTCCGCTCGATGGCGAATCGCGATCGCCTCTTCGAATATCGCACCGATCGACTTGAATCCGTCGGCGGCGAGGCTGGCTCGTTCCATGGCCTCGTCGAGCGCGCCGTTGGCGACGGCGATCTGCGACTGCACTCGGCAGCAGTTCCACTCCTCCAGCGGATTGCTGAACTCCTTCGCCAGTCCCATGGCCTGGTTGACAAGGTGGGCGGCCTCGTCCACATCCCCGAGATCAAGGTGGGCCTCCGCTCGCCGGCGAAACAGCTCCGGCAGGTCGTCACGGCTCCCCACGCGGTTCATCAGATGCTGAGCCCGCTCGAACAACCGCAGAGCCGCGCGCGGACGCCCGGACTCACGCTCGAGTTCACCCTGATTGCTGTATGAGAGCGCAAGTCCCCATTCATCCCCGCACTCCCGACTGGCTGCCAGCGCGGCGTGAAACGAGTCCCGAGCCGCCGCGAGGTCCCCTCGCCCGAGACGCAGGATGCCCATCAGGTTCTCGGCCAGCTCGAGTACATAGGCATGGCCGAGCTCCGCTGCCTCTGATATCACGTTGGCCAGTTCCGACTCCGCAAGGTCCCAGTGTCCCATGGAGAAGTCCGCCAGCGCGACGTCGAAGTCGTTGATCAGCTCACCCCTGCGATTCCCTGTGCTCTCCCCCACGCAAGCTGCTCTCTCGTGCCACGCACGTGCCTCGCTCCACGAGCACATGGCTTGATGCGCGTTCCCAATGGCGTTGCAGCTCGCGCCGACCAGGTTCTGGGCGCCCACTGCCTCCGCGAGCGCCAGGGCCCTTCCTCCCGCTGCCCGAATCGCCTCGAATTCCCCACGCATCTGGTACACGATGCACCACCCGGTCAGGAGGCGCGCCTGCCACTCCTCGCTCCGCTGCGCCAGGGGCGTCCTCTGCGCCTCCTGCAGCGTGTTCGCCGCTCGGTCGGCACTCCCCGACAGCGCCTCAGCCCTCCCTCTGTTCCACAGCAGCTTGAGCTCGAGTTCATCCGACTCGACGGCTCCGGAGCGCAGAGCCTGCAGACCGATGGTGCTCAGCCGCAGAGCGATGTGGGCATTGCCGATATGCCACGCGGCGTCGGCCGCCGCCGCAAGGGATGTCGCCAGGGCTACACCTTCCGCCCCCTCGCCAAAGGCCGCGCGCTCGACGATATCGAGGAGCGCATCGACCACCACGTACCGTCTTCGCTCAACGACGGAGCGAAGGGCGTCACACGCACAGGCGGCCGCCGCTCGCAGCTCGCCCGCTGCTCCGAGGTGCCAGGCGGCGAGCGCGAGTCCGTCGGCGCCATCGCCCGGCTCGCGCCGACGATACGCATCAGCGACGCGAGTGTGATCACGGAGTCGCTCCCCCGCAGGGAAGTCCGTAGCGACGTGCAGCGCTACAGCCGAGTCGTGCGGAGTGTACGAGTCGCCTCCCGGGGCGAGACGGATGAGACGCCCTTCCGCAAGCCGCTTCAGGATGCTCGGCACATCGGGTTCACCGATGCCAGCAACACTGGTCATGACTCTCTGGTCTATGCCGGGGCCGAGGGACGCGAGCCGCAGAACGAGTTTCTCTCTCGGAGAGAGCGAGCGTGCTCTGTGAGAGGCCGATTCCTCGAGGAGCTGCCTCACGTTCGGCGCCGCGCCGCCACTGGCGGAAGCTCCCACGATCTCGGCGAAGCCATGGTCGCGCGAGGCCTCCGAGACAAGCAGCGGGTTGCCTTCCGTCACAACATGGATCCGAGCGACTTCCTCTTCGGACAGCCCCGACGCTCCGTTGAGACGAACGAGCTCTCGTGTCTCGTCCAGGCTCAGAGGCTTGAGTTCGAAGACCTGAATGTCCAGAGGTTCGTCTGAGCCCACGACCGTGCCCGGATGGTGTGAGATGATCCTCGTGTCGTCGGCGGTCAGAAA
>CAZNHF010000289.1:0-2548 GCA_964572375.1 uncultured bacterium | reverse complement strand
GGCCGGCTGCCTGACAGGCGTTTGCAGCCGTCGGCCTTGGGTGTCACGGCGTCTGCAAGGGGGCGGCCTTGCGCCGCGGCACACCCCGCGCCACCCGATGCCCACGGCTGAGACGCGATTCGTTAGATGGCTGATCGATGCAGGTGATCACCATTGAACTCGATGCAGACAGAGGTTCAAACGGCGTCTCCTTCAATCGCGGTCTGTCACCGCGAGGACTCGCTTTGCGCACCCGATGGCGTTCAGTTGTTTGAGCAGTCCTGGGCGCCGGAGTCGCCGAGAGCCGTCGTGCTGCTCGTGTACGGGTTCGCTGAGCACAGCGCTCGACACGCGTCGACGGCCCTTCACCTTGCGCGCAGAGGATATGCTGTGCAGTCATTCGACCTGCGGGGACACGGTCGTTCCCAGGGGAAGCGGTGCTTCGTAAGGGCGTTCGACGAGTATCTGGACGACGCGGGAGCGCTTCTTCTCAGGGCTAAGCGAAGGTGGCCAGGCCGGCCGCGCGTTCCCGCATCTTCCGATGGCCTCTGGCACGAGATCATGCACGAGCCTGAGAAGGGAATCGTCCTGCAGGAGATGTCGGGCTGGTTGGACGAGCGGATGAGCCGGTCTGTCGGAGGGGCACGATCAGCCGTCTAACGGGTGTTTGCAGCCGCCGTGCTCGCCTGTCACGACGTAGAGCGGGACGCGGGCGAAGGTGTTCTTGAAGGAGGCACGATGCAAACCAGATGGATACGAGTGCTCTTCGGGGTGGCAGGCCTCTACGACGGCGTCCTGGGAGTGATATTTCTCTTCTTTCCCACGTGGCTGTTCTCGCTTCGTCACGTTACGCCGCCGAATCACAACGCATATGTTCAGTTTCCAGCTCTCCTGCTGCTGGTCTTTGCTACGATGTTCTTTCGGATCGCGGCAGATCCGGTGACTCGGAGAGAGTTGATTCTGTACGGATGCGGCTTGAAGGTCTCGTATTGCTCGGTGGTCTTCTGGTACCAGATCACTCGTGGGCTCCCATCCATGTGGGTCGCGTGGGCCTGGGTTGACCTGGTGTTCCTCGTGCTCTTCATTCTTGCCGGGCGGTATTTGCGACCTCGGTCGGCGTGACCTGGCATGGTCGTCGGAGTGGAGGCGTTGGAGGTCGCGCATTCGGTTTCCGGCGGAACGCAAGGAGGGGCAAGTTGAAGAAGCACCGGGCGGTGCTTCTTCCGGGAGTGCGCCTCAGTGGGTGTCTCTGCTGGTTGATTCAGGAGTGATGACATGCCCAGATCCTTCTGCTTCCAAATGCTTCTAGTTGCGTCCGGCGGAGCTCTGGGCTCGGCCGCCAGATTCCTTGTCACGGGTCTGGTGCAACGCATGGTCCCGATGGCTGTGTTCCCGTACGGAACGCTCGCGGTCAATGTGCTTGGCTGCCTCGCCATCGGTTTCTTCGGGGGCATGATCGAGCTGCGACAGGCACTCGGGCCCGGGCAGAGATTATTCCTCCTGATGGGTGTGACAGGGGGATTCACGACGTACTCGGCATTCTCGTACGAGACCCTGGGTCTGGTTCACGGTGGAGACTTCGGACGCGCCGCTCTGAACGTCGCACTTCAGGTCGTGGTGGGTCTTGGTGCGGCGTGGCTCGGCTACGTGGGCGCGCAGAATCTGTGAGGAGACGATGATTCTCGAGGGACAGGGCACGCTTCTTCGGATCTTCATCGGCGAGAGCGATCGGCACAATGGCCGACCGCTGTACGAGTGGATCGTGCGTCAGGCGCGCGAGGCGGGGCTTGCGGGAGCCACGGTTCTAAGGGGCCTCGAGGGCTTCGGGGCACACAGCCGTCTGCACACTGCGCGCGTGCTCCGCCTGTCAACAGACTTGCCGATTGTGATCGAGATCGTCGACCAGAAGCAGAAGATCGAGGCCTTCCTTCCGACAGTGGAAGATTCTATCGTAGAGGGGCTCGCGACTCTCGAGACGGTGGACATCCATTTGTACCGGAGTGGTGCTGCTCCGGGGACCGGCGACGCGGCGTCCTAGCTAGCGTGTGCGGCCGTCGGGCATCGTTGAAAGGAGTGATGATGTTGCGTGGCACCCTCCTTGTGCTCGTCGTTCTCTTCCCGATCTCGGAGATCGCCCTGGCCGTGTTGAAGCGCGCCGATTCGCGAGCTGCCACCGTGGATGACCGCGGATCGCTGAGGCTCCTCTGGCTCGTGATCGGTGCAAGCGTCTCCGCTGCTGTTGGCTTCCAATGGGTGCCCGCAGCCGCCATCGACGCACCTGCTGTCGTGCTACAGTCGCTCTCCCTCGGCCTGTTGCTTCTCGGCCTGATCGTTCGCTGGGTGTCCATTCTCACGCTCGGCCGTTTTTTCACCGTTGATGTGGCTGTGCAGACCGGTCACGCCCTCGTTGAGACCGGGTTCTACAGATACGTCCGCCATCCGTCGTATTCGGGACTCCTGTTGCTCTTTCTCGGTCTGGGCATCTTCTACGCCAACTGGCTCAGTCTCGCGGTTCTGGTCGTTCCGACAACGCTGGCGGTCCTCAGGCGCATCGGGATAGAGGAGCGCG
>CAZNHF010000288.1:0-2550 GCA_964572375.1 uncultured bacterium | reverse complement strand
GAAGGGTTCAATCAGGGGGTTATGTAATGAGACGCTGCGTACTTTCGATCATGCTCGTGACGCTGGTGCTGGCCATGGCTGTCAACGCCTGCGCCTGGGACAGACTGTACACGAACGACTCGGTGATGACGCATGATGCCGGCACCTTCGGCGTCACCGGCGGCATCATCTACCTGTCGGCCAACGGCTGGTACGACGACGGTGGCGAGAAGTTCGACTTCGAGGGTGACACTGCCATGACGACCATGGGCATCCCGATCAACATCTACTACAGCGTCATGGACCAGCTCGAGGTCGGCGTCCAGCCGATCTTCTGGATGAACAGCTCCACCGATCTCTACTTCGAGGGCGACTACGACGCCAGCGGTCTCGGTGACACGTGGATCGACGCCAAGTACATGTTCCTGGCCGAGCCGATGATGAGCGCCCGCCTGGGCATGAAGCTCCCCACCGGCGACGACGAGGGTGACGAGGACAACGGTCCCACCGGCAGCGGCACGACCGATTTCGACGTAGCTCTCATGTTCGGGATGCCGACCGGCCCAGGGATGTTCGGCGCTCAGGCCGGCTACCGGTTGTTCGGCTCGTACGAGGTTGAGCAGATGCGTGCCGCGGTCGACGCCAAGTGCGGCTCTGAGATCCACTTCGCCGTCTGCTACAAGTACCCGATGAGCGACATGATGGACCTCAAGGTTGCCGTTGACGGCTTCTTCGGCAGCGAGGGTGAGTTCGACGGCGAGACGGTCGAGGGCACCGCGGCGAACATGGTCTCTCTCAACCCGGGCGTCGTCTACCTGATGGACAACGGCATGGACGTCGGTCTCGACATCCATTACGTGCTCATGGGCCAGAACGTGGCCTCCGAGTGGGGCATTGGCCTCTGGCTCGGTTGGAGCAGCATGTAGCATCCATCGGGCTTCGGCCTGATGCTTTGAGCAACAACAAGAAGGGGGAGCCGCAGTGTGGCTCCCCCTCTTCTTATCTCCGACGCTCTTGACCCGCTACGCCCCCGCAGGCGGATACGGCCGCCGCGACTCGTCTCTCTGCCCGACCCGCTACGCCCCCGCAGGCGGATACGGCCGCCGCGACTCGTCTCTCTGCGCGACCTGCCACGCCCCCGCAGGCGGACGCGTCTTCCAGCGCTTGTGCATCCAGAAATACTGCTCGGGATAGCGTCTGACGAACTGCTCGAAGACGCTCGTGTAACCCTGCGTGAGCAGACGAACGCGCTCGTCGGTATCGAGGTTCGGACCCGGCGCTGCCACGGGCGGGCTGATAGCGATCTCATGCCTCCCGCGCGCGTGACGCACAACCATCCCCGGAAGCAGCGGGGCTCCTGTCGCCGCCGCGAGCCGTCCCGACCCGTAGGGCGTTGAGGCCGGACGTCCAAGGAAATCAACAAACACACCTCGTTTCCCGGCGTCCTGGTCGGACAGCATCATCACGAGCCGATTGGCTCTGAGGGCTCGGAAGATGCCCTTGAGGCTCCCCGTCATCGGCACGACCTCGCCGCCGAACCGGACCCTGAGCCGATTCATGAGCCTGTCGACGAGCAGATTGTGCTGCTCACCGACGAGGAACGTGATCGGATAGCCCATCGTCGCCAGCGTGGCGAAGAGCTCCCAGTTCCCGGAGTGCCCCGAGACGATGATGGCGCCTCCCCCGGCCTCGAGCGCCCGGTCGAGGTGCTCTCCCCCGGACAGAGAAACGGTTCGCTCGATCGCATCGGGCGTGAGACGGGGGAAACGAGCGTACTCGAAGGTCATGCGTCCGAAGTTCCGATACGATTCGCGCGCGATTCGCGCGCGCTCGCCTTCATCGAAGCTGTCCCCGAGGGCGCGCTCGAGCTGGTCAAGGACCACGCTCCTCCGAATTCTGAAGATTGACCAGACCGCGTCTCCGAGCGCTGCTCCCATCCCGCTTGCCGCCGCGGCGGGCAAGAGACAGATGAGTCCCTGGAGCGCCCGGGCCGCGCCGTACTCGAGGCGGTGCGACAGCGTTATCGTCTTCTTCCGTGCCAATGTTCGCTCCCCCTGCATTCGATGTCACTGACGGCCGAGCGCCTCCGCGCACCGACCACGCACGGTCACGGTCAGGCGAACTTGCTCGCCAGCCACGAGAGCTTGATACGCACCGCCTGGTGCGGACAGACCTCATGACAGCAGAGACACTCGACGCAGGCCTTTCGATCGACGATGGGGCCGTCCGTTGTCATTGTGATGGCGTTCACGGGGCAGCTTCTCATGCAGAGTCCGCAGCTCTCGCCCACGCATCCCCACTCCCGCGACATCTCCGGGTGGATCCAGATAAGCGGCTTGAGCGCGCGCACAAGAGAGTCCGGAACATAGTTCAGGACGCTCGCCCCGGGGAGCTTGAACCCTGTCGTGTCGAACGAATCGGGCGGCTCGCCAACGACGTCGATCGCAGCGGGATCGGAAACGCCCAGACCTCGCTCGGCCGCGAGGCGGATCATGTGGACGTGGCGCACATCGATCCCGATCATCCCGGCCGCGATCGTATCGATCGCCACGGCGTCGTCGCCGGCCAGCA
>CAZNHF010000287.1:0-2559 GCA_964572375.1 uncultured bacterium | reverse complement strand
CGAGGCGGAGGTCACGCTGCTGACGGACAAGACCGTGAAGTACATCCGCTTCGCGGTCGGAAGCGGCACGGACTGGGTCGACAATGCCACGTTCATGGCGTCGAGCGACAACTACGCCGTGTCCGAGGGCACGCACAACTACGTGATCAGCAACTGGGTAGAGCCGGCAGGCTACACCGTCAATAAGCGCTACTCGGTGACATACAGCGCCACGACGGCGCAGGTGCTGGCCGACATCAACGCTGGTATCTCGATGCTGACCTACTCGGGCCACGGCTCGGTGAACTCGTGGGCCGATGGCCCACCGGTGAGCGCAGCGCAGGTGCAGGCTCTCACGAACGTGGACATGCTCCCGATGGTTCAGTCGTACGCGTGTCTCACGGGCCAGTTCACAAGCGACTGCTTCGGCGAGGCGTGGACGCTGGCCCCGAACGGCGGTGTACTCTTCCTCGGCGCGTCCGAGTCCTCCTACTGGGACGAGGACGACATCATGGAGAGCCGCGTGTACGACTCGTGGTTCGGCGAGGACTACACGTGGGTGCGCGGCATGTTTGACGAAGGCCTCTGGGCGGTCTACCAGGCGTACTCCGGTGGCGGCCGCACGCAGTACTACTATGAGATATACACTGTCTTCGGCGACCCGGCCCTCGATCCATGGACCGCCGGCGCTCCGATGGACCTTGATGTGACCTACAACGGCGTCCTGCCGCTCGGTCAGAATACGTTCTCGGTCGACGTCGGTACGACGACCGGCCGCGACCCGGTCGAGGGCGCGCTCGTCTGTCTGTACATGGACGGGCAGCTCTACGAGACGGGTTTGACGGACGCGACGGGCCACGCTGACATCATGATAGACACACCGCCGACCGACGTCGGCACGATGGACGTCTGGGTGAGCATGCACGACTACAAGCCGCACTCCGGCAGCGTGGACGTCATCGTCCCGGTGACCTACACCATCGACCCGTCGACGATCACGATCAACACGGCGACCGATCTGACGGTCACGGTGTGGGACAGCGCAGGTGTCGAGCTTCCCGATGTCGAGATCACGATTGACGGCTGGGGTATCGATCCCGTCGTCGACGTCACCGATGCGCTCGGCGAGGCACACTTCAACGTCACCGCTCCGTACGGCGAGGACCTCACGATCGTCGGCAGTGAACTCAGCGCGAGCTACAACTGCTTCGAGGACGTGATTCCGGTCACCGGCGGCTCGACGTTCGCTTCGGCGGATATCGCGGCCTCGGTCGCATCGATCGGTCTCTTCGGCACGCTCGCTCCGTTCTACGAGGGCGCGATAACGGGCATGAGCTCGGAGACGGACTTCGACCTCTACGCGGTCGGTTCCGGCATCGACCTGTCCGGCAACTCCGGCGGGGCGACGACGCTCGAGCTTCTGGGCACGCCGATCTCGACGGGCGTCGTGAACTGCGCGCTCGCCAAGAGCGGGTTCGACATCTATCTCGAGGACATCACGGTCCAGGTCGTCTACGGCCAGCTGGCCGGTGAGGTCTACGAGGCCCCGGCGCGCGCTCCGATCGAGGGCGCGGTCATCAAGGCGTACGCCGCAGGCAGCGACACCACGGGCGCCACGCCGGTCTTCACAGCGGTCTCAGGTGTCGGCGGCGTCTACACCATCGCGGGTGACCTTGAGGTGAACCACTACGACGTCTACGTCCTCAAGTTCGGGTACATCACCGAATACCAGGACGTGTTCGTCCAGTACGGCTCGAACGACCAGGACTTCTACATGGAGTTCGCACCGAGCGGCGTCGTGTCGGGTACGGTGACGGAGACAGGAACCGGTACGCCGCTCCAGGCGACGGTCAAGTTCTACCGTTCCGACGACATGTCGCTCTACGCGGAGACCACGAGCGACCCGGTGACGGGTCAGTACTCGCAGACGCTTCCGTACTTCAACTACACGATGAACGTCCGCGCCTACCACCACATCCCGGTGACCATGGGGATCACGGTGGACGAGGCGACCGAGACGTTCGATTTCCAGCTCGAAGAGACGCTGGCGAACCTGCTGATCCTTAATGATGCCGCGAAGTCCGGTGAGTTCGTGAAGTACGACAAGACCGGCGCGATCATCGACGTGACGCAGAACGATGGCGACGGCAAGTCCGCCAACGAGCTCGAGGCCGATCTTGTCGACCTGGGCTACGATGTGATCGTCGAGACGGCGGCGTCGAGCGACCCGCTGACGTGGATGAACTACGACTTCATCATCCACACGAGCGGTTCGAATACCGAGCCGATCCTGGACGCGACCTATCGCACGAACCTCGAGAGCTACGTGGCCGGTGGCGGCAAGCTCCTTATCGAGGGCGGCGAGCTGGCGTACGACGCGATCAGCTACCCGGGCTACCCGACGTTCGCGGCGAACGTGCTGCACGCGAGCGACTGGGAGCACGACGAGAGCGGCTCGAGTATCACCGTCTATGATCCGGCACATCCGATCACGACCTTCCCGAACACACTCGGGTCGATCACGGTCGGCTACAGCGGCTACGGTGACCAGGACAGCTACATTCCGGCGGCCGATGCGGA
>CAZNHF010000286.1:0-2582 GCA_964572375.1 uncultured bacterium | reverse complement strand
CGAACGCCAGGTCGATCGACTGCCCGGCCAGCTCATGGTTCGGCGGGTAGATGAGCTCGTACCACGGTCCCGGGTACGGTTCCGAGCCGAAGCCCCAGACCGCGTCATCGTTCCAGTGCTCGAGAGACGTCTTCCACCCCCACACGGCCTCGGGGTCGAGCGGCGTCGCCTGGACGTCCAGCCAGTAGACGACGCCCGAGTCCGGCATCCCGACCTGGTGGAACGCCTCCTCCGGCGGGATGAAGAACGTGTACAGCCAGCAGATCGTGTCGCCCGGGAACCAGTACTCCTCCGGCGGGTTCATCCAGCCCTCGAGGATCTGGTCCGCCCAGATGTTCACGTCGAATTCACCCGGCTGGAAGTCGCGAATCCACAGCACCTCGCCCGGCATGCTGTACCCGTCCGGGTTCTGGCTTGCCGGAATGTCCTTGTGGATGCTCAGCGTGAACTTCACCGCCGAGGGGTCCTCAGCGAAGGGAATGAAGTCATTCATCCACGAGCCCCAGACATCGATGTGCGTCAGTCGGCCGGGTTCGGTGCAGAGGAAGTCATCGGCGAGGATGTGGTCCGCCGTCGCTCTGACGTCGATGCCGGTCTCGCCGAGATCCGGGAGCTGTTGCCACTTCCACTCGTCCCCGGTCTCGATAACGATCTCGTAGTCCTCGACCTCGCCGTCCGGCGCGCCGCTCCACCACGTCAGGCCAAGCGCCGTGCTCAGACGGAACCTGGCGAACGTGACTCCCGGCACCGCGCTCGCCGGGACCGGGATGTTGAACGTCGACACACCGCCGTTCGGCACCCACTGCATCGAGAGGATCTGGTCCGTCGCCTCGGCCCAGCTTCCATCGCCGCCGAAGTCGATCCACGCATCGATGTAGCCGCCCATGATGGATGTGGTCATGTCGATCGCGATGCCGGCCGTGCCACCCGGGACGAACCCGGTCGTGAACGCGACGCCGTCCTCGTCGGGCAGACCTGCCATGTCGTCACCGAGCGCGTTCGGGTCAGGCTGACCGTCCGCCTCGGAATCGACCATCCCACCCATCTGGAACCCCGGCACGATCGGATGGAACGCGCCGCCGCTCGTGTTAAGCGTCGGGTACGTCGGGTCCGGCGCGTCACCCCAGTCGACTTCAGGCGGATCCTCCTCCCCCGCGATCACGAAAGCGAGGTCGATCGACTGCGGAGACCACGGGTGGCCGGTCGGATAGCGCAGCTCGAACCAGTCGCCCGTCCACGGCTCGGCGCCCTGCACCCAGACCGCGTCATCGTTCCAGTGGTCGACCGACGTCTTCCACCCGAAGTACGCCTCCTGGTCGACCGGCCTCGCCTGCACATCGAGCCAGTAGACGATGGGCTCCGACTCCGTGCCCTGCTGGACGAACGCCAGGTCGCCGATGAACGCGAAGTTGTACTGCACGCAGATCGAGTCACCGAACGGAAGGTACCCCGCGGGCGGGTCGAACCAGCCTTCCTCGAGGTTGCTCTCCCAGACTCTGGCCTGGAACTGGCCCGGCCCGACCTCCGTCACCCAGAGCAGCTCGCCCGGCATGCTGTAGCCTGTCGGGCTCTGCTCGGCAGGAATGTCCGCATGGATGGAGAGCGTGAACGAGACGGCGTAGTAGTCCTCCCCGAACGGGAAGTAGTCGTTCCGCCACGAGCCCCAGATGTGAATGTTCTCGATCGGTCCGGTCTCCGTGCACAGGAAGTCATCCGCCAGGATGAACGGCTCCGTCGCGTTGACGTCCATTCCGGTCGGTGCCAGATCCGGGTACTGGACCCACTTGGCTGGATCACCGTCGTCCCAGTCCGCGTTCGCCACGATCGAGAGCGCAAGAACAAGGACGGCAGCGAACACGAATGTACGCGTTGCCATATCATCTCCTCCCCGCTGTTGAACCGCCGTCGAGCACGCACATCAGACCGGGCCGGCGCCCGAACCGAACCGGCCGCGTCTCCACGTCGGCATTGACTGGACATCACCCGTTGACCTGGCGACGGGACTCCGCCGCACGGTGAAACTTCGCTCGTGAGTGGATTCGCGAAGGATTGTAGCACAAACATGACTAAGATTCAAGAAGGAGTGCGTGGCATGACGCGGGCTCACGCGTGGCGGGCGGGCAGTTTCCGGAAGTGATATAATGGAAGGGAGAAGACTCGCATTCTCGTGCTTCTTCCCTACTGCATCCGCATGGAGGACTCATTGCATCGAATAGCCGACCGCGGCCGCCTCACGGCCACCACCGTGCTCCTCATCATGGCGTCGCTCTGTGCCACACCCGCACCCGTCTGCGCGCAGGACCCATGGCCCGCCGAGCCGTTCGCGTCCGCCGTCAACCTCACGGCCATCGAAGGCGCCGGAACCAACGACTTCGCCTACGACTTGAGCGGCGCCGTCTGGAATCCCATCACGCGAACGCTCTGGATCTGCCGGAATGGTCCCGGCAGCAGCACCTCGAAGCTCTGGGCCATCGTCGAGGACGGGAGCGGCAGCTTTGAGATCGACTATCGTGAGGGGAACCGCGGCGAGTGGACGGGCTTCGGTGACTTCGAGGGCGTCACGCAGGCCGACTTCAATGAGG
>CAZNHF010000285.1:0-2592 GCA_964572375.1 uncultured bacterium | reverse complement strand
TCAGGAGGCATGGATGGATCAGAGACGCGCGCTGGTGGCTGTCGTGCTCATCTTCCTCGTGCTCTTTGGCTACAACTACTGGGCAGGGCAGCAGGCCAAGCAGCGTTCCGCGCTCGAGGGAAACCCGACGGTCGCCGCGACCGCAGAGGGGACCACGCCCGGCGTCGTCGAGTCCGGAGGCGCTGCGGTGCGGGGCGACACGCCGGACGACCGGAGGACACCGACGGGCGACATCGTCGGCGACAACGCGATGGGGGAGAGCGCGGTCGAGCGCGTCGACCTCGAACCCGAACGCATCATCACCGTGGACACGCCGCTCTGGACGGCGGAGCTCAGCACCCACGGCGGCGACATCGTCTCGTGGTCTCTCAAGGAGTACGACGCCATTGATAGTCTGGCCGTGAACCTCGTGCCCGAAGGGGCGCGCGGGCTCCCGCTGACCGTTGGCTACGGACCTGAGACCATCGAGGCGAGGCGCAGGAACTTCACCTACGACGGCCCGGACCGCGTCGAACTCTACGATGACGGAAGGCCGTCGACGCTTACGTTCGAGTCACAGGGCGCAGACGGTGTTCGCATCGTCAGACAGTACATGTTTGACCCCACCACTTACTCATTCGCAACGACCATTGAGGCGACTGTCCCGCCCGGACCGACGGCCCGGCGCGAGCTCGCTCTTGGATGGCCGGGGATCGAGCCGACTGAAAGGAAGGAGGAGGACAGGGCCATCGCGTCCGTAGTGATGCTGGACGGGGGGGCCAACAGAGATCAGCTCGGCGGTCTGAAGAAAGAGAGCAGGAAGGACGCAGGCGAGATCGCCTGGGTCACGTCACAGTCGCGCTACTTCATGGCGGCCATTGCGCCGGTCGACGGGGCGTTTACCGAGTCGGTTCGTTTCGGTGACAAAGAACTCCGGACGGTCGGGTTCGAAGCGACGATGCCGTTCGATGGCAACACCGCACGACAGACGTTCCTCGTCTACGCGGGACCGCAGGATTTCATGGGGATCTCGAAGCTTGGGATCAAGCTGGAATCCGCCGTGGATCTCGGCTGGCGCGTGACCCGGCCACTGTCGGTGCTCATGCTCCGCGCGCTCGTCGCGGTCTACAAGGTAATCCCGAACTACGGCCTCGTCATCATCCTCTTTTCGGTTCTGACGAAGCTTCTCTTCTACAGGCTCACACACAAGAGCTTCTCGGAGATGAAGCGGATGCAGGACCTCCAGCCGAAGCAGAAGGCGTTGCAGGAGAAACATAAGGACGACAAGGAGGGGCTGGCGAAGGCGCAGATGGAGCTCTACAAGACGGAGAAGGTCAACCCGCTCGGCGGGTGTCTCCCGATGGTGTTCCAGATGCCGGTCTTCATCGCGCTCTTCCAGGTCCTGCGCACAACGATCGAGCTCCGGGGCGCTCCCTTCGTGCTGTGGATCACCGACCTGTCGCAGCCGGAGACGATAGCGACGGTGTTCGGATTCCCGCTCCACATCCTGCCGCTCATCATGGGCGTCGGGATGCTCGTTCAGCAGAAGTTCACAACGAAGGATCCGCAGCAGGCCATGATGGGCAACCTCATGCCCATCGTGTTCACGGCACTGTTCTACAACTTCTCATCGGGCCTCGTGCTCTACTGGTCCGTGAATACCGCTCTCAGCATCTGGCAGCAGTACTACGTCCACGCAGGTTCCAAGACACAGGCGACGGAGAGCGAGCCTGTCATCGAATCCGCGGAGACTACTTCGACCACGACCGCGCCCGAGTTTTCCAGCGCGGAGCCCGTGCCTCCCAGGAACGGTCCGACGAACGGATCGGGACGGAAGAACAAGGGACGCCGGAAGAAGTAGTTCATCCAAACGGTACATGGAGGAAACGAGTCAATGACCCGCGCAGTTGAAACGACAGGAAAGAGCGTTGCAGAAGCGACGATGACCGCGCTTCGCGAACTCGGGATCGACAGACACGAAGCGGACATTCAGGTCATCCGGAAGGCACGTCGCGGATTCCTCGGTATCTTCGCTCCGACCCCGGCGCGCGTTCGCGTAGCGGTGCATGCCGCGGCAGACGATCGCGTCGATGAGCTCGTGAAGGCGCTCCTGAGCCGCATGGGCTTCAGCACACAGCTTCACATCACCGAGGAGAAGAATACGCTCATCGTCAACATCGAGACGGCGGGGGCAGACGGGCTTCTGATAGGGAAGGCCGGCAGCACGCTGATCGCCCTCGAGTATCTGATCAACCGGATTCTCCAGCGCGAGAACAAGCGCACGCCACGGATCATCCTCGACGTGAGCGGCTACAAGCGCAGCCGCGAAGACTTTCTCAAGGACAAGGCGCTCTCGCTCGCCGAGGAGGTCAAGGCGGCGAGGCAGCAGGTCACGACCGAGCCGCTCGATGCCGAGGACCGGAAGGTTGTTCACAACGCACTGAAGTCCGTGCCCGGCGTCACGACGAAGAGCGTCGGCACCGGCCGGACCAAGAGCGTTGCCGTTGTGCCCTCCGGCGAGAAGTCGCGGAGCGCGAGCGGTTCCAGCAGCGGCAGTGGCAGTGGCAGTGGCAGTGCGAGCCCAAGCGGACGGCGGCCACGCAGGAGAAAGCG
>CAZNHF010000284.1:0-2593 GCA_964572375.1 uncultured bacterium | reverse complement strand
CCGTGCGCGCGTGGCATCTGAGCAGGAACAGCAGATTGTGCGGTGTCGGAAACTTGGGTGCGTCTCCGAATCCGCCGTGGCGGTCGTCGAACGACTCGGCGAGTTCGGCACAGCCGGCGTCAATCTCTCTCTGCCCGAGTTCTCTCTCGTAGGGGTCGGTTGCGGCGTCGTATCCCGGACCGCCCGCAAAGTTGTCGCCCGGGTCATCGGCGCCGGCGATGAGTGCCCGCGAGACGCGGCTAGCGGTGTCGAGGACCTCGGGGCGTCGCGTGTTCCAGAGCTCGCTGATGCGGGGGAGGAGCTCGAGCATCCCCGGCATTCCGAACCGGCCTTCGCGCGGCAGGTATGTGGCCGCGAAGAACGGTCGTCCATCCGGAGTCATGATGATCGTCAGCGGCCAGCCCCCGCGGCCGGACATCAGGATGGCGGCGTCCATGTAGACGCCGTCGATGTCCGGACGTTCCTCACGGTCAACCTTGATACTGACGAACGAGTCGTTCAGGAGAGACGCCACGGCCCCGTCCTCGAACGACTCGCGCTCCATGACGTGGCACCAATGGCACGTGGAGTAGCCTATCGAGAGGAAGATCGGGCGGTCCTCACGCGCGGCCCGGTCGAACGCCTCATCCCCCCAGGGATACCAGTCGACAGGATTGCCGGCATGCTGCAGAAGATACGGGCTCTTCTCGCCGCTGAGACGGTTGGGGCGCGCCTTCTCGCCCGGCTCATGTCCGGTGTTCTCTCTCATTATATATATGGATGCGGCGGGAGCCCGCGCGGTGCGCATGCGGGCTAGTGGCTAGAGAGGACGTCGCGGACCTTCGTTACGAGTTTGGCGGCGAGGTACGGCTTCTGGATGAACCCTGCGAGTCCCTTGCCGACGAAGCGATCCGCGATCTCCTTCTCTCCATACCCGCTCGAGAGGATGATACGCAGGTCCGGGTCGAGCTTCCGAAGCTCGTGGAACGCCTCTTCACCCCCCATATTGGGCATTGTCAGATCGAGGAGGACACAGACGATCTCGCCGGCATGCTTCCGGAAGGCATCGATCGCCCTGGCGCCGTCCGTCGCCGTGACGACCGTGAATCCGGCGCGCTCGAGCATCCTCTGCGTCACGCGGCGAACGGTCGGCTCGTCATCGACGAGAAGAACGGTTCCGCCGGAGCCGTTCCAGGGCGTTCGATGGTCGCGGGAGGCTTCGTGCACCGCGGTGAGGGCGTCCAGATCAGTGCTCGCGGGGATGAGAACGCGGAAGGTAGTGCCAGCTCCCGGCGAGCTCTGTACCGAGATGGTTCCCTTGTGCGCCCGCACGATGCCAAGCACCGCGGCGAGCCCGAGCCCGCGACCCGTGAACTTCGTTGTGAAGAACGGGTCGAAGATGCGAGACGCCGTTTCAGTGTCCATGCCCGAGCCGGTATCCTCGACCTCGATGCAGACATACGTGCCGTCCGGCAGCTCCTCGCTCGCATAGCCTTGGGAGAGTTCGAAGCGGCTGCACTCGGCGGCGTGGGTTCGCAGCGCGATGACGCCGTTCTTCTCACCGATCGCGTCCGAGGCGTTGGTCATGAGATTCATGATGACCTGGCGGATCTGCGTTGCGTCACCCGTGATGTGCGGCAGACTCTCCGCGAGGTCGAATCGGACGATCGCGCTCTTCGAGAGCGACGCTTCGAGCAGATGTGTCATCTCACAGACGACCTCATTGAGGTCGATCGGCTCGATGATGAAGCGACCCTTCCCGGAATAGGCAAGCATCTGGCGACTCAGGTCGGCGGCACGTTCCGCCGCGTCGTGGATCGCCCTCACGCTCTCAGCTGCCGGGTCCTTCTTGTTGAGCTCCATGAGCGCCATGTCGGCGTTGCCCAGGATGCCCGTCAGAAGATTGTTGAAGTCGTGCGCAATGCCTCCCGCGAGAACACCCAGGCTCTCGAGTTTCTGTGTGTGGCGGACCTGCTCCTCGAGCTCCCGGCGTTTCTCCTCGGATCTCTTCCGCTCGACGGCGAGCGAGATATTCCCGGAGACGAACCGCATGAGCTCGAGCTCGCGCTCGGTGTAGAGTTCGCTTTCGTCGTAGCTCTGAACCGCAACGACGCCGAACACGCCCCGCGAGGTCTTCAGCGGCATCCCCATCCAGATCGGAGACGGCTCACCGTAGATCGTCACGTCCTGCTCATCCTCGAGGCGCTCCTGTGTCCGCTGGTCGATGAGATAGGGTTCACCCGTCCGCCTGACGTAGTCCGTGACGCTGTTCTCGAGCGGGATCGGGCCTTCTGGCGCTGCGTCGTGTGTGTCCGTGTGATAGGGGAACGAATAGAGTCCCGAGTCCTCATCATACAGGGCGACGTAGAAATTGGTCGTGTCCATCAGGCGCCCGAGCTCCTGTCTCACCGTATTCAGGAACTCCTCGAGCGTGTCGGTCGATCCTGCAGCCTGCGAGATACTCAGAAGGACCGTACGAGCCAGGTCTGCCCTCTTCTGATCCGAGATGTCTCGCAAGGTTCCCCATATCCTCGACGCCCGACCCTGATCGTCTCTGACAATCCAGGCGCGGACAGCGACGGGCACGATAGACCCATCCTTGCGCCGGTACTCC
>CAZNHF010000283.1:0-2635 GCA_964572375.1 uncultured bacterium | reverse complement strand
TCCTGCTGACGCTCCCCGGGACCGCACTTGCCTATCCGCGCGACGACGCGGCCGTCGTCGAAGTGGACATCTTCTCGCGGGCGGACATCCACCGCCTCAACGATCTCCGCATGGACATCATGTCCGTGGCCGACGGGAAAGCGCAGATTGCCGCGATCCCCGAGGAGATCGAGACACTCTGGGCGAACGGGTTTCGCCCAGCCGTCATCGTCGAGAACATGATCGCCTCCGTGGCGTCGCTCCAGCTTCCGGACCGCGGTGAGTATGTCAGCTACTCGGAGCTCACCGCTGACCTGCAGGCGTGGGCGACGACGTACTCGAACATCACCGAACTCGTTTCAATCGGCCAGAGCGTCTACGGACGCGAGATGTGGGCCATGAAGATCACGGACAATCCGACGGTCGAGGAGTTCGAAGCCGAGGTCCAGTGGATCGGCGCCCACCACGGCGACGAGACGATCGGGACGGCTGTCAGCTACTACATGATCAAGTACCTGCTCGAGAACTATGGAACCGATCCAGAGGTGACGTGGCTCGTCAACGAGCGCGAGATCTGGATCATTCCGATGTTCAATCCGGACGGATACGAGAACGGCTCGCGGTACAACGGGAACGGGGAGGACCTCAACCGCAACTACCTCTGCCCGAACGGGAGCAACGCGGGTTCGGCGTTCTCCGAGCCGGAGACGCAGGCACTCCGCGCGTTCGATCTGGACATGAGGCCCGTGACGTCGCTGACGTTCCACTCGGGCGCCGTCTACGTCAATTACCTCTGGGACTACTCGTACAGCCCGACGCCCGACGAGCCGATGATCATCACAATCTCGGATGTGTACGGAGCGCTGAGCGGCCTCCCGGTGACGAACGGCGCGGACTGGTATGTCGCTATCGGGACCACCCAGGACTGGTGCTACGAGACGAGAGGCGAGATCGATACGACCATCGAGCTCTCCGTCACCAAGGACCCGCCGGCGTCACAGATCGACCCGATCTTCAACGCCAACCGCCCCGCGATGCTCTACCAGGCCCGGATGTCGGGCCGCGGCATCCGCGGGCTCGTGACCGACGCAGAGACCGGTGACCCGATCAGCGCGACGATCAGCATCCCCGAGATCGGCAAGGACATCTACACCGATCCGGACGTCGGTGACTACCACCGAATGGTGGAAACAGGTACATACACGGTCGTCTGCACCTCTGATGAGTACCCGACGCAGACCGTGTACAACGTCTCCGCAAATCTCGACACGTTCGTCGTCGTCAACTTCGCGCTTGAGCCGCCGCCTCGTGGGTCGATCGCGGGCTACATTCGCGACGAGGCGATGTCGCCGCTCGAGGGTGCTCTGGTCGAGATCACCGACGCGACCGGATACTCCGACGAGAGCGATGCGACAGGCTACTACGAGATCAACTACATCCCGGTCGGTCTGCACGACGTCCGCGTCTCGCTCTCCGGCTACTCAACGGCGGAGGAGCTCGACGTGTCCGTCCTCGACGGCGCGATCGCCGCAGTCAACTTCGTTCTCGCCGCGCCCGACTTTTTCGATGACATCGAATCGGGTCTCGCGGAGTGGACGGGGAGCTGGGGTACTACGACGACCACGTCGTACAGCCCGAGCACGTGCATGACGGACAGCCCGGGCGGCAACTACGGCAGCAACGACTTCGAGACGATGATGCTCGCGACCGCCATCGACCTGAGCTTGGCAGAGAGTGCGGAGTTCTCCTTCTGGCATCGGTACGACACCGAGTCGGGCTACGACTACTGCTACGTCCAGGTGAGCACGGACAACGGTTCGAACTGGACCAGCGTGGCGACGTACGACGGACTGCAGTCGAGCTGGGTGCAGGAGACGATCGACCTGACGAGCTACGTGGGTGCCTTGCAGTTCAAGGTCCGATTCCTGTTCGATTCCGACGGCTACATCGAGCGCGACGGCTGGTACGTCGATGACGTCCTCATCGCGATCGAGGGGCCACAGACGGGTGTGGACGACATCGTCACGTCGCGGGAGCTCGCCATCACCAACTTCCCGAACCCGTTCAACCCGAGGACGAGCCTGAGCTTCCAGATGCCGGCGAGAGGGATTGCCGATGTCCGGGTGTACGATGCCGCGGGCAGACTGGTCAGGACGCTCGTTGCGGGCGAGGAGCGTGACGCCGGACGGCACGAGGTCGCATGGGACGGCAGGGACGACGCGGGCCGCGGTGTTGCCGCGGGCGTCTACTTCTCCCGGATCGTCGCCGGCGGAAGCGAAGCTTCAGCGAAGATGGTTCTTCTGAAGTAGTATCATCACAATTGAGGTTTGGAAGAGGCGGACAGGACCGGTCCCGTGTCGGGATCAGGCTCTGTCCGCCTTCTTGTGTGTGAGTGTCTGTTGCGGTCGTGAGCCCTGCAGGTGTAGAGGTTGGGCAGGCTCGAGGCCTCGGTAATTCGGTAATGAAGTAGGGGCGCTGTTGCGACCCCGGAAGTCAGGTGGATGGCTCGGCCTGCCCGACAAGACCCCGATTGAGGGAATGGAGGCCGACCGTTCTCGTTGCGCTACGGGTCTCTCAGGGGAGCAGCGACGCCCGGCGGGTGGTACGCCGGGCGTCGGTCGATATCGGTCGTGAGCTTCCAATTCGCTGTGTCCGC
>CAZNHF010000282.1:0-2637 GCA_964572375.1 uncultured bacterium | reverse complement strand
CTCGAACGCTACCGCGCCTCGAACGCTACCGCGCCTCGAGAGCTTCCGCGCCTCGAACGCTACCGCGCCTCGAACGCTACCGCGCCTCGAGAGCTTCCGCGCCTCGCCGGTCCGGCTCAGGCGTCACGCCCGGGGCTGTCTATTCCAGCGTCACGGTGAATCTGACGGGCGTCACCTGTTCGATCGACACGCCCTCGGGAGCCTGCAGGTCGGGTACGAGTTCATGCACGCCCCGCGGCAACCCGCGGGCGTCTACGACCGCCGAGATGTCCTCCGGCCCGAGGTTGTAAACCCGGTGCTCCGGACCGCTGACCTGGGCCCGGTAGATGACGGGCTCGACGGTCGCAGTGAGTCCGGGCTCGTGCAGGAACGTCACCGGCAATCCATCGATGCTCACTGTCTTCATCCCCTCGATCTCGACCGCGACCATCACGTTTTTCGGAACGGCGTGGAGGTTCCACATCGCCTCGAAGACCACGGGTCTGCCCGCCTCGACACGCGCACGACGGCCGGCGATGCTCAGAGGCGCGGTGCTCACGGCGTCCAGAGCGTGAACGATGGACGAGGGACCGTACACGACGACTGAGTCAGGTACGCTCTGTGGCACGCCGAGCACGAAGTACCCGCGCGGAAGCTCGCCCGCGGTCGTGGCCGCCACGCGAATCGACCGCTCCTCGATCGCTTCCATGTCGAGGTCGAGACTCTTGGGAGACCTCACCTCGAGCACGTGAACCCCAGCGTTTCTCGGCAGCACGACGTTGACCGGCGAGAGACTGATCCGGAGCGCCCGTCCAGGCTCAGCGTCGACCATGTCCACGAACGCGTACGTCTCACCGACAAAGGCGAGCTTGAGGATCTCCTTGTTCGGGCCGGAGAGCACGACCACGATGGTCTCGGGGACCTTCTCGACCGTCGTAACACCCTCCGGGATGTTCCTGAGGAAGAGCGGGACCTCTATCAGCCGCATCCCTTCCTGCTCCCCCTTGGCGAAAGCCCAGAGGACGAGCGCGAGGATAAGAGCCGCTATCTTGACCGGGATATTGTTCGTGATAGCGCGTGTGGTGAGCGCCACGTCTCCTCCGAACGGCGTCCGCGGCCTCCGGCCACGGTGTCAGCCATGCGATGAGCCATATCCTGAGCCACGGAGGAAGCCGCAGCTACGAACCTGACACGTTCAGTCTCTGGCCAACGAAGATCGTGCAGTCGTCCGCCAGCGCATTGATGTTCCTGAGTTCAGCGACGCTCCGGCCGTACCGCCGCGCGATGCTCCACAGTGTCTCACCGGGCGCAACCTCATGCGTGCCCTCCGGCGCCGCGGCCACCGGTGCGTAGGCTGCGAAGTATGCGTCGACCGCCTCCGCCAGCGCCTCGGCGTACTGCTGCCGATAGTCGGCGCGTTTGAGCTTCGCGACGTCGCCGCTGTTCGAGAGGAATCCGACCTCGACGAGCACCGACGGCATTGCCAACGATTTGAGAACTACAAACCCGGCGCGCTTCGACTTCACCTGACCGAGACCGGACCCCGTCAGCTCGCTCGTGATGAGCGATGCGAGGTGCGCACTCTTCTGTATCCGGTCGCCCATCTTGAGGTCGACCAGGATGGCCAGCACATCGTCGCCCGTCTCCGGCGGGACTCCGCCCACGATGTCTGCGGCGTTCTCGCGGTCGGCGAGTTCGCTCGCGGTCTGGTCGCTCGCTCCCCGGTCCGAGACGGTGAACACCTCTGTGCCGGTCGCCTGCCTATTCGGAGCCGAATTGCCGTGGATACTGATGAAGAGATCGCCGTCCCACGCGGAGGCGAGCTCCTTGCGCTTTCTCAGGCTGACGAAGTAATCGCCCGCGCGCGTGAGCTTCGCCTCGCACCCCGGCTGTTCGCCGAGCAGCGCGGCAAGCCTGCGCGCGATATCGAGAACGACGTCCTTCTCCTTGAGTGCTCCGTTGCCGAGCGTGCCAGGATCCTCGCCGCCGTGCCCCGCGTCGATGACAACCACGCGAGCCGAGAGCGGGCGATCCGCGACCTCGCCCGCCTGCTCGATACGCGGATCGGTGTCACGGAAGATGTCGATAACGACGCGGCTGGGTTTGCCCGCGTACGGCAGGAGCGAGAAGACGTTGTAGTCGGAGGCCTTCGAGAGGTCGACGACGATCTGCGCGCCGCCCCCGATCTCGTTGACGCGAATCTGCTCCACCAGACCGTCCGCGACCGGCGTGACATCGAGCGCACCGTCGAGCCCCGTGTCCTGGATGAGGACGACGACCCGATCGGGCTCTCTCCTGGTGCCAGCCGTGTACTCGACGACCCCGGTCAGATCGATGACGATCCTTGTGTGGTCCGGCGCGGTCCAGTAGCGGATGGCGGTAAGCGATTCGTCGGCACCGGCGGACCCGGCCAGGACCACGATGAAAAGTGCAGCCGTCAGAACCAGAACGGCTGACGCGCTCCACGGTCGCCCGCTGCATGAAGACTCGCGGGAAGACGGAAATAGACCAGCTCGCATCGGAGCATCTCCTCGAACTCTCGCCGGATGGGGCTTCCGGGTAACGGCCCACAATGTACACATCTCACGACGATTTGTCGAGCCAGTCTTCTTCGGATTCGATGGTCACGCCGTTTTCGGCGAGAAGGGCCGCCGCAAC
>CAZNHF010000281.1:0-2648 GCA_964572375.1 uncultured bacterium | reverse complement strand
GCTGGAGCGCGCCGATCGTCGGTGAGGTCTTTCCTCGTTCGACCTCCGAGATGTGCGTGGCCGACATGCCGCAGCGCGCTGCAACTTCCTTGAGTGTCAGCCCTTTCTCAAAGCGTGCCATTCTGAGTCTGCGTCCGAGCTCTTTCTTGTCGAGCATCTGCAGCTATTCCTCCGATTGATCGTACGACTCACTGTCTCCCCGCCGGCGTCCCGCTACAGCCGATGTCCCGACGGATTTACGACGTGTACAGGCCCGGCGACGCGAAGATCGCGAACCCGGTCACGGGCTCGTCTCCAAGCGTTTCCATCGTGAAGCCCTCGTCCACGCGGAATTGGATCGTGTCGCCCTCTCTGACGAGGCAGGTCTCGTCACCGAACGTCACCCGCGACGATCCTCCGGTGCAGACGACGACCATCTCACCGATCCTCGGTGGCCACGCGACGACCGATCCCGGCGAGAAGCTGCGGTCGAAGACCTGGGACATGCCTCCGGGCAAGCCCTTGCTGAGTACGCGGTAATCCCCCGGGCGTCCATTGGCATCCGTGTTGTAGTGCGTGACCGTGTCCGAGGCGTGCGTGTAGAGCACTCGCGGCAGGTTCTCCTCGCGGACGAAATGCGCCGGGTTCTCGCCGAGCGCTCCGGTGATCCGCTGCAGCGCTCCGATCGTGGGTGATGTCTTGCCTCGTTCGACTTCTGAGATATGCGTTGCGGACATCCCGGAGAGCTTCGCGACGTCCTTGAGCGTCAGGCCTTTCTCGAAGCGGGCCATCCGCAGTCTGTGTCCGAGTTCCTTCTTCGTCAGCATATGACCATCCACGGTTGAGGGTTCACTTGCGCCCTCGGGCGGGGAAGTACGGTGGCTTGAGGGTTCGAATCTGAACGCGTGTCCTTGAGTTGCCATTACGACTATCGAGGGAACTCAAAAGTACCTTCACGAAAACCTAGCATGATACAGGAATGCGGTCAAGTCAAATGGAGCACCGAAATTCGTACCGCTCGGTCCGGAAATTCCCCGCCAACGTACGCTTGACACCTGTCCTGCACGGCTATAACCTCTGATGTTGGCCCTTTGGCGGTGGCATACGGTCCGCCGCCTGTACGATTTGACACGTTGCCGGCAGGGAGGCGAAATGGTCAACGACCTCGAAGGACTGTTTTCGACGAACGCAAAGCGGATGAAGAAGTCCGTGATCCGTGAACTGCTCAAGCTCACGCGCAGGCCGGAGATAATCTCCTTCGCCGGCGGCCTGCCGGACCCGAACGCGTTCCCGATCGACGAGATCAGAGAGATCGTCGATGTCGTGCTCAAGCGTGAGGGGAAGACGGCTCTGCAGTACAGCCCGACCGAGGGAGACCCGAAGCTCAAGGATGAGCTGATCGCGTACCACGAGCGGGAGAACGGCGTGAAGCTCACGCCGGACAACATCGTTGTGACGGTGGCGTCGCAGCAGGCGCTCGACCTCGTTGGGAAGTGCTTCATTGACATCGGTGATCCGGTCATCGTCGGTCGACCGACGTACGTCGGCGGGCTGTCCGCGTTCCACAACTACGGCGCCAACATGATCGGCGTGCCGCTCGACGAGGGCGGTATGAGAATGGACCTCCTTGAGGAGGAACTGCGCAAGCTCCGCGACGCCGGGCAGCGGCCCAAGTTCATCTACGTGATTCCCGACTTCCAGAATCCCGCGGGCCTGACCATGGCCGAGGGCCGTCGCCTGGAGCTCATCGACCTTGCACGCAGCTACGACGTTCTCATCGTCGAGGACAGTCCGTACCGCGAACTCAGGTACGAGGGCGAGTCCGTCAAGACGATCTACTCCCTGGAGGGAACGGGGCAGGTCGTCGGGCTGCACACGTTCTCGAAGATCCTGTTCCCGGGCATGCGGCTCGGGTGGGTCATTGGTGACGAGGCAGTCATCCAGAAGATCGTCGTCGCGAAGCAGGCGACCGACCTCTGCACGCCGGCATTCACGCAGGCGATCGTGGCGGAGTTCATGTCACGCGGGCTTCTCCCGAAGGTCATCGAGAACGTCAAGGGCATCTACTCCGAGAAGCGTGCCGTCATGCTCAAGGCTCTCGATGAGTACATGCCGAAGATGGCAGGACTCACGTGGACGAAGCCCGAGGGCGGGCTCTTCCTGTGGGTGACGCTGCCTGAACACATGAACGC
Source organism: uncultured bacterium (assembly GCA_964572375.1). Taxonomy (GTDB): domain Bacteria; phylum Joyebacterota; class Joyebacteria; order Joyebacterales; family Joyebacteraceae; genus JAPEKQ01. The sequence continues at coordinate 477 of CAZNHF010000281.1, read as the reverse complement.
CGACGAGCTCTTCTACGACGCCATCGAGCACAACGTGGCGTTCGTCATCGGCTCGGCGTTCGACTGCACGGGTCTTCAGAAGAACACCATGCGGCTCAACTTCTCCTTCCCGACGAATGAGGAGATCGACGAGGGCATCAAGAGACTTGCCGGCGTCATCGAGGCGTATGCGAAGAAGAACGGGAGGCGCAAGAACATCGTCGTAACTCCCTAGGCAACCGGCCGTTCCGGACCACGCGGGGCGGGGCCTCCGGGTTCCGCCCCTTCGTGCGCCACAGGGCCGCGGGAATCGGATCGAATGCGCCTTGCCCGGGTCGACGCGGCGGTGATACCCTTGTGAGCTGGTTGGCTTCGAGCGATAGAGTGGCTGGTTTCTCTGCCCGCCGGGACACTGGATACCGCAGCAGAAGGGGAGAGCGTCAACGGCGAATATGGACAAGAAGGCCGACCTCGCAGGTCTGGGTATCAGCACGTACG
>CAZNHF010000280.1:0-2661 GCA_964572375.1 uncultured bacterium | reverse complement strand
GTGAGCACGACCACCGCGGCGATGGTCGTCCACGCGCGTCTCGTCGTGCTGGTCTGTCTCGGCGTCGTCATCAAGTTCGTCTCCCTCGCCCTCAACTCGTGCCCTTGTGGAAGTCGTCCGCAGCTACTGCGTCGGCATCAGGATGGCGGCCAGATGGCTCTCAGCCGCGAAGTACTTCGCGGCCACACGCCTCAGATCCGCCGGCGTGGCGGACGCGATGCCCGCGAAGTAGCTGTCTATGAAATCTTCGCCGCCGACGATCGTCCAGTACCCGCGGTAGCTCGCCTGCTCCATCGCCAGCTCGTTAGACATGGCGACCTCCGTCAGAAGGAGGTTTTTCAGCCTGTCGACCTCAGCCTGCCCGAGATCCTCCTCCGCCAGCGCCGCGAACGTCTCGGCTGTCACCTGCTCTGCCAGACTGACGTTGCCCGGCACGACATGCATCCATACCTGGAACGGATAGGGCTGGATGTGCGTCCCCCAACCGCCTCCGACGTCCGTCACAAGACTCCTGTCTCTGGTGAGCGCGACATTGAGACGGGAGGTTCTGCCGCGCGCCAGCGCCATCAGGAGGAGGTCCAGGTACGGCACGTCCTCCGATGCTCCGCCGGGCGCCGGGTAGTTGACGATCATATACGCGTATTCGTCGCTCCCGTGGCGCACGATGCGAGGAAGATTCGTGGGCCACTCAAGCTGCGCGCTCGACGGCTCCGCCCGCGTCCCCGCCGGGACGGCGCTGAAAAGCGACTCCATCAAGTTGGCTGCGTCGACCGCGTCGACGTCGCCCGCCACCGAAATGACGAGGTTCGCGCCGACGTACATGCGCTCGTAGCGGTCCTGGAGGTCCTCTGCTCCGAGCGCGTTGATACGCCGGGTCGTCCCGTACGACGAGACACTGTACGGATGGTCCGGGATGAGCGCTCCGAGACCGGCCATGTAGATGTCCTCGCGGTCCGACTTCTCATACGAAGCGATCCGTGAGGCGGCCAGCTCGCGCGCGCGGACGATGTCTTCATCGTCGATCCGCACACCGGTGAGGCCTCTCTGCATGAGACGCGCCGTCAGGTCAAAGTGACGGGAAGGCGCCGTGGCCATGTAGCTGACAAAATCATAGCTCGGGTGGCCGGTCACCTTGCCGCCGAGAGCGCTGAACTGCTCGGCCATGCGAAGGAGCTCCTCGTCGCGATGACCATCGATGACGGCCGCATGAAGGAGCGCTGCCTCGCCCACCTGGTCCGCCGCCTCGTAGAGCGCGCCGTCACGAACCCAGACCTGGACAGAGACGACCTGGATGCCGCGGTTCTCCTGGATGATGATGGTGGAACCGTTGGGTGCAGTGCGGATGACTGTTGTAGGACGTTCGGTCCGCGAGCAGCTCATGAGGAACACGAGCGCCAACACAAGTATCGCCGCGGCCAAGATGGCCGCTCTATTGGGGACGTAGGTTCTCATGCGGGGTACTCAAGACCCCCTGCTAAAAGTCCGGAGTGCCAACCAAATGCTCACTCCGTTAGACAGAACAGCGACACGGACCGTTTATAGCCCCTTTCGCTGCCAGCGCTCTGACGGAAACGCCCCGGGAGAGGCACTTCCGAGGGTGATACTAGGCAAGAAAGCCCGGCGCGTCAAGGTGTTTCGCCGCCACACAGCGGCCACACTCGCTGCCGCCGGAGCGCCTGAGCCGCGCGCAAGTGCGCCCCCCGGTCTCCCGGAGGGCGCCTCGATCCATCATCCATCGCGCGGACCCGAAACGGGATCCGACGATGCGCTAGTTCAGGTACCCGACCAGCTCGGCCGCCCTCGGCGCAGCCCTGAGCTTGCCCAGCGCCTCTTCCTTGATCTGTCGGATGCGCTCACGCGTAAGCCCGATCATGATCCCGATTTGCTCGAGCGTCTTCTTCGTCTCGCCGTTGAGTCCGAAGTAGTGCTGGAGGATGAGCGACTCGCGCGACGTCAGCACGTCGAACGCCATCTCGACCTCCTGGCCGAGCGATTCGTAGTGCAGGTTCTCAAGCGCGGGGTCGTCCGTAGGGTCTGCGACCATCTCACCGAAATCGACATCCTCGTCGATTGCCAGCGGCGCGTCCAGCGAGAGACTTCCGACCGAGAGTGTCTTGAGTTCGGTGATCGCGGCGACCTTGAGCTTCATGGCCGCAGCGAGCTCCTTGTCCGTCGGCTCCCGACCCATCTCCTGTCTCATCCGCTCGATCGTCCGCCACATGCGCCTGATGGCGCCGGACTTGTTGAGCGGAAGACGCATCGCCCCCGACTGCTCGGACATCCCCTTGAGGATCGCGTGACGGATCCACCACACGGCGTACGTGATGAACTTGCGACCGCGCTCCGCGTCGAAGCGATTCGCGGCCTCGATGAGTCCCAGGTTGCCCTGGTTGATGACATCCATAATGGGCGAATCCGTTCGACGGGCGTAGTGCTTCGCCACGCTCACGACGAACCGAAGGTTCGCCGTCACGAGCGCGTCCCGTGCGGACTGATCGCCGCCAACCATCTTCCTGCCAAGCTCCTGCTCCTGCTCACGTGTCAGAAGCGGAGTCTTCGCGATCTCGCGAAGGTAGTGCTGCAGGCTCTTGTCTTCTTCTGCTGCTTCTCCGTAAAACGGCATCTTCTTTTGGTGCCTCCATACGCCTGCGGCGCTTTGTG
>CAZNHF010000279.1:0-2693 GCA_964572375.1 uncultured bacterium | reverse complement strand
CCGACCCCGTCCACATCCACATCGGCCACAGCAACTGGCAGGACGTCATCAGTCCTGATCCGGTCATGACGTGGGATGGAAGCGCTGAGGCGTGGAGCTACACCTACTCGATCCCGGGTGTCGCGACGTCGGTCGAGTTCGTCTTCAACGACGGCGCGGGGAACTGGGACAACAACGGCGGCGGTGACTGGAGCGTACCGGTGACCGGTGGCGGGGGAGAGCCGGGGTTCGAGATGGACGGTCAGCTGGACCTCGAGGCCGAGCTTGTGGGCAGCAGCGGGACGACGGACCTCTACGCCGCGTTCGACGGCGAGTGGCTCTACATGGCGACGCAGCCCGCCGGCGGAGGGAACGACCGTTTCCTTCTCGTCGATGATGATCCTGCCGCGCGCGCGAGCGCGCCGTGGGCGAAGGCCGGGACCGTCGCCGGACGCGACTACTTCCTCGCGCAGGAGGGCGACAACGGCTGGAACGGGTGGTTCGACGGTGTCGAAGCCGTGATGTCGAGCGCGAACGTCGTCAATGCGTCAGGGACGTACCTCGAGGGCGCCATCAACGTGGCGGGACTCTACGGCTCACTGCCCGACACGGTCTTCCTCGCGGCGACCGCGTACGGGACGGGCGACAGCGGGGCATTGAACGACCAGGCGCCGAGCGGCGATGGCGATGGCGACGTGCAGCGGTCCGAGTACTTCCCGGTGCCGCTCACGGAGACCGGCGTCGATATGTCGGGGACGATGTCTCGCGTCTTCCTCGCGCGACCGACGCCGAACCCGTCCAACGCCGGCACACGGATCGGCTTCTTCCTTCCGCGGCCCTCACGGGTACGGCTGACGGTCTACGATCTGACGGGGCGGATCATCCGCGACCTCGACGACGGCGTCCGGTCGGCGGGCGAGCATGATGTGGTCTGGGACGGGCGCGATGCGCACGGCCGCGATGTCCCGTCAGGGATCTACTTCTACAGGCTCGTGACCCCAATCGGCGCCGCCGAGCGGAAGGCAGTCGTGCTGCGGTAGGATTCAAGAGGCTCCGGGACAACTGCACTTGACACGTGTCGGGCGTAGCCATTATGCTGCGCCCGACGTGCTATGTTGGATGTATGGTACCGGGCGCCTTGCGCCTTTTCAGGGGATGGGTCAGGTGAAGCGCAGAAGACCACTCTCCACGATCTCACTGCTCCTCGTGGCTGCGATGCTGACGTCTTGCGCGGGGACTGCGACGATGCGCCCTCTGGTGTCGGGGAGGTCGCCGGAGCGGCCTGTCGAGGATGTCCGCGAACTCTCCGACTACGCGCCGTTCTACGGCTGGGTGAAGCTGCGGGATGGACACGAGTACGAGTGCACCGTCCTCAGCGCGGGTGACAGCCTGCGCATCAGGACGATCCAGTCCTCCGGTCGGAGGTACTTCTCATTCGCGCCCGACGACGTTCTCAGAGTGCAGATGTACGCCACTGCTCCCGCGTGGGCGCAGCTCGCCGCAGGCGCTATCGTTGGCGGTCTCCTCGGCGGCATGACATACGGCATAGCCACCGCAGCGTGTTCGAGTCAGGAATTCGAGGATGGCCCGGTCGAGACGGACTGGGACACAGTCCACGCGTGGACGACTGGAGCTTTCGTCTGGGGCGCCGCGGGGATCCTCCTCGCCAGAAATCCAGACGAGTGCCTCAGCCTGACACGCCGCGTGAACATGTACAGCGGAGGGAGGAGCAGTCCGAAGCGCGCGCGGCTTCCGAGTCCCGATTGGGATGACTGGCCTGATCTGCCGCCGAGCGCCACGGGTCAGGGGCACACGCGGCTCGGGGGCGCCAGTTGGGATGACTGGCCCACTGCCGTGGAGGATGGAGAGGTGTCGCCATGAGACGGAGAGTCGCACTCGTTGCTGCGATAGCTGTGTTTGCGTGTCTGTCGCTGTCATGTGCCGGATCACGTTCCTCCAGCATGTATGGCGGGTCGCAGAACAGCCCGATGTACAAGGGGCCGAAGTCTCCAGCCTTCCATGTGGCATCACTCATCAGGGATGGCGAGTACGGACGTGTGCTCGACATTGCGGAAGCGAGAGGGGACCTGTTCTCAGAGGTGCAGCTCGAGGTCCTTCGGGCGTGGGCCACTCTCAGACTGGGGGATGCGGAGACGGCGTCAGACATGTATATGGCCATGATGGCTGCCGGGTATCTCGACGACTCGGATGCGTTGTATGGGCTGTATACGCGACGTGAGAACCAGATGGTCCTGGCCGCGGAGGCCCACCTCCGGACAGGGCGGGCCGAGGAGGCTCTCGCCGTCTGCCGTCTTCTGAGGGAGGATGGGTACGACCAGGATCCGGTGCTCGACATGCTGGTCGGTGAGGCTTCATTCCAGCAGGGCGAACTCACGAGGGCGAAGAGGCACTTCGAGTATGCGCTCGAGAGCCTCGATGTCGAGCACGCGAGGACTCGACTCAAACAGATCGCGGAGCTGCAGAGCGCGAGCGAGTAGTCACCGCCCTACGGAATGCTGAACCGTTGTACGAGCACGCCCCGTCGCTGTCGCGGCGGGGCATGTTGTGTTGTCCGTCGGTCCCCCTCATGCCGGGCGCTAGTCCCCGAGCACCGCGGTCCAGCTGTCGAGGGCGGAACGGGAGAAGCCGTCGCCGTCGTAGAGCCCGGTGTCCCGCCAGTAGCGGATGGTCGAAGCGTTGGGGTAGTACTGGTA
>CAZNHF010000278.1:0-2704 GCA_964572375.1 uncultured bacterium | reverse complement strand
GGCCGGAAGAATGGTCGTGTCGGTCTTCTCGTACACCACCGCGATCTCGGCGCCGCTCCCGGAGAAGGGCTGGATGACGTCGAAGTTCATCAGGACCGGACAGCCGCCGGCGAGGACACACCCGCCATCGTCGTAGTCCATGAACGTGTTGCCGCCCGCGTAGTCCTTGAGGATCGGCATGCTGTCGACGGTCACCTCGCCGATCTCGTCCTGGACGTACTCGACCGCGAGCCATGTCGTGACGAAGTCGAGCGTCTCGTATCCCGCTTCCATGAGCTCGAAGGCCCAGTCGTTGCCGGTGGTGAGAAAATTCCTCTCCTTCATCGCCCCCTGGGCGAGCCAGTTGATCAGGTTCTGCTGATCCGCGGCCCAGTAGGTGTACGAGTTGAACTCGTTGGTGAACCACATGATGGTGTCGTAGTACTTGTAGCCCATCGAGTCCGGCCCCTCGGAGTCGGCGCTGCCCGACGGCACCTCCACGTCGTACTTCTCCCACTCGTAGCCCAGGATGTTCAGGGCCTCGCGGTAGTAGTACTCGGAGCTGTGGAGGTAGTTGCGCTGCTCGCTCGGGATCAGGCGGCCGTGCTTGTCCACGAGCAGGATGCCCGGGTTCGAGACGGTCGCGGTGATCGGCAGGATCGAGAATTCGAAGTAGCTGTTCGGAGCCGTCGACGGATACGTTGCAACCGTACCGACGCCGTCGGTGGACTCGAAGTAGTAGTAGATGATGCTCCCGGCCGTCATCTGATTGACGGGCGGCGGACCGTTCCAGTCGTTGCCGAGCGGATCGAGGCGGCGGCACGGGTAGGCCTCCCACGTGGTCCCACCGTCGTTCGACGCCATGACGGACACCGAGGCGATGTCGTCGTCATCCTTGACGGTGATGAGCGCCGTGTCGAGGAGGGCGTCCGCCATCTGCTCGATGTACCAGTCGTTGAACCGGTCCCAGCTGCCGTAGGTGTAAGAAGTCCCGGGGTCGCCGGACGGGATGCCGAGCTCCACGTGGTTCACGAAGAAGCCCGCCATGTGCGTTCCGGGAGCTGCCGGGTCGTCGTTGTAGTTCCGGAATTCGATGGCCAGCCAGTCGTTCCCCGCGAACGCGTCCCAGTCGTCTGTCTTGGTGTTCCAGTAGGGACCGCCGTACCATCCGCCCGGGGCCTCGTCGACGAAGCCGTCGAGGCTCGTCACGCAGGCGTAGTCATCGTTCGAAGCGAGCCAGAGGTCGTAACGGTCGTTCGATTCATTGGGGCAGTCGAGCCAGTAGTCCCAGCGACCGACGAGCTTCTCGGCGCCGCTGATGTCGATCGGCGGACTGACGAGATACGCCACCTCGCCGTCGATCATCTTCCACGTGAACGGATCGCACGCGGCGTACATCCAGCCCGAGCGATTCTCGCACGTGAACGGACGACCGTTCTCGAAGTTCGTGCCGTACAGGCCGCGGTAGTACGTCAGACCTGTCTGGCTGGCCGCGCTCTGGTCCTCGTGGACCCAGCCGTTGTCGCCGGGCGCCTCGGCATCGTCGGACCACACGGAGACCGTGTTGACGATGAGGTCGAAGTTGTCCAGCTGCCACGCGCCGTCCTGCACGGAGTTCAGCGGGGCGTTGTTGTACTCGTCCTGCGCTGAATAGGCCTCATCCGTCTCGACTCGCAACCTCAGACGGATGTCGGTACCGGCCCATGCCGACAGGTTCAGGGTCGGGTTACCCCACGTGAGGTCGTCCCAGTCCTTGGGCGTACCGGGCTTGCCGGCGAAGCCGGGGTTGTTCACTGTGTAGATGGTGGTCCACGTCGAGCCGGCGTCATCGGAGATGTCGACGTAGCCGTAATCGTAGTCGTGCTCGAGCGCGAAGCGCTGGTTGAACTGGACGGTGACGTCGTCACCCGAGACGCTCCAGCCCGAAAGCGCCAGGTCATTGTGCATCATCTGGAGCCAGCTGTTGCCGTAGCCACGCGGCTGGATCCAGCACTGGTTGTAGGTACCGCACCACCACGTGCTGTCGCCGAGATAGGTCTCGGTCAGCCGGATGGTGTCCTTGTGCCAGTAGTTCTGCTGGCCCAGCGTGCCGGACCGGTCATAGCCTGTCCAGCCTGCGTTGTCGCCGGTCAGGTCTCCGAAGTCGGCATCGAAGATCCACAGCGTCTCGAGCCGAGCGCCCTGAAGCGCGCCATCGACCGGCATGCCGCTTATTCCCGGATCCATCAGGTCGTGGCTGACCCTGTTGCTCGTGTCGCCATCGACGCCGCGCGCAGCGGCTCCGATGACGAGAGCGGCCAGCACCAGACTGACGGTCAGCGGGAGCAAGAATCTCCCTCTCATTGGCCAATCCCCCCTTGCCAGAGTTGTACCCTGCTCATCCTTCCTCTGCTGCTTGTGCGGCGGTGAACCCGCCGCGCCGCCACCCGGTTTCGCCCCCGCGGGTGCGGCTGTTCGTCGTGAAACTCACAGAACGCGCACGTATACGAATCGGCCGCGCGCGGGCTGCGGATGCTACAGACGTACTCTCACGTTTCGCACGGAATGCTCGGTGGGGGACTCCAACCGGATTCGGCACACAGGCAGGCGTGGTTCCTATTCCCGACTCGCCACCATTCTACCACCGGGGTCTCCGCCCTGCAACTGAAAAGCGGGGACCGGTTTCCCGGTCCCCGCTCCCCTGCTTCTCCGTCTCTCTCGTAGCTCTGCGCTTCCCTAAGGGAAG
>CAZNHF010000277.1:0-2715 GCA_964572375.1 uncultured bacterium | reverse complement strand
TTCGACCGCCGTCTCCGGTTCGTTCGGACGGCGGGTTGGTGATGGAGGGGTACGGTTCGACGGGGAGTCCGGGGGACCCGCTGCTGCCGAAACGCGGCTTCGCGGTGCCGATCCCTGAGGGGATGTCGGTGAGCGCGACGGTGCTGGACACGGAGACGGAGTCGATCGAGGAGATCGACATCGCGCCGGCGCCTCGGTATGTGCTGCAAGACCGGTCAGGCGGCACGAGCCGTCTCGCCGGTGCCGGGGAGTGGTCGCTGGCGCCGGTGGCTGTGGCCCCATCGGCCGCGTACTCTCGGGATGCGGCGTGGCCGGCGGAGATCGTCCATGCCGAGGTAGCGGGTCAGATGGGTCCGTCCCGTCTGGCCGTGGTGACGGTGACGCCGGTGACGTACAACCCGGTGTCGAAGCGGGCGATGTTCCACAAGGTGATCCGCCTCCGTCTCGACCTGACGCCGGACACGGAGGCGAAGCGGTCCGAGGTCGAGTCCGAAGGCTGGCAGCCGCCGGGACTGAGGGCGGTGAAGCTGCGTACGAGCAAGGCGGGGATACACCGGGTGAGCCTGACGTCGCTGCAACAGGCGGCGCTGGGCGCGAGCGGTCTGGACCGGTTGGCGGTGTTGCACCGGGGGGTTCGGGTGCCGGTGAGTGTGCGTGGAGACGGCATCGAGTTCCTGGTGACGCGGAACGCGGAGCCGTGGGCCCGGGAGGCGGTCTACTGGATCGCGGCATCGGGCGATGCGAGCCCGCGCATGACGGAGCAGGACGCCACACCGCAGAAAGACGCGCCGGCTGCGTCGGCCGGTCCGCAGACGACATCCCTCGACGAGGCCACCCAGCTCGTGTTCGTGGGCGACAAGCTGTCCCTGGAGGACCGGTTCATCCTTGCGGAGATCGGTTCGGGGACGGAGCGCACGTTCACGCTGCCCCTCTGCCGGCCGGATCGCTCGGCGGGTGCCGAGGTCCGGATCGTGTCGGTGAATGCGGAGGATGTCTCGAAGGTGTCGGTGTCGGTGAACGGCGTGCAGGTGGGGGAGGGGTTGCGCGTATCGGTTGCACCGGGCAAAACGGTAGATGGGGAGAACGAGATCGCCATTGCCAACGGGGGTACGGTTCCCCTGCTGGTGAAGCGGATTGACGTGATCGCGACCCCGGACGTCCGTGCGTCGAAGCCGGGGATGAGGTTCCCCGTGACGGGAGGCGGCACGCTGACGCTCGCCGGTCTTCCGACCCGGGAGCTGGACGTCTACGACGTGACGGGCAGCACGCCCATCCGCCTGAGGGGGGTGGAGTTTGCTCAGGACGGGGACACGTGGATCGCGAGCTTCGCCTCTGCGGCGGGGCATGTGTATGAGCTGGTCGACGCGTCGTCGGCCGGATGCGGGAGCATTCAGCTCGACCAGTCGTCGGACCTCTACGCGGGCCGGCACGGTGCGGACTATCTGATCGTGACCCCCAAGCTGTTTGAGGTCTCCGCGAAACGCCTGGCCCTCCACCGCGCCTCGCAGGGGCGTCGTGTGGAGGTGGTGGATATTGAGGATGTCTTCGACGAGTTCGCCTATGGGGAGGCGGACCCGGGTGCGATCCGCCGGTTCCTGTCGCATGCCTACCGGAAGTGGTCGCCGTCGGCTCGGCAGGTGGTGCTGCTGGGCGATGGGGGAGTCGTGCCGGGCGATTCGAGCTTCATCCCGACGCACGTGGAGATCGTGGACGGCATCGCGACGATTTCGGACAGTTGGTTTGGCTGCGTGGATGGTGCGGACCGTCTTCCGGACATGGAGCTCGGTCGGCTTCCGGTGCGAACGGTGTCGGAGGCGGATGCGGTGGTGTACAAGCTGACGCGTTATGATTTTTCGAGCGCGGAGGAGTCGTGGGCGGAGCGGGCGTTCCATGTGGGTGGCCGGGTCGCGATGAAGTCAGGTAGGGTCTGCTCGATGGACGTGACGAGCAGCGCGGAGATGGTCGAGGCGCTGAGCACGGGTGGATTGTTCCTTACGGTGCTGGGTCCGGGTCGGGTCGACAGCGCGGCGGGAGGTCTTCTGACCGGATCCATGGGTCGGAGCAAGGCCAAGTCCGGCGGCGAAGCGCTGCTGATCTCAGCGGAGTCGATGCACGGGTACTATGGGAGTCCGAGTGTGCGATCCCTGGCGGAAGGCCTGCTCTGCGGTCGGGGTGGGGTCGTTGGGGGGATCGCGAGCACGGGTCTGCTGACGGGCGAAGATGCCCGGTTGGTAACGGAGAGTGTGGTGCAGACGGCGCTGGGGTCGGAGGTCCGGGGTCTGGGCGGATTGCTCGATGCGGGACGTCTGGCGCTGGCGGGTCAGGACGGGTTTGATAGGGTGCTGAGGACGTCGTTGCTTCTTGGCGACCCGGCGACGGTCCTGAAGGTCCCTCCGTTGGCGGAGCCACAGGGGGATGCAGGTGTGCCGACGGCGCCTGTGGCCGCTGCGAAGGATGAGCCCGACCCGGACGGGCAGAGCCCGTATGCGGTGATCTGGGAGGTGCTTTCTCCGCGTTCGGGTCGGAGCGGGGCGAAGCCGCCGACGGGCAGCGCGCTGCCGTCGATTACGTTGAAGGCGACGATGGTGGGTGTGGGTACGCCCTACGCCGTCATCCAGGACGGCTCGGGACGGCAGAAGCTGGTGAAAGTAGGCGACCGCATCGGCGATGCCGAAGTCATCCGCATCCAATCCGGCTCCCTCCTCCTCCAAGCCA
>CAZNHF010000276.1:0-2717 GCA_964572375.1 uncultured bacterium | reverse complement strand
TCCCATGGGAGCGGCCCTCTCTTTGTATTCCGTGATTAGCCTCGCGCCCGCTAGCGGGCCGGAGTCTCTTCGCAGTTCAGAATGCGCTCGGCGGCGTCACGATGGATCCGGGCGCTGTCTGCGTTGGCCGATGCCCGGACACCGGTCACAGATGCCTCGTATGAGCGCGACAGTCCCTCATGTGCGTCGGCGTCCGAAGAATCTGCGTGGAGAATGCCGCGGTAGCCGAGACGCGCGCGTGCTATCTCCACGGTCGCCCGGTCGATCCTGCCGACCTGGGCATAAGCCCACGCTGCGATCAGCCGTTCGTCAAGACCGCGGGCGGCGAGCGATAACAGGTGCCCATCGGCGCCTGCTCGCGCCCACCAGAGGGCGGCCTGGCGACCAAGTGGCTCACGGTCCGCTTCGGGCGCTCCGCGAGCGATGTCGATGTACGCGGCTGCCAGCTGCATCGCGGCCTCTCCCGGCATCACAGGATGAGAAGGCCTGTCAAGCTCGTCGTACGCGCCTGCGGCGAAGATGAGGCTCGCGGTGGCGTGCTGCTTCCGGTCCTGAAGGATCTGCGCATACGCCAGGAGCGAGAGCTGCGCATACGAGTTTCCGGGGGAGGTGTCGGCTCCGGCGACGACCAGGGTCAGCTCGACTTCGGCACGCCCCGGCATGCCGGCTTCGACGTGCGCGCGCGCGCGCGTCATCAGGTCATCGTGCGAGAGCGAGAGAAGCGCGCTGACGGCCTCGAGTTCGTCAAGAGAGAGAGAGTCTCCGGCGACCGTCGCTGCGAGCGCGTCGAATACGAGAGCGTCGTCGGGTCCCGGAACGATCATTGGGTCAGTCTGCGCTGCGACAGGTTGAGCTGCGGTGAAAGTCACGGCGAGTGCGACGGCCGCGACGAGCACGCAGCGCGTGATCGAACGAGGGAGGAACGCCCGTAGATGATTCCGGCCTGACGATGGCCCGGCAGGTCCGCGGTTGCCGTTCGCAGGGGGGAGTCCCGGGCCGGCGCCCTCAGCAGCCGTGTGACCGGTTGAAACTAGTTGGTTTACATAATATACATTATGCGACATAGGAGTCCCCGGAGAAGGACAGACCCGGCCGGCCGGTATCGAGCGCTGCGGCGGCCTGACCGGGTCGTTCTGTGACATCCGTGTTCGCCTCGTCACGTGCGGCGAACGCTTACAGCTTCGTCCCTGCCTCGGCGATGAGCATGCGCGCCTGCGCCTCCCACGGCGTGTCGGGATTCTCGTCGATGACGACCTGCGCGACTCGTGTCACCGCACTCCAGTCAGCGGCTGAACGGAAATTTCTGAGGGCCGCTGTGAAGTAGCGCGCTCTGGCGCCGCTCTTGTGAGCGGCGGCGGCGGCCAGATCCTCGTAGACTCCCGCGGCGACGACGAAGTCGCGGCGCTGCTCGAGCACAGCAGCCTTGCCCTCGAGCGCGGTCATGTCGAGGTTGTGGTTCCCGCGATGACGTGCGAGATACGTCTCGAAGTGGCCGAGAGCCTCATCGTACTGGCCCTGCTGGAACGCGAGCGAGCCGAGGTAGCACGTGGCTGCCGCGGCGCTGCGGGTTCCCGAGTAGCGGTCGAGTATTCCCTGGAACTGGTCGGTCGCCTGCGCGTACATGCCGGCATTCATGGTCTGTGTGGCGGTCGCGAGCTCGCCGGCTGCGACCTGCTCTGTCGCCTTCTGTGAATGCAGGACCATCATGACGACGACGACGATGACGACGAGGGCGACGACACCGATCAGCAGTTTGTTGAGATGCGCCTCGATGAACTTCGTGGTCGACGCCGTGGTCTCAAGCAGTGCGTCGTGCTTGAGATGCTTCTTGGTGATCCTGGTGCGCTTACCCACCTTGTTTCTCCTCCGGAAGTGCCTGTTGGGAGCTTCTGTCCACTCCCCTGCCTGCCTCGATGATATCGAGACAATAGCATAGCACGCGCGGGCATCCATCTCAAGATTCCCGTGAGCAGCGCCGTGAACCGTCGCTTTCGGCGCATGTGAAAGCGGGGTCCCGGAGGGACCCCGCTTCGATGTGCTTAGAGTACTTCTCAGCTCGTACGTCGGACTAGCGGTACAGAGCCTTGATGCCGCCCCACGTGCGCTCCTCGACCGGCGAGACCGGCACAGGGAAGTGGATCACTGCGACGACCGGAGCCGTCACGGTGAGATCATCGACCCAGAAGTCTGTGTGGTCGGGGTCGAGCGTCGACGGCGTGCTGTAGATACGGATCGAGATGCGAAGGGCATCACGCGTTCCGAGGCCGCTGTCGAACGTCCACGTGAAGCTGATGAAGTCCCAGCCGGTGCCGGCGGTGTAGCCGGTCGGGCCGCTGGCGGATGCGACGTAGTTGTTGATGTCGTCGGACGTCGTGTAGGCGCCCCACTGACGGACGGACGGGCTTCCGCCCGGCGTGATGTCATAGCCGTAGAAGCCGGCTGTGACGACGTCACCATCGGTCAGACCGGTGACCCACGCCACGAACGCCTCGGGCGTACCGGCGTGCGGGTCTTCACCGAGGTGCAGGTAGTTCGTGCCATCAACGGCGCCCGGGCAGGTGTAGGGCGGGAGCGTCGAGCCCTGCAGGCCGTTCTGCACGCCGGACACGTTCGCCACGCCGACGAGATTGGCGCCGTAGGAACCCAGGATCGTACCGCCGTCTTCCCAGCTGTAGTTCAGCGTCTGCTGGGCGAACGCGGGCGTCACGAAGAGCAGG
>CAZNHF010000275.1:0-2727 GCA_964572375.1 uncultured bacterium | reverse complement strand
TTCAGGGGCAGGGATTTCATCACCATCCTCGACTACACGCGTGAAGAGGTCGAGTTCATCCTCGATTTTGCCGATGAGCTCAAGGCGAAGTTCAAGTCGGGTCGTCCTCACAAGTACCTCGAGGACAAGACCCTCTTCATGATCTTCTACAACCAGTCTCTGCGGACGCGGAACAGTTTTGAGGCGGGGATGACACAGATGGGCGGCCACGCGCACTTCCTGGATCCCGACAAGATCTACACGCCGGCGCTCGAGGGCGAAGAGGTCGCGTACTCGACTGAGCGCATCTCGGACGTCGCGCGCGTTCTCGACCGCATGGGCCACGGCATCTCGATCCGCATGTACGGCGACCCGGTCGGCTGGATCAATGGCAAGGCCAACCGCGTCGTGCGCGAGTTCGCGAAGCATTGCGAGCGCGTTCCCGTCATCAACATGGAGTGCGACATCTACCACCCGTGCCAGGGCATGGCCGACATCATGACCGTCCGCGAGCAGTGCGGCGGGTTCAAGAACAAGAAGTTCGTGATGAGCTGGGCCTACAGCCCGTCCGTTCACAAGCCGCTCTCGGTGCCGCACAGCGCCGTCATCGCCGCGGCGACGGTCGGTTGCGACGTCGTGCTCGCGCACCCCAAGGGTCTCGAACTCGACGACGACGTTATCGCTGCCACGCGGAAGCGCGCCGAAGAGTCGGGCGGCTCGTTCGAGATCACCAACAGCATGGAAGACGCGTTCAAGGACGCCGACGTCGTCTACCCGAAGGCGTGGACGTCGAAGCACTTCATTCCGCCCATCGCGGACAAGCCGATGCTCGAGAAGAGTCAGGAGGTCTTCGACGCAAACAAGCATTGGATCTGCGACGCGGCGAAGATGAAGCTGGCGAAGCCGGACGCCAAGTACATGCACTGTCTGCCGTGCGACCGCGGCTTCGAGGTCACCAACGAGGTTATCGACGGCCCCCAGTCGGTCGTCTTCGACGAGGCGGAGAACAGGCTCCACGTGCAGAAGGCCATCATGGCCCTGACGATGGACGTGTAGGGGAGGTGGCATGATGGCAGTAGATCTCAAGGGGCGCGACCTCATTTGCACACAGGACTGGAGCATCGAGGAGCTCGAGGCGACGCTCGACCTCGCCGTCAAGATGAAGGCGAACCGCTACAGCGACGACCACGCCGCGATCCTCAGGCACCAGACGTTCATGATGATGTTCTACAACTCGTCGCTCAGAACCAGGCAGTCGTTCGAGGCCGCGGCAACCGAGCTTGGCGGGCACGCGCAGTTCCTCGAGACCAAGAACCTGAGGCTCAAGTCGAAGGGTCAGCGGGGCGAGATTCTCAAGGACACCGCGAACGTCATGAGCCGCTATGCCGAAGGCATCGGCATCCGCATTCTCGAGGACTCGGTGGAAGACTACGGCGACGGCGACACGTTCCTCCGTGACTTCGCCGACTTCGCCGACGTGCCGATCATCAGCATGGCGCACGACAAGTTCCACCCGTGTCAGGGTCTGGCCGACGTCATGGGTATGCGCGAGAACATCGGTGACACGCGGGGCAAGACGCTCCTTCAGGTCTGGGGATACTCCCCGATGGTGCGTTCGTGGAGTTCGGTACAGGAGAGTCTCATCATCAACTCCAGGCTCGGCATGAACGTCCGGATGGCGTATCCGGAGGGGTTCGAGCTGGATCCGGAGGTCATCGAGACAACGAAGGCCAACTGTGCCGCGGCCGGGACGAGCTTCGAGGTCACGCACGACCAGGAAGCCGCGTACGACGGCGCGGACGTTGTCTACTCACGTCACTGGATGCATCCGAAGCGCTACGAACTCGGGCGCGAGGAGGACCAGAGACTCTCGGCTCTGCATCGTGACTGGCGCGCGACGATGGAGCGGATGTCACGCACCAACGACGCCGTCTACATCCATCCGATGCCGATCGATCGCGAGAACGAGGCTGACGACGCCGTCTGTGATATGGAGCGGTCAATCATCTACGACGTCGCCGAGAACAGGCTCCACGCTCAGAAGGCGATCATGGCTCTGACGATGGGCTAGGAGGCACAGAATGGGCAGACTCGCCGTTGTCGCCGTTGGCGGCAACTCCATTACCAAGGCGGGACAGCGCGGGACGATCAGCGAGCAGTTCGCGAACGCCCGCGAGACGGCCCGGCATATCGCCGGGATGATCGAGAAGGGTTGGGACGTCGTTATCACGCACGGCAACGGGCCGCAGGTCGGCAACATCCTGCTCCGCGCCGAAATGGCGTCGACGGTTCTCCCGAGCCTCCCGCTGGACACGTGCGGCGCGGACTCGCAGGGGGCGATGGGGTACATGATCCAGCAGGTGCTGGGAAGCGAGCTCGCGAAGAAGGGTATCGTGCGCGACGTCGTTACCGTCGTCACTCAGGTCGTCGTCGACGCGGCGGACCCTGCATTCTCGAAACCCTCGAAGCCGATCGGACCCTTCTACACGCGGGAGCAAGCGGAGAAGCGGCAGAAGAGTGACGGCTGGGACGTCATCGAGGATGCCAACCGCGGGTGGCGGCGTGTTGTGGCGTCTCCCATCCCGGTGCGCGTCGTTGAGGCGGCCTCCATCAAGGCGCTCCTCGATGCCGGAAGCCTCGTCATCGCCGTCGGCGGGGGAGGCATCCCCGTCGTCGAGGTGGCCGAGGGCCTGAAGGGTGTTGAGGCGGTCATCGACAAGGACCACGCCTCACGACTTCTCGCCAACG
>CAZNHF010000274.1:0-2732 GCA_964572375.1 uncultured bacterium | reverse complement strand
GCGAGAGCTGGACGTACTCCTCGAACTGACCGGCGACGCTCCGCATGAGCGCCTCCGTCTCGACGGTGCGTTCGGCCTGCTCGTCCACGAGCTCGACGCGCGCGGACATGTATGTGTCGCCGCGAATGAAGCGCTTGACCACGGCCCGAGAGAGCCCTTCAACGAGCACCTTCATGGTCCCGTCCGGGAGCCTCAGGAGCTGGAGCACCCGCACGATGGCGCCGACCCTGTAGAGATCATCCGACGTCGGATCCTGCGTTTCCGCCTCACGCTGGGTCACGACGAACATCATCTTGTCGCCGTGCATTATCTCCTCAAGCGCACTGACGGAACGCGGCCGTCCGACGAGGAGCGGCACGATCATCCGCGGGAACAGAACGAGATCCCGAAGTGGAACGATTGGCAGCTTCTCGCTGAACTCGATTGTCTCGTCATCGTGCGTGATTCGAAGCATCGTATCTCCTGTTGTGCAGTTCGCCTGATTCGTGTGACCGCGGGTCCCATCGACCCGCCCGGACCCATCTCCAGGCACGAGATGAAGTGTACCCTTCACCTTGTGCACAACATAATCGCGGTCATCGGCCGTGGCAAGCGCGCGCTGGCCTGCCCCCGGGGCTGCCCATCGCGCCGGTCGGCCGCGCCAGCAATGCGACAGGGCGCCCGTCTATTTGCCCGTAATATCGCCCTTCCGGGAGATGACTTCGTCGATGACGCCGTACTCGAGCGCATGCTCCGCGGACATGAAGAAATTGCGGTCCGAGTCCTTGAGCACCTGCTCGACCGACTGACCCGTATGCGTCGCGAGAATGTCCACGAGCTGCGAACGCATGTGCAGGATTTCCCTCGCGTAGATCTCTATGTCGCTCGCCTGCCCTTCGCTGCCACCCATCGGCTGATGGATCATCACGCGTGAGTGAGGGAGCGCCGACCGCTTGCCCTTCGTCCCGGCAGCCAGAAGCACGGCGGCCATACTGGCCGCCTGGCCCATGCAGATCGTGTGAACATCCGACCTGATGTACTGCATCGTGTCGTAGATCGCGAGTCCCGACGCCACGTAGCCGCCCGGGCTGTTGATGTACAGATAGATGTCGCGCTCGTGGTCCTGGGCCTCCAGGAAGAGAAGCTGCGCGATAACGATGTTCGCGACCTTGTCGTCGATCGGAACGCCGATGAAGACAATGTTGTCCTTGAGAAGCCTCGAGAAGATATCGTACGAGCGTTCCCCAAGCCGCGTCTGCTCGATGACGAACGGTGTGAGTCCCATGAGCGTCTCCCTTAGGCGGTTGTCACGTATCAGTCGCCGCTCTCGTCGAGCGATGCGTCCGGCTGCCGTTCGCCAGGCGGCGGCAGTTCGACCTTCTCAGTCGTAACCTTGACCGAGTCGACCAGTCGCTCGTGCACGCTCTCAAGCCAGAGCCGGTCCTCGAGTTCCCCATACATCTCGGCGAACATCTCGGTACCTTTGATCTCGTCGTAGGCGGTCGCCGGGTCCCTTCCCTGCTGCTCCGCGATCTCGGCGATGCGCTTCTTCACGTCGTCCTCGGCCACTTCGATACTGTTTTCGGTCCCGAACGCGCTCAGGATGAGCTCGGCCCGGAGGCGCTTCCCGGCCATCTCGCGGTAGATCTTGTCGAACTCCGCGCGGTCCGGCTCCGGGGCGTCCTCCCCGATCTCCTGCTTCATGCGGTCGAACATCCGGTCCATCCGGTCGTCGATCATGCACTCCGGCATGTCAAATTCGGTCTTCTCGACGACGCGGCCGACGATCTCCGAATAGAGCCGCTCACGCGCCATCCCCTTCGCCTGCGCCTCGAGCTGTGTTCTGACCTTCACGCGAAGATCGAGAAGCGTCTCGAACGGACCAAGCGAACGGGCGAGGTCATCATCCACGACCGGCAGACGCTTCGCGCGCACGTCCTTCACCGACACGACGAACGAGATCGACTGCCCGGCGAGATCGGGATTGCCGTAGTCGTCCGGATAGCTGATTGTGACGTTCTTCCGCTCGCCGGGGCTGACGCCGGTCAGCGCCTCTTCGAGCTCGTCCGGCAGCTTCCCGGCTCCGAGTTCGCAGGGGAACTCCTTCTGACCGCTCCCCTCCTCCGGCTGACCCGCCTCGTCGAGCTTGTCATAGTCGATCACGACGAAGTCACCCGACAACGACGGACGGCCCGGATCAACCAGCTCGGCCTTGGCCTCGCGAAGCTCCTCGACCGCGCGGCCCACATCATCATCACTGACGATCGGCACCTGCTCGGTGAACTCGAGATCCGATATGTCGCCGACCTTGAACTCCGGCTTCACGGCCACGGTCGCGGCGAACGTGTACTTGCCATCCGATGGCTGGTCCTCGAGAAGCTCAACGTCGGGGTCGCAGACCGGGTGGATGGCCGCCTCCTTGACCGCCTCCACATACGCGTCGCTCAGAAGCGATCCCAGGGCCTCGCGCATGGTCTCGGCGCCGTAGCGCTTCTCTATGACCGTCTTCGGCGCCTTCCCCTTGCGGAATCCATCCATCTGAACGTCGGCGGCCACCTGCTTGAGAAGGTCGCCGCTCTTGTTCTTCACGTCGTCCTCCGAAAGCTCTACGACGAGCTTCCGTATCCAGCCATCGAGTTCCTCAACACGAACCAGCAACAGTGACTCCTTTGCATAAACCACGCCTCGGCGGCGCTATCCTTGACAACCCCGCCGACTGGTGCGAGAGGGGGGACTCGAACCCCCACAGGTTG
>CAZNHF010000273.1:0-2743 GCA_964572375.1 uncultured bacterium | reverse complement strand
GTGGCACGATGATGCCTTCGGTCGCGGGAGGAGTCCATCTCATCATTTGCAGCTGACGGGCTTGTCTGTCACGCCGCCTGCTTGCGCGCGCGTCGCGCCAGACTGACGCCCGCAACTGAAACGCGATTCGTTAGGCTCACCGGGCCCAATTGCGGTGCGACTTGGAGGAGTTCGAATGAACAGGCGTATGTGGCTCATAGCTCTGCTGGTGTTGCATCTGACCGCACTGGCGTGCACTGCCGAGACGTTTGAAGTGGGGCCCGGCACAGGCGCCCAGCCAGGGAACGAGCTCGACATCCCCACTGCATGGTATCTGGCCGGTCCTGAAGATACGCTCCTGCTCCTTCCGGGTACGCACATAATCAGCCCGGAAGCCACTTGGCCTCATTGCTGGCCGCTCTGGCTGGATGATACAGCACCCTGGATCGTCGGGCGGGACGGATCGGAAGCGACAGTGGTCATCGGGTGGAGCGACGAAGCCGCATTCACGTACTGGGAAGGCAGTGACCACGGGATCCTGCGCGTTGAAGGCGTGACCTTCCGGGATTTCGGGGAGTTCGTTCACGCGGACGACTACTGCGACCAGTTCTACAGGCCGAACTTCCGAGACTGCGAGTTCGACGACTGCGGGATGCTCGATCTGAGTTGCTGCTGGGGCTCTGTCTCCGATTGCCGCATACGGAACAGTTCCTCCTTCGGCATCAAGGTCTTTCACTTCAACGGCACAATCAGCGATTGTGAGATCTGCGATAATGCCGCGGCTGGGATCTTGGGCACATGCTGCGAGGAACCCCTCATTCAAGGGAATCACATCCATCACAACGGCGGCTGCGGGATCAGGGTTGGCTATAACCTCAACGCGCGCAACAACCTCATTGAACACAATGGGACGCACGGTATCGAGTGGAGCGGTTGCGGAACGGGGATGTTCGACAACGTCGTTCGCTGGAATGGCGTCGGCGTCTATCTTGACAACTGTTCAGGCAATCCGGGGCCGTTCGTTCACAACGACATCTACGAGAATGCGGAGTACAACGTGGAGTGCTCCGTGTACTCCTGCACAGCCATTGCAGACTTCTCCGACAATTGGTGGGGTACTACGGATCCTGACGCGATCGCCGCCAGCATAAGGGACTGCAACGACGATCCGGCGATCGATACTTGCGTGGAGTTCGAGCCGTTCTGCGATGCGCCCGGATGCGAGCCCGTGGCAGTTGAAGCGAAGTCGTGGAGTGCGATCAAAGCGATGTACCGATGAAGGGTCGTGCGTCCGGCCCGGGAGCCTAACTGGCGTTTGCAGCTGACGGGCTGGCTTGTCACGCCCGCTGCATTCGCACCGGTCGCGCCAAGCTGGCGCCCGCAACTGAAACGCGATTCGTTAGGCCGAAGCGCACGATGAGTGCGAGAGGGGAGTGCAAGATGAAGCAGATCGTTTTCGTTGGCACACTGGTCTGTGTGCTTCTGGCCGGTGTCCACCCTGCGGCGTGCTGCACGGGAGATTCGCCGGAGTCCGTGATCGAGTGCTACACAGCGGCCTACGCAGCGCGAGATATCGCCGCGATCGAGGCGCTGTACGCAGAGGACTATGTGTGGGTGGACGTCATGCCCCTTCGTGCTCAGGTGTGGGACCGGTCGACCGCCGTCGAGTCGGCGACGAAGATGTTCTCTCACCCGGACATACCATCGATCAGTTTGACATTGGATGGGCCGTTCGATGTTGTGCCTGATGACTTGGGAGAGACTTGGCGGATCGAGGGCATTGAGATGAGCCTTGTGATCGTGTTTCCGGGCACCGCGGAGCCTGACACCGCCCACGGTTGTGCGACGTTGTACGTGCGGCGTGGGGAAGATACGACGGGCAGCTTTGAGATCTACCGCGAGGTGACGTTCGGCGACGGCGATTGCGCTCGTTGGAGATAGGGCGCTCGGCCTAACTGGCGTTTGCAGCCGCCGGGCTTGCCTGTCACGGCGGACTGCTGGCGCGGCTTCGCCGCAGCACCCGCCGCGCCAGGCTTCACGCCCGCGGCTGAAACGCGATTCGTTAGGCGTCCTCAACAGCCTGATGCACTCGAAGGAGGCATCGTGACACCCGTTGACAAGAGAGGAATCTGGTGGCTGCCCTCCAATCCAAGCGAAGAGCTTGGTGGCAGACTGACGTTCTCGGATGACAGCTGGCCTCTCTTGGAACTCGATGGCTCCTTCGCCGACATGACCGAAGCCTTCGATCCACCGGATCAGGGAATCATCCTAGGGGTCTGCGTCGACGGTACGCGGATCACGCTCGTGGACTGCCAATCCTCTGCCGAGAGCCTCCACTTCCCTGGGCTCAGAACATCCAAGTACACCGCCACGGTCATGGTGGAGGGCGGGCACTTCCACCGTGAGGAAGACATAGCCTTCTCCAAGTACCGGGTTGCGTTCGACAGACTGGTGGAGTGGTGTCGCGTTTCCGGTCTTCGGCGGCATATCGAGACTCACGAAGACAACAGGTTCAAGAAGTTCACTGCCACCTACGAGTTCCCGTCTGATCACGCCGTGGAGGCCGGTGGTTATCACATCAGCTTCCACGCCGACTTCAATGTGACAGGTGATTGGTTGAGCCAAGGGTCAATGGAGCAGAGGCTCTACGTCGAAATCGAGGCACCTGGTCCGAGACCGTATCGAGACATGCTGAACGGTCCTATCTACCTCATACAGAGCTTCCTCAGTCTGGGTGTGGGCCTCCCTGTCTATCCTGACAGAG
>CAZNHF010000272.1:0-2789 GCA_964572375.1 uncultured bacterium | reverse complement strand
CCGCCAGAAGCAACAGCCCCACGAGCGAGCATCGCGTCATTGTGCGCAGCATCGTATCCTCCCGGTCTCGATAGCCATACCAACCCTACCACTCCCGTGCACTCCGGCAGGCCGGGGCGGTGAGCTTCGCTCATCGCACGGCGCCAGTGCGAGCACTCTAGCACAACTGACCTGCCTTCGCACGCTCCGGAAGACGGTAGTGTCCATAGTCTTGTGTAGATTCGGCGCCGTTGACATGCGGGGTGCAATCAACTATTCTTGGGTCGCAGTCATCTTCTTCCGTTGCCACACGACTCGGCCCGGACCTCCGGGCCGGCACCGAAGGAGCGCTCTCCGATGAAGACCATGCTCTCAGCCGTTTCACTGATGCCCGCCACCCTGCTGCTTGCGCTCCCTCTCGCCGTCTCCCCGGCCGGCGCCGCCGTCATCCACGTCCCCGCCGACTACTCCACCATCGCGCTCGCTATCGCCAACGCGGCGGAAGACGACACGATAATGATCGCCTGCAACACGTACCACGAGCACGGCCTCGGAGTGCCGCGCCCCATGACGATCGTAAGCGAGACCGGTGACCCGGCGTGCGCCATCATCGACGGCGACGACGCCGGGCGCGTGATGACCCTCTGGAATGCCGATGGCTCAGTCATCGAGGGAATCACATTCACGGGCGGCCGCGCTGAGTACGGCGCCGGCCTCTTCGTAAGCGAGTGCAGCGCGACCATCACGAGCTGCATCTTCGCTGACAACTACGCGACCATCGAAGGAGGCGGCCTCACGTGCACGCGGGACACGGTGCACGTCACGGACTGCCGGTTCATCGGAAACGGAGCGCTCAACGGCAGCGGCGGGAGCACCCTCGACGAGGTCGCGGGGACGTTCACGGACTGCACGTTCACTGGCAACACGGCCAAGTGGGGCGCGGGGGCCACTCTGTACCGCCAGGGAGCGACCGCCCATTTCGAGGGCTGCGTTTTCGAGAACAACACGGCGACCGGCGAGGACTCGTACGGAGGCGGCGTCTACTGCTACTCGGGTGCGCAGCCGACGTTCACGAACTGCACGTTCACCGGAAATGACTCCGACGAGCACGGCGGCGCCGTCTGCCTCGACCTGAGCTGTGCGGCTGAGTTCGAGGACTGTGTCTTCACATCGAACACGGCGAACTGGGGCGGCGGGGTCTACGTCTGGATGTGCGGAGCCGGGGGGTTCACGGACTGCACGTTCGACGCCAACGGCGGCGGCAGCAGTATCTATGCGTCCAACGGCGCCGACCTCGCAGTGATAGAGAGCATCATGGCCTACGGGACGATCGGCCAGGCTGCGTATACCTGGCTCGGCAGCTCGGTGACGTGCGCTGACTGTGATGTATACGAGAACGCGGGAGGCGACTGGACCGGTTGCCTCACGGGACAGGACGCGGGAGACGGCAACCTGTGCGTCGACCCGCGCTTCTGCGGCATCATGGAGGCAGACCTGACGCTCTGCTCGAACTCCCCCTGCCTCGCGGCCAACAACGGCGGCATCGGGATCGGGGCCACGCTCGAAGGCTGCGGCGAGTGCACATCCCCGGTGGCCGTCTCATCGTGGGGCGTCATCAAGGCGATGTACCGCCAGACAACAATTGCTCGCGCGCACACACCGGCTGCAATTACAACGGGCCTCCTCCGAAGAGAAGGCCCGTTCTGGGGAAGTCTGGCGTCGAAACCGTCGTGGGGCTCGTCTTAGTCTTAGGACTGGTTTGAACCCCCGGTCTCGCGGGAGTGACACCTCGCTTCCCCGCTCTTGTTTTAGATGCGGGACGAGTGTCACGGATTCCCGAGCGCCCTCGAACGCGTGTCTCCGCGGAGAGTCCGACGGTCTCCCGGACCGGCGACTCCTTCGCTCCAGAAGGCGACTCCTTCGCTCTAGAAATCGATCTGAAATCTCGTCAGGAGCGCGGACGTGCTGCCTTCGACGCCATCTCCCCGCTCTTCCACGTCCGGCCCTGCGTAATCGGAAATCACATAGTTGAGCATGACGCGGCTGTTCGCGGACGTGTACCAGTTGAAGCCGATGGTCATATCCGTCAGTTCACCGCCCTCGACGCCGGCACCGGTGTTCGTCAGATCGACGCCCGAATAGCGGACGGCCAGCTCGAACGCGCCGCGCCCGTCATCTTCGAACTGGTGAGTGGGCTTCAATCGCGCCGGCACGCCTTTCGAGAAGACGCGCGACTCACCCGTGAACGTCCAGCTCGCCTGGATGTAGTAGCCGGAGAATGCCACCAGATCACCGCGGGCGCCCCTGCCGGAATCGTCCTTCCACGACACGCCCTCCACCCGGTCCATCGAAGCCCTGACGTACTCGCCCTGAACGAGGAGCGATCCAAGCGCGACGGCCGCCTCGAAACCGAGCAACGTCTCGCTGTAGACGTCAACCTCACCTGTGTCAGCCAGGACGGGACCCATGTGATTCTCGGGGCCGGCCTTGAACCTCGCGACGCCGTCGTTCGGCTTTCTGTGGCTGTAGGACGCACCAAGATGGAACATCCCCCCGCCGGACTCCGGCAACCACGGCGTTCCGGTGACACGTGCCGTGTAGGAGAGCTCGTCCTCGCCGCTTCCCGCGCCGAACGCGTCGGCGTCGCGGAAGACGCCCGCCGCCCACGTCGCGCGCTCGTCGGCCACGACGTTGTGCAGCATGAACCCGGTGTTGCGCCAGGGGTAGAAGGCGGACGTGAGCGCCGACTCCATGAACGTCGTGTACTTGCTGCTCGTGAGACCCTCGAGCCCGAACGGCTCGCGGATGTG
>CAZNHF010000271.1:0-2809 GCA_964572375.1 uncultured bacterium | reverse complement strand
CTCTTCCGGATGTACTCGCGCTACGCCGAAGCCAAGAAGTGGAAGATCGACGTCATGAACACGAGCGAGACCGGGAACGGCGGATTCAAGGAAATCGTGTTCGCGGTCGACGGCCACGGCGCATACAGCAGGTTCAAGTTCGAGAGCGGCGTGCACCGCGTCCAGCGCGTTCCGGAGACGGAGTCGCAGGGGCGCATCCACACGTCGGCGGCGACGGTCTCCGTCATGCCCGAGGCTGAGGAACTGGACGTCGAGATCAAAACGGAGGACCTCAAGATCGACGTCTATCGATCGTCAGGTCCGGGCGGGCAGAGCGTCAACACGACCGACTCCGCGGTGCGCATCACGCACAAGCCGAGCGGGCTCGTGGTGACGTGTCAGGACGAGAAGTCGCAGCACAAGAATCGGGCGAAGGCGCTCAAGGTTCTCCGCGCGCGGCTCTATGACCTCGAGCGCGAGAAGCAGGACTCCGAGATGGCCGCCACCCGCCGGAGCCAGATCTCGACGGGCGACCGGAGCGCGAAGATCCGCACGTACAACTTCCCCCAGAGCCGCCTGACCGACCATCGAATCGGTCTGACGGTTCACAGCCTGACGCAGATCATGGACGGGGATCTCGAAGGGGTTATCGACGCGCTCACGGCGCAGGAGCAGGCCGAACGGATGGCGCACGCGGCGGATTCAGTGTGACGACGAACCGGACCTGGACCATCCTCGAGCTCATCAACTGGAGCAAGGGCTACCTCGCGGACAAGGGCTTCGAGAACGCGCGGCTCGAGACCGAGCTGTTGCTCGGGCACGTGCTGGCTTTGCCGCGCATCGAACTGTATCTCCAGTACGAGCGTCAGTTGGGTGACGGCGAGCTGGCAGGCTACAAAGCGCTTCTGAAGAGGCGGCTGACCGGCGAGCCGGTCCAGTACGTGACGGGAACCGCAGGGTTCATGCTGGCGGACTTCGAGGTGACTCCCGCGGTGCTCATCCCGCGTCCCGAGACCGAGGCGCTGGTCGAGGTGGCTGCGAGGATGATCTCGGAGCAGCTCGGAGAGGCGAAAGCCGCGCAGGACGACGTGGTTCTTGCCGACATCGGCACCGGCTCCGGCGTCATCGCGGTCACCCTCGCGCAGAAATTCCCAACCGCGCGTGTCATCGCAACCGACGTCTCGCCGGACGCGCTGGCCGTGGCAAGGCGGAACGCTGAAAAGGTCGGAGTCTCCGAGCGCATCTCCTTCGTGGAGGGAACGGGCCTTGCACCGGTCTTCGAGATGGGAGCCGGGGGGAGCATCGCAGGGCTGGTCTCGAACCCGCCGTACATCCCGACCGGCGACATGGCCGGGCTATCGACCGAAGTACGGGGCTTCGAGCCGCGTCTGGCGCTTGATGGCGGGGCCGATGGACTTGACTGTCTGAGAAGCATCATCGAGGATGTGCCGAAGGTCCTCGCCGATGGCGGCATCGTCGCCCTTGAGTTCGGCGACGGCCAGGCGGAGGCGGTACGCGAACTCGCGTCATCCGCGCTTGCCAGCGTCTCCATCCACAAGGACTACGCCGGCAGGGACCGCATCATGACAGGAAGGAAGACGGGCTAGATGGACAAAATCGTCGTCCAGGGCGGAGAGAGACTCACCGGCGAGGTGAGGATCAGCGGGGCGAAGAACGCGGCGCTGCCGATCATGGCGGCCACGCTCCTTACGCCCGGCAAGTTCGTGCTCTCGAACGTCCCGAGGCTTCGGGACGTCGTGACGATGGAGCACGTGCTCCGCGTTCTCGGAGCGCAGGTTGAGCATCACGATCACAGCATCACTGTGGACACGACGAACTGCCGCTACCACGAGGCGCCGTACGAACTCGTCAAGACGATGCGCGCGTCGGTCTGCGTGCTCGGTCCCGTTCTCGCGAGGCAGGGGCGCGCGCGTGTGTCGCTCCCCGGCGGGTGTGCGTGGGGTCCGCGGCCGGTCGACTTCCACATCATGGCGATGAAAGCCCTCGGCGCCGATATCGAGTTCGAGCACGGCTACATCGTGGCCGAGGCCAGGAGGCTCCGCGGTGCGAGGATCTGTTTCGAATCGTCAAGCGTCGGCGCCACGGAGAACGCGATGATGGCTGCCTCGCTTGCCGAGGGAACGACCATCATCGAGAACGCGGCACGCGAGCCGGAGATCGGCGCGCTGGCCGCGTTCCTCAGGAGCATGGGCGCCGGGATCGCGGGCGACGGAACCGGCACCATCACCATTGAAGGCTCCGACGAGCTTCATCCTGCGGACGTGCATGTCGTGCCGGACCGCATCGAGACGGGGACGTTCATGGTCGCCGCGGCAATCACCGGCGGCGACATCCTCATCATGGGCGGGGAGCTCGACCACTGCAGAACGGTGGCGTCGAAGCTCACCGAAGCCGGTGTGGAGATCATCGCGGTCGAGGACGGCATCCGTGTGCGCGGGCCGGAACGCATCGGTTCGATCAACGTGACGACCGCCCCGTATCCGGGATTCCCGACCGACATGCAGGCGCAGGTGATGGCGCTGATGACCATCGGGCAGGGGTCGGCCGTCATCACCGACACGATCTACACCGACCGCTTCTCGCACGTGCCGGAGCTCCGGAGGCTCGGCGCGGACATCACCATAGACAGGAACGTGGCCGTTATCAGCGGCGTCGATCATCTGTCCGGCGCGAAGGTCATGGCCACCGACCTGAGGGCGAGCGCAGCGCTCATCCTCGCGGGGCTCGTCGCGGAAGGCGTGACGGAGGTCTCGCGCGTCTATCACATCGACCGCGGATATGAGGCCATCGAGACGAAGCTCTCCGGACT
>CAZNHF010000270.1:0-2809 GCA_964572375.1 uncultured bacterium | reverse complement strand
CAACCCACTGCTTCAGCCCACTACTGAATCCCCGTAGCCATCTGGAAGATGGGCATGTAGATGGCAAGTACGACGACCGCCACGACCCCTCCGAGCCCTACAATGAGCGCGGGCTCGATCATGGCCGTAAGACCGGTGATCGCCGCGTCGACCTCGTCCGTGTAGAAGTCCGCGATCTTCTCGAGCATGTCGGGAAGACAGCCTGAACTCTCGCCGGCCGAGACCATACTCACGACCATCTTCGGAAAGACCCATGATTCGGCCAGCTTCTCCGAGATGGTCGAGCCGTTCACAACTCCCAGCCCGACTTCGTCTATCGCCTCCTTGATAACGGTGTTCCCCGCGGTCTCGCCCACGATATCGAGCGCCGCGATGACCGTGACGCCGTTCGTGAGCAACGTACCGAGCGTTCGGCTGAACCTGGCAATGGCGGCCTTCTGGATCAGCTTCCCGAACAGCGGAGCCTTGAGTGTCAAACCGTCAATCCGCTTCTTGCCCACAGGCGTCCTCCACCACTTCCAGAGGAGATAGCTCCCGACACCGACGATCAGAACTTCCCATAGAATGTTGTTCCCGAGGAACCTCGACGTCGAGATGAGGAGCTGGGTCATCGGCGGAAGCGTCATGTCGAAGTCCGCGAAGATGTCCTCGAACCGCGGCATGAGGAAGAACATCACGGCGATGATGGCGGCCACGAAGAACACGGCGATGAAGGCCGGGTAGGTCGAAGCCGAAATGATCTTTCGCGTGAGGGCGTCTCTCGCCTCGAGATAGCCCGCGAGCCGACTGAGGACCGCCGGAAGCGCTCCTGACTCCTCACCGGACCGCACCATCGAGACGAACAACAGCGAGAAGACGCGATCGTGCTTGCCGAGTGACTGCGAAAGCGTCGATCCCGCCTCGATGTCGTGCGATACCTCGACGAGGACTACCGCAAGCGTCTGGTTCTCGACCTGGTCCGAGATCCCGTCGAGGCTCTCGAGTACCGGCAGTCCTGCCTCGAGCATTGCCGAGAGCTGGCGGCAGAGGATGGCAAGGTCCTTCGTCTTGACCTTCTTGCCCCTTCGCGGCGCCTTGGACTTGCCGGCCGACGACGCGGGCGCCACCGAGGTGACGACCAGCCCCTCCTTGCGGAGGTTCGACACGAGTCCCATCTCCGTGTCGGCCTTGCGCGTCGCCTTGACGGTACGGCCCTTCTCGTCCTTCGCGGTGTAGATGAATTCAGGCATTCCTTGCCGTCCTTCTTTGTATTCCGTGCGCCTAGGCTCTGCCGCCGAACGCCGACCTGGCGTCGCCCCTGCTGAGCTCGCGCATCATTCCCTTGATGTCATTCGAACTTATGAGCGCCATCTCCGACGTTATGTTGCCCGAGTTCACGAGCGTCATGAGCGACGCGTTCAGGCTGTGCATGCCTTCCTTCGCGCCCGTCTCGATGGCGGACCTGAGCTGCTGAAGGTTGTTCTCGCGAATGAGGTTCTTTACGGCCGGCGTGGCGACCATCATCTCTGATGCCAGCTTCCGACCAGTTCCGGACGCATCCGGGAGAAGCTGCTGGACAAGCACGCCCTCAAGACACAGCGAGAGCTGCGTTCTCACGCCCGACTGTTCGTGTGACGGGAAGATGTCCACGATTCGACTGATCGCCTGCGGCGCCTCGCTTGTGTGAACCGTCGTGAGGACCAGGTGACCGGTCTCGGCAAGCGTCAGCGCCGTCCGGACCGTGTCCAGGTCGCGAATCTCACCGATGCTGATCACGTCCGGGTCCTGACGCAGGACCTGTCGGACCGCGTCGGCGAACGAGATCGTGTCACGGTCAAGCTCTCGCTGGTTGACGATCGAGAGCTTGTGCTTGTGCAGATACTCGATCGGATCTTCGATCGAGACGATGTGCACGTTCTTCGTCGCGTTGATGTAGTCGATCATGGATGCGAGTGTCGTCGACTTGCCCGAGCCGGTCGGACCGCTGACGAGCACGAGGCCGTGAAGCTTCTCGCAGAACTCCCGCATCACAGCCGGGACCCCGAGCGTCTCCATCGCAGGTATCGTCCATGGGAGATGCCTGACCGCGGCAGCAACGCTCCCCCGCTGGTAGAACACGTTGAGCCGGAATCGGCCCAGATCCTCGATGCTGAATGACGAGTCGAGCCCCTTCTCGATTTCGAAACGTTCGACGCGCCGCGGGTCGAGCATGGCGTACGACAGACGCTTCGTATCATCCGGCGTCAGTCGCTCGTGTTCGCCTGGATACAGCCGCCCGTCTACGCGGAACATCGGGGGCACACCGGATGTGAGGTGAAGATCCGATGCGCGCTTGTCGACCATCTCTCTGAGAAGATCGACGATCTCTCTGTCCATGCCGTCCTGCATCTCTCGATTCCCCCTTAGACTCGTGCGGCTACGCGGCCGCTACCGAGAGGACTTCGTCGATAGTCGTCGCACCCTGGCGGACCCGCTGCATGCCGTTGGCGATAAGCGGCTCCATGCCGTCCTCGAGAGCCTGATCGCGCACCGCTCCGCCGACCTGGCCCGAGAGCACGAGCTCGCGAACGCGTCGACTCATCGGAAACAGCTCGTAGAGAGCCATGCGGCCCTTGTAGCCGCTGTTCCCGCACTCGGCGCACCCGCGCCCCCTGTAGAAGGTCGCGTCCTCCACATCGGGAAGCACCTCCCTGAAGCGTTCAACAAGTTGTGGATCCGGCTCGTACGCTTCCTTGCACTTCGAACAGATGCGACGAACGAGCCGCTGGGCGATGATCAGATTCAGCGAGGCGCAGATGAGGTACGGCTCCGCCCCCATGTTGAGCATTCT
>CAZNHF010000269.1:0-2822 GCA_964572375.1 uncultured bacterium | reverse complement strand
CACAAGAAGGTAGCCGCGCCGTCGGTGTCGAAGTGCTCGTCCTGCGGCGAACCCAAGCTGCCGCATCGGATGTGTCCGCACTGCGGATCCTACAACGGTCGCGCGATTCTCCCAGAGGTCAAGGAGAGCGAATAGGGTGTCTTCGAGTTCCGGAACCACCTCCACGGACGGCAGAGCGAAGGCCGGCCGCCCCGTGCGGATCGCCGTCGAGGCGATGGGTGGGGAGAACGCTCCAGGGGCGGAGGTCGAGGGTGCGATCGAGGCCGTGCGCGAGGCGGACGGATCGCTTGAAATCGTGCTCGTCGGCAGGACAGATCTACTCGAGATGGAGCTCGCCCGGCATGGGGTCGGGGGGTTGCCGATCAGCATCGCGCATGCGGATGAGGTCATCACGATGCACGAGTCCCCCGCGGACGCCGTCAGGCGTAAGCGGGGGTCGTCTATTGTCGTCGCGGTGGGGCTTCAGAAGTCCGGAGCCGTGGACGGTCTGGTGAGCGCAGGGAATACGGGCGCCGTCGTGGCCTCGTCGCTGCTCGGTCTGGGGATGCTACCGAACGTTCGTCGTCCGGCCATCGCGAGCTTCTTCCCGGCGCTCGGTGAGCCGGCCATTGTGCTCGACGTGGGCGCGAGTGTTGATTGCCGCGCGTCCGACCTCGTCGAGTTTGCGATCATGGGCGATGCGTACGCAAGCGACGTTGTCGGACGAGAGCGTCCTCGTGTGGCTCTCATGAATGTGGGGGAAGAACCCTCGAAGGGCAACGAACTCACGCAGGCCGCCTACCGGCTCCTGGAAGCCGGTCCCCTGAATTTCATCGGCAATGTTGAGGGGCGCGACCTCATGACGGGCGCCGCCGACGTCGTCGTTTGTGACGGATTCGTAGGCAATGTCATGCTCAAGGTCATCGAGAGTGTGCTCTACGTTCTGCCGCGGTTCCACTCGGGCGGTGAGGGGGACGGAGCGGAGCTCGATGGCATCCGGAAGAAGTTCGACTACGAGGAGTACGGGGGCGCGCCGCTTCTTGGCGTGAACGGCGTGGTCATCATTGCCCACGGCGGTTCCTCTGCCAAAGCGATAAAGAACGCCGCACACATGGCTGCGCGGTTTGTGGATAAGGACCTCGGCGGGACGATCGTCGAGAGACTGAGAGAGGTGGCGACCAGCAATGGCAGCGAGTGAACGTAACGCGCGCATCGCGAGCCTCGGGATGTACGTACCCCCGAAGGTGATGAGGAACGTGGACTTTGAGAAGCTCGTCGATACCTCTGACGAGTGGATCGTCCAGATGACCGGGATGAAGGAGCGCCACTACATCGGGGAGGGGGAGGCGACCTCCGACCTCGCGAGCAGGGCCGCGACGGAGGCGCTCGAGCGTGCCGGTGTCGGACCCCTGGACGTCGAGATGATCCTTGTGGCTACCGCCACACCCGACATGATGTTCCCATCGACCGCGTGTCTGACACAGTACAACATCGGTGCGAACAACGCATTCGCGTTCGACATCTGCGCGGGTTGCTCTGGATTCGTCTACGCGACGGTCATTGCGGCGCAGTTCATCCGCGCGGGCACCATCGACACGGCGCTTGTTATCGGAGCTGAGAGCCTCACGCGCTTCACGGACATGACCGACCGCTCGACGTGCGTGCTCTTCGGCGATGCAGCGGGAGCCGCGGTGATGACGGCCTGTGAGCCGGAGCGCGGGCTTGTCGACCACTACATCCAGAGCGACGGCAGGCTCGCCGGACTCCTCACGTGTCCCGCCGGCGGTTCGAGGCAGCCGGCGTCGCATGAGACGGTCGACGCGCGCGACCACTCGATCCGTATGATCGGGAACAAGGTCTATGTCAACGCCGTCAGGGCAATGAGCGACTCCGTGATGAAGGTGCTCGACCAGCAGGGGCTTTCGGGCGAGGATCTTGACATCCTCTTCCCGCACCAGGCAAATATCCGCATCATCACATCGGTCGCCGAGCGCGCGGGGCTGCCGATGGAGAAGGTCTACGTCAATATTCACAAATACGGGAACACGTCGGCGGCATCGATCCCGCTCGCGATGTACGAAGCGGTCGAGGACGGCAGTCTCAAGGAAGGCATGCTCGCCGGGAACGTCGCCTTCGGCGCCGGCTTCACATGGGGCGCGACGCTTCTGCGGTGGTAGCGGTGTCAACGCTGTGCGTTGACAGTGGCGCAATGCTGACGCCGTCACTCGCGCGACGGCGTCAGCATTGCGCAGACATCGAGGTGCAACACACGGATGGAACGGATCGCATTTCTCTTCCCTGGACAGGGATCGCAGGTCGTTGGTATGGCTGCCGACCTCTTCGAGAGTTCGGCGGCCGTCCGTGAGATCTATGAGCGCGCTTCGGAGGCGATCGACGTCGACCTCGCCGCGCTTACTTTCGAGGGTCCCGATGAGGAACTCAGGAAGACCGTCAACACGCAGCCTGCGCTGCTCACGGCGGGGATCGCCGCGCACACGCTGATCGTGGAACGAGGGATCGAGCCGTGGGCCGTTGCCGGGCACAGTCTCGGTGAGTACACGGCGCTCGTTGCGGCGCGGAGTCTTACGCTCGAGGATGGCGTACGAGCCGTGCGCGAAAGGGGCCGTCTGATGTACGAGGCCGGTCTCGCCGTGCCCGGGGCGATGGCGGCCATCATCGGACTTTCGGCCGAGGCGCTGGACGCGGTGCTCGTCGACGCGCGGGCGATCGGCATCGTTCAGGCAGCCAACTACAACGCGCCAACGCAGATCGTGATCTCAGGGGAGGTCGATGCGGTCCGGGCAGCGATGCAGATCGCGACGGAGCGCGGCGCGCACAGGACG
>CAZNHF010000268.1:0-2878 GCA_964572375.1 uncultured bacterium | reverse complement strand
CGCCAGCCCGGTCGACGAGACGACGTGGGGCACCATCAAGGCTATCTACAGGTAGCCGGGGTCCCGTTATCTCTGGGATAGGATGCATGTGATCTACCCGGGCCCTGGCGAACCAGTTCGTCGGGGCCCGGTTCTGCGCAGCATCACCGCGCGTCGTGCACGGCGAACGGGGCTCCCCGTGGACATCCATGGGCTGCAACGAGCGAGAGGAATCCCTCGCCGGCGCGAGATCATTCGCTGGTGCGAGATCATTCGCTGGTGCGAGATCATTCGCTGGTGCGAGATCCCAATCCAACGCGAGAAGGGGGAGAGAGATGAGAACACTTGCAATGGTTGCGGTTCTGCTCATGGTTGCCGCGACGGCGTTCGCAGCTCCGAGCATCGTCGGCGACTTCCAGGGGTGGGACCCGGCAGATCCGGGATCCGAGCTGACGATCGACGTCAACGGCGTCTACGTGCTGACGGTTCCGTTCCTGGCCGGAAGCTACGTATACAAGGCCGTCGACGGCGATGCCTGGGGCCTGGATTTCCCCGGCAACAACCAGCCGATCACACTGGCGGCTGATGCGTCCGTCACGTTCTACGTCAACCTGGGCGCGACGGTCGGCGTGAAGGAAGGCGACGAGTACGTCTTCGACAGCCTGACCCCGCCCATCGTCTGCGGCAGCTTCATGAGCGAGCTCGGTGGCGTCGATTGGGACCAGACCGACACGGTCACGACGGTCATGACTGACGGTGACGCTGACGGTATCTGGGAATTCCAGTCGATCATCGCGGCCGGAAGCTACTCGTTCAAGATCGTCCTCAACAACAACTGGGATCAGAACACGGCTCCGGGCGGCGATGTCTTCTTCGTCTCCGACGGCGCGACGCCTGTCACCTTCACGTACGACATGGCGACGAACACGACGGACGTGCAGTCGAGCGCTCCGCCGGCTGTCATCGATGTGCGCATCGATGCGAGCAACGGTCTCTCTGGCCAGTCGCCCCAGATGTACCTCGTTCAGTTCTCGGAGGACATGGACCAGACGACAGCCGAGGACATCTCGAACTACGCGGCCACCGGCGGACCCGGGTCGATCCTGATCGACAACGCCGAGCTGGACATGGATGACGCCAGTCTTGTCCATCTTATGATGTTCGACGTACTCGACCCCGGGTATGACTATACGGTCACGGCCACCGGTGTGGAGAATCTCGGCGGCACGCCTGTCGATCCCTCCAATAACTCGGATTGCTTCTATCTCCACAAGGTCGAGTTCTCGGTAAACATGCACCTCTACTTCGAGGCGAACGGTGAGACCGAGGTCATCAGCATCCAGGGCGACACGCATCCTCTCACGTGGGACATCTGCGAGGGCGCGTACATGTCCAGCAACGGCGACAGCGTGTTCTACGCCGACGAGTATTTCACGATGGGTCATGCGTGCGGAGCATACGCCGAGTCGACACTCGTGAAGTACAAGTACATCGCCGACTGCGCGACGTGGGAGGGCGACTACGACTTCGGTCACTACGTCACCCTCGACCCGAACTCCGCGATGCAGTCCGTGAACGTGTGGTGGAACGACATCGCCCCGTCGGACAACATCACGTGCGATGTCGGTGTGCTCTTCCAGGTCACCGAGCTTCCCGATACGTTCGACATTCTGACGGACGTCGTCGAGATCTACGGCTCGTCCGCCCCTCTGGACTGGGTGGTCGGAACGGCGCTCGTCGATGACGGAACGAACGGGGACCAGACCGCAAGCGACGGCATCTTCTCCGCGCTCGTGACGTTCCCGATCGGGACCTACAGGTTCCTCGAGTACAAGTACGCGATCAACACTGTCTTCGAGTGCGACACGTATCCGAACAGGGCGCTCGAGCTTGACGACGTCGACGGCTGCATGCCTGGTCGAGTCGGTCCCACGATGCTTATGGAACTCTGGGACTGGTGCGACACGGTCACCACGGTTCCTGAGACGCAGCTGCTCGAGGTACGTTCGTGGGGTGTCATCAAGTCGATGTATCGTTAGACTGGAAGCATCGTTCGCCGGGTGTGCGTCGCGCATGGCGATCTGCGCTCGGAGGAGTGCAGTATTTGGCGTGAAGAGACCCGTCCCTACGACACCTTGCGCTGCATACACGGTGTCTCTCTTGCCAAATTCGGGGCCGGGGGGAGCATGAGCTTCACCCGGCCCTTCTGTCTGGACGCACGGAGGGGGGGCGCTTGTAGCTGGCGGCCACCCGGCGGTTGGAGAGACCGTGATGCGTCCGGACCGGAGCCGCCGTCGACCGGGGCCGACCGTATTGGTTGACACCGGGTTGCGGTTGTCATAGCGTGGGCGAGTTTCAGCGTCCTGCCATCGTCCCGGGCACGTCCGGGGGGCGGCGCTGTCTGATTGGACTACCGGAGCCGTGTGTTGCACGCGGCAGGGGGAGTCCAGCAGCCGGATTCGCACTAAACCACCTGGTGGCGGCTCGTGTCAGATGAAGTGACCAAGAAGGCGGGGGAGCCCACGGACAACAGCACCGCGAGGCTCATCGAACGACTCAAGGCAGGCGATGAGAAGGCCTTCGAGGAATTCGTAACCGAGTACAGGGAGCGCGTTTATCGCGTTGCCTGGCGGGTCATGAGAGACGATGAGGCGGCCGAGGACTGTGCACAGGAAGCCTTCATCAAGGTCTTTCGGCATGTCGGGCGCTTCGAGGGCCGCTCGAGTCTCTACACTTGGCTCTACCGCATCACGGTCAATATCGCGCTCAACAAGCTGAAGCGGGACAGGTTCCGACAGATGGTCCCGCTGGGTGATCTCCCCCGGAGAGACACGCGCGCTTCCACGAATCCACTCCGGGCGGCGCTGAGCAGCGAGGTGGCCGAGAGGATCGACGAGGC
>CAZNHF010000267.1:0-2929 GCA_964572375.1 uncultured bacterium | reverse complement strand
CGAACGCCAGGTCGATCGACTGCCCGGCCAGCTCATGGTTCGGCGGGTAGATGAGTTCATACCATGGCCCCGGATACGGCTCCGAGCCGTAGCCCCAGACCGCGTCGTCGTTCCAGTGGTCGAGCGTCGTCTTCCATCCGAACACCGCATCGAAGTCGAGCGGCGTCGCCTGGACGTCAAGCCAGTAGACGACGGCCGAGTCCGGCATGCCGACCTGGTGGAACGCCTCCGCCCACGGGATGTCGAACATGTACAGCCAGCAGATCGTGTCACCCGGGAACCAGTACTCCTCCGGCGGGTTCATCCACCCCTCGAGGATCTGATCCTGCCAGATCCCGACCGCGAACTCGCCCGGCTGGAAGTCGCGGAACCACAGCACCTCGCCCGGCATGCTGTACCCGTCGGGGTTCT
The DNA here is from genome assembly GCA_964572375.1 of uncultured bacterium. Taxonomy (GTDB): domain Bacteria; phylum Joyebacterota; class Joyebacteria; order Joyebacterales; family Joyebacteraceae; genus JAPEKQ01. Next base: position 2,518 of record CAZNHF010000267.1, on the reverse strand, counting down.
CCTCCGCCGGGATGTCCTTGTGAATGCTCAGCGTGAACTTCACGGCTGTCGGGTCTTCTGCGAAGGGGATGAAGTCGCCCATCCACGAACCCCACACCTCGATGTGCGTCAGCCGTCCCGGCTCATCACAGAGGAAGTCATCGGCGAGGATGTGATCAGCCGTGGCTCTAACGTCAATGCCGGTCTCACCGAGGTCCGGAGGCTGGAGCCACTTCCACTCGTCCTCGGTCTCGATGGTGACCTCGTGGTCCTCAACCTCGCCGTCCGGCGCGACGCCCCAGAAAGGCAGACCGCCGACGGTGCTCAGGCGGAACCTCGAGAATGTCGTCCCCGGCACGGCGCTCCCCGGCACGTTGAAGTTCAGCGTCGTCACAACGCCCCCGGGCACCCACGCCGACGTGATGATCTGGTCGGTGGCCTCAGCCCAGCCTCCGTCGCTCCCGAAGTCGACCCAGGCTTCGATGAACCCTCCCATGGGCGACGTTGTCATGTCGATAGTGACCGACGCGGCGTTGCCTGGAATCAGTGCCGACGTGAACACCACACCGTCCTCGTCGTCCACGCCCGCCATGTCATCGCCCTTGGCATTCGGGTCGGGCTGACCGTCGAGTTCAGCATCGATCAGCGCGCCCATCTGGAGGCCCGGCACGATCGGATGGACGGCGCCCGTGCTGCCGCTCGTCGTCGGGTAGGTCGGGTCCGGCGCGTCGCCCCAATCGAGTTCAGGCACGTCGGCAGGCCCCGCGATCACGAACGCCAGATCGATCGACTGCGGATGCCACGGATGACCCTCGGGGTAGCGCAGCTCGAACCAGTCCCCGACGTAAGGCTCTGCGCCCTGCACCCAGACTGCGTCATCGTTCCAGTGGTCGACGGACGTCTTCCACCCGAAATAGGCCTCGGCATCCAGCGGCCTCGCCTGGACATCGAGCCAGTAGACGATGGGTTCGACCTCGGAGCCCTGCTGGACGAACGCCAGGTCCCCGATCATCGTGAAGTTGTACTGCCAGCAGATCGAGTCACCGAACGGAAGATAGCCGAGGGGCGGATCGAACCACCCCTCCTCAAGCCCGTCCTCCCAGATCCGCGCCTGGAAGGTGCCCGGCTCGAAGTCCAGCGACCACAGCAGCTCGCCCGGCATGCTGAAGCCGGTCGGACTCTGCTCGGCCGGGATGTCCGCGTGGATACTCAGCGTGAATGAGACGGCGGATGGAGCTTCGCCGAACGGAAGGTAGTCGTTCCGCCACGAGCCCCAGACGTGGATGTTCTCGATCGGTCCGGTCTCCGTGCAGAGGAAGTCATCGGCCAGGATGAACGGCTCCGTTGCGTTGACATCCATTCCGGTCGGGCTCAGGTCCGGGTACTGGACCCACTTGCTTGGATCGCCGTCGTCCCAGTCGGCACTCGCAACGACCGAGAGCGCAAGTACAAGGACGGCAGCGAACACGAACGTTCTCCTTGCCATGTTTCTCCTCCCCGCTGTTGAGCCGTCGTCGAGCACGCGCTTCGCACCGGGCCGGCGCCCAAACCGAACCGGCCGCGTCTCTAGGTCGGCATTTGCTGGCCATCACTCGTTCACCCGGCGACAAGAATCCGCCGTGCGGTGAAGCTCCAGTAATGAGTGGATTCGGACAGGATTGTACCACATACATGACTAAAACTCAAGAAGTGCTTCGTGGCACGTGACGCACACACTGGTTGCGGGCGAGCCGTTTCCGGAGGTGGTATGATGGAAGGTAGCAGACTCGGATTCTCGCGCTCCCTATGCAGCATCCGCATGGAGGACTCATTGCATCGAACCACCGACCGCGGCCGCCTCACGGCCACCACCGTGCTCCTCATCATGGTGTCGCTTTGTGCCACACCGGCATCCGTCCACGCACTGGACCCCTGGCCCGCCGAGCCGCTCGCGTCCGCCGTCAACCTCACGAGCATTGAGGGCTCCGGAGCGAATGACTTCTCCTACGACCTCAGCGGTGCCGTCTGGAATCCCATCACACGAACGCTCTGGGTCTGCCGGAACGGTCCCGGTAGCACCACCTCGAAGCTCTGGGCCATCGTCGAGGACGGCGCAGGCAGCTTCGAGATCGACTACCGCGAGGGGGACCGCGGCGAATGGACGGGCTTCGGTGACTTCGAGGGCGTCACACAGGCCGACTTCACTGAGGACGTCGTCTACGCGATCATCGAGGGTGAAGACCACATCAAGGAGTACGACGTTTCCACCTACGGCACGGCATCCCTCCTGAACGACTGGGACACGAGCGCTCACCTGCCGACGTCGGGAGGTTCCGGTGCGGAGGGGATCACGTTCGTCCCCGACTCCTTCCTGACGACGGCCGGGTTCGTCGACGCCGACGGCCTCGCCCGCATCAGCTCCGGCGGGATGGGCGGGCTCATGTTCGTCGGGCACCAGAACGGCGGCGGAATCTACGCGTTCGACCTCAACCGCGACGCGGGCACGTTCACGTTCGTCGGCGAGTACACGTCGGGCTACTCCGAGCTCGCGTCGCTCGAG
>CAZNHF010000266.1:0-2940 GCA_964572375.1 uncultured bacterium | reverse complement strand
GGGCGGTGCCTGGGAGCTGGCGGCGCGCTACAGCATGCTGAATCTCACCGACGAGGGTGCGGCGGACACCGACGAAGACGACATCCTCGGCGGCGAGTCGACGGCTCTGACCTTTGGCGTCAACTGGTACCCCAACGCCAACATCAAGATCATGGCGAACTACTCGATGGTTGACAACGATGAGAACTGCGACTCTGATGGCGACTACGACTTCGGCGACGAGGGTCTCGATTACGGTATCTTCCAGATGCGTGTTCAGGCGGCATTCTAGCCACACACATCAGATCGGCCGGAGATCGGCTGCAGTGTCCAATTGAAGTTGCGATTCCTGCTCGCCGCGGCCACAAGCTGCGGCGAGCAGGTTCTTGTGGCAGGGTACATCACTCGACAGGCAGAGAAGAGAGGGCCATGGAGAAGATCATTCCACGCTGGGAGTATCGCGTCTTCGCGGAGGACCTCGGCGCGGTCGAGAGCAACATCAGGAAGCACGAGGTCACACGGGTGAAGGAGAGCGCCGAGGACTACATCATCTGCCGTTCGAGCGGCAACAACGTGAAGGTCCGCGACGGCCTGCTGGACATCAAGGAACTCGTGAACACCAACGAGGATGCCCTCGAGCAGTGGATGCCCATGATGAAGGTCGGCTTCCCGGCTCCCGCGGACGATGTCGCCAGAATCTTCTCGGCCTTCGACCTGGTCCGTCCCGAGATGAAGCGTGACGAGTACACGTACGACCAGTTCATCGAAGAGATCGTCGGCGGGTCGGACGAGCTGGCCGTGATCAAGGTGACCAAGAAGCGTGACGGGTTCATGATCCGCGAGGTCATTGCGGAGGTGGCCGAGGTCACGTTCGACGGCGTGGCTCTGAAGACGGCGGCCGTGGAGCACATCGACCCCGCGCTCGTCATGGAGCTCGTTCGCGAGCTCGGTCTGGACGCATTCCCCAACGTCAACTACATCAAGGCTATGAAGAGGGCCGTCGGCATGGAGGTCGTGTGATGGCGTTCAACACTGGACGTGCCGAGACGGGGTCGCGCGCGGAAGGCCGTGCGACGGGGATCCACGCGGTCATCGACATGGGGACGAACTCCCTCAAGATGCACGTCGCGAAGGTCTGCGACGGGCGCACGGAAGTGCTCGGCGACTTCACCGAGGTCACACGCCTCGGCGAGGGACTCCATGAGACCGGAAAACTGAGCGCCGAGGCTATGGAGCGCAACGTCGAGGCCATTGCATCGTTCAAGGCGAAGGCAGAGGAGCTCGGTGCGGAGACGGTAGTCGCCGTCGGCACCATGGCTCTCCGTTCGGCGAGCAACACGGGTGTCTTCACGGACGCCGTGCGCGAGCGCTGCGGACTCGAGGTCGAGGTCGTGCCCGGGGAGGAGGAGGCGAGGCTCTCGTATCTCGCCGTGCTCTCCGGTCTGGGGACCGGCGAGGGCCGCGTGGTCGTCTTCGACACCGGCGGGGGGAGCACCGAGTTCATCTTCGGCGACGGCGAGGAGATCCTCGACCGCTTCAGCCTGGATGTGGGCTCACGTCAGCCGACCGAGGAGTTCTGCACATCGGACCCCGTGACCGAGGCCGAGCTGGCCGCCATGGTTTCCTATCTCGAGAATCAGTTCGCACGCCTGAAGCCCGGTGTAGACTCGCTCGTCGGCATGGGTGGGACGGTCACGAGTCTTGGCGCCGTCTATCACGAGATGAAGGTCTACGATGCGGACGTGATCCAGGGCTCCACGCTCACGCTCGCCGAGGTCGAACGGCAGGTCGAGATGTACCGCTCGTGGACGATTGACGAGCGACGCGAGACCGTGGGGCTGATGCCGAAGCGCGCCGATGTCATTCTGGCAGGGTCTGCCATCGTGATGACGGTGATGCGGAAGCTCGGTGCGGATGAGCTGACCATCAGCGACCGCGGCCTGCGGCACGGCTTGTTCTACGATCGCTATGTGCGAGGCGGGACGACGACATCGTAAGAGGCGAGACGCCATCGCAGCAGGCGGGAAGACGTCGCAGCAGGCGGGAAGACGACATTGCAGGAGGGTGGGGGACGACGTGCCCTTGAGAACGACGACACGGCTGTTCGGATGGTTCGCGCTGGCGGCGGTTGCAGTGGCGCTCGCGTTGACGCTCGTGCCGCCGGCCACCGCGCAGGCAGCATATCCCGACAGACCCATCTCCATCATCGTGCACACCAAGCCGGGTGGGGCCATCGATCTGACCGCGCGCGTCGTGGCCAAGGTGGCTCGCAACTACACCGACGTTCCTCTGGTCATCGAGAACCGCTACGGCGGTTCCGGCGCGGTGGCGATGCGCGCCGTGCTCGGCGGCCCGGCCGATGGCTACATGGTCCTGGCCGCCCCGGCCACCTTCGTCTCGACAGTGCAGATCACCCAGAGCAACTTCGGGATGGACGACTTCTACTTCCTTGCCTGTCTGACTGAAGCGCCAGAGGCGCTGATAACCAACCGCAACAGCGACGTGGTCACCTTCGAGGACATCGTGGCCGACGCCCGTGCGAAGGGGGGGCGCCAGATCTGGGTCGGCCCCGGCGTGGGCAGCCTCGATCACCTGATGGCCATCAAAACATGGGACAAGGTCGGCATCACCGCGACGTGGGTGCCGTACGACGGCGGCGGCGCGGCCATCGCGGCGCTGCTCGGAGAGCACGGTGTCGTCTACGTAGGCAACCCCGAGGACGTCAAGGGCCGGCCCGACCTTCACATCGCCGCGGCATCCGCGCGCGCGCGTCTCGAGCTCTACCCCGACACGCCGACGCTGCTGGAGCTGGGTTACGACCTGCCCGCCGAGATCATGTGGCGCGGCTTCGCCATCAAGCAGGGTACTCCGCCCGACGTTGTCGCCTATCTGGAGGACCTGCTCCACAAGGTCAGTCAGGACGAGGAGTGGCTCGCCTTCGTGGAGGCGAACTCGGCGAAG
>CAZNHF010000265.1:0-2958 GCA_964572375.1 uncultured bacterium | reverse complement strand
AGGAGTGCGATGACTTCGTTGAGCACAAGGTTGAGGTTCGACTCGGTCCGCTCCGGCTTCGTCTGGCGGGCGAAGTCGAGGAGCCCCTTCACGATCTTCTTGCAGCGGTCGGCCTCGCGGCTGATCTTGATCGCGTTCTCCCTGTTCTCATCCTTCTGGAGATCCTCCCGGAGCATGTGGCTGTACATGACGATGCCGCCGAGGGGGTTGTTGATCTCGTGCGCGATCCCGGCGGCGAGCTGCCCGAGCGTGGCGAGCTTTTTCGACTCGGTCATCTTGCGCGCGTTCTCCTGGAGCTTCTCGTCCCGCTCCTTGATCGACACGGCCATCGTGTTAAACGCGTCGGCGACCTCCACGAACTCGTCTGCGGCACGCGGTCCCATGTCGACGCGCCTGTCGAGATGGCCCGCGGCGATATCCTGTGAGGCGAGGCGCAGGTCCCTGAGCGGGCGCAGGATGCCGGTCGCTAGAACGCTCGCGATGATCAGAGCAAGCACCATCCCTGCGACTGAGACCCCGGCGAACGTGAGGACCGTCTGCTCGCGCATCGCGTCGAACTTGCCGGAGAGCACGCCGACATAGAGAATCCCGACGACGCCGCCGTCGATGTCCCGGATCGGGCCGTACGCGGCTATGTACCAGTCGTCGACCACGAATGCCCGCGCGACCCATCGCCTGCCCTCGGTCGCGACCCGCTCGTACACCTCTTCGGACACCCGCGTTCCGATGGCGCGGTCGCCGGCCGAGTCCATCACGTTCGTGGCGATGCGGACGTCGTCCTGGAAGATCGTCGCCGTCCCTATCTCCTTGTCGTGCCAGGTCTCGCCCGCGTAGGCGGTCTCCTTTACGCGGTCGACCATCACGGTGTCGCCGTTGATGAGCGCACCGCCGTAGAGCACGCCGATGAATTGACCGTCCCGCATGATGGGGGCGCCCGCGTTCAGCACCATTCCATCAGTGAGCCTGCCCTTGTCCGACGGCCGCGCGCGCGGCGTCTGCCTGAGCGCGAGGCTGGCGCGCTCGGCGAGATCGGTCGATTCCGTCGCGAGTCGCTCGTGCGAAAGGATGGACGTGCCGGAGACAGTCCCGCCCGAACGGATGATGCGCGAGACCACCTGGTCACCTGACAGATCGTCTCCCGCCGCGTCGCTGTGCCCCCGCGCGAGGACGCGTCCCTCGGAGTCAGTGACCGTAAGCATGTCGATGTCCCACGCGCTGCGTCTGTCCGCGAGGAACCGCGAGAGACCGTCATTGTCTCGCGTCGAGACAAGCCTCGCGACCGTCACCTCGCTCGCGAGAAACTCCGTCACGGACTGGATGTCGGAGAGGCGGTCGTTGTAGACGAGGTAGGCCACGCCCAGGTCGCGTTCTACGTTGCTCTGCACCTGCCTGACGAGGCTGTCACCGAAGAGGCGCGTCCCGACGATCGTTGAGACGACGCCCATGGCGAGGACGACGACGACGATGCTCGCCGCAAGGCGGGCTTTGAGAGAAAATACCAGGAGGCGCTCCGGAGTTTCTACCACTCGCCGGTCCTCAGATACTCGTCCATCGCTCTGGCGGCCTTCTTGCCGGCGCCCATTGCGAGGATGACAGTCGCAGCACCGGTGACGATGTCGCCTCCGGCGAAGACTCCCTTCATGCTCGTTTTGCCCGTCTCTTCGTCGGCGATGATGTTGCCCCACTTGTTGAGTGCCAGCTCGGGTGTGACCGTGGTCAGAAGCGGGTTCGGTCCCTGCCCGATGGCGACCACCACGACGTCGACGTCGATCGTATGTTCGCTCCCCTCGACCGCGACGGGCCGTCGGCGCCCGGAGTCGTCCGGTTCGCCAAGCACCATCTCGAGGAGCTCCATCTTCTCGCACCAGCCGTCTCCGTTCCCGAGGATGCGGACAGGGTTCCGCAGGTTCTTGAAGACGACGCCCTCTTCGATAGCGTTCTCGATCTCCTCGTCGCGCGCCGGCATCTCCTTGAGCGACCGGCGGTACACGATGTAGACGTTTTCTGAGCCGAGCCGGAGCGCACAGCGGGCCGAGTCCATCGCGACGTTGCCGCCGCCGATGATGGCCACGTTCCTGCCGACGCGGATCGGCGTGTCGTATTCCGGGAACATGTAGGCCTTCATGAGATTCGTGCGGGTCAGCCACTCGTTCGCCGAGTAGACGCCGTTGAGGTTCTCTCCCGGGATGCCGAGGAAGTAGGGGAGGCCGGCGCCCGTTGCGACGAAGATGGCGCCGTAGCCCTCGTCGAACAGATCGTCGAGCGTCTTGATCTGCCCGATGACTGCGCTCGTCTTGAAGTCGACGCCGAGCTTCATCACGTAGTCGCATTCGGTCTGGACGATCGCCTTCGGAAGCCGGAATTCGGGGATGCCATAGACGAGAACGCCGCCCGGCTTGTGGAGCGCCTCGAAGATCGTCACATCGTGTCCGGCGAGCGCCATGTCGCCGGCCACAGTCAGCCCGGCGGGGCCGGCGCCGACGACGGCTATCCGGTGACCGGTCTTGTCGGGGAGCGCCGGAGCGCGAACCTCGCCCTGTTTGAGTTCGTAGTCCGCGACGAACCGCTCGAGGCGGCCTATGGCGACCGGCTCACCCTTCTTCGACAGGACGCACTTGATCTCGCACTGCTCCTCCTGCGGACAGACGCGACCGCAGATGCCCGGGAGACTGTTCTTCTCTTTGATCTTTCGCGCCGCTCCCAGGAAGTCACCCTGCTGGATGAGTCTGATGAACGCGGGGATATCGATCTCGACCGGGCAGCCCGCGACGCAAGGCGCCTTCTTGCATTGGAGACACCGCAGCGCCTCCTGCTGCGCCATCTCGCGCGTGTAGCCGAGCGCGACCTCATCGAAATTGTTGGCGCGCGCCCGGAAGTCCTGCTTCGGCATCGGGACGCGGTGTTCGGCCTTCTTGATCTCCTCGCCCTGCGCCTCGAGCATGCACTGATGGTGCCAGA
>CAZNHF010000264.1:0-2990 GCA_964572375.1 uncultured bacterium | reverse complement strand
CGATCGTCCCGACGTTCACGTGCGGCTTGGTCCTCTCGAACTTCTTCTTGGCCATTCCCGTACCCCTTCTGTCGTGCTCTCGTGTGTTGTCTGTCCTGAATGCTCGTCTCTTCAAACCCCCGTCGGCCGCAACGGTCCGGCGGGTGTGACTATGCCCGTCCCCAGCCCGCGGTGATGCGCTCGAGAGTCTCCTTCGGCACCTCCCCATAGTGCGAGAACTGGGTGGTGTACACGGCCCGCCCCTGCGAGAGGGAGCGCACGGCCGTGGCGTATCCGAACGTCCTGCCTAGCGGCACAGTGGAATCGACGACCTGTCCATCACTCCGCATGGTCGTGCGTTCGATGCGTCCGCCGCGGGCGTTGAGGTCCGCGATGATCTCGCCCACGAATTGCTCCGGCACAACGACCTCCACCTTGACGATCGGCTCGAGGAGCACCGGGTGCGCTTTCGCCGCGGCCTCGCGGACAGCAATGGTGCCGGCGGCCTTGAAGGCCATCTCCGTCGAGTCCCTGTCGTCGTAGCTCCCGTCAATAAGCGTGACCTTCACGTCTATGAGCGGGTAGCCCGCCAGGATGCCGTTGCTGAGTGCGCTCATCACGCCACTCTCAACCGCGGGAATGAACTCCCTGGGTATCACACCGTCTGGAAGCTCGTTCAGAAACTCATTCCCACCGTCGCGATTCGACTCCATCCTGATGAGTACGTCCCCGTACTGCCCACCCTTGCCGGTGCTCTGACGGATGAATTCGCCGCGCCCCTCGGACTTCTTTGTGATCGTCTCGCGGTAGGCGACCATCGGCTTGCCCACGCGCGCCCTCACCCCGAATTCGCGGACCATACGGTCGGCCAGCACCTCGAGATGCAGCTCACCCATACCGGAGATGATGGTCTGGCCGGTGTCCTCGTTCGTCGAGGTGACGAAGGTCGGATCCTCTTCCGCCAGCCGGTCCAGCGCCTGCATGAGCTTCTCCTCGTCCGCCTTCGTCTTCGGCTCGATCGCCACGGAAACGACCGGCTGCGGGAACGTCATCGTCTCAAGCACGATCGGATACGATGGGTCGCAGAGCGTGTCTCCCGTCGCCGTCTTCTTCGGTCCCACAACCGCCACGATCTCACCGGCCGCCGCAGAATCAAGGTCCTCCTGCTTGTTCGCGTGCATGAGCAGGATGCGGCCGATGCGCTCCTTCTTGTCGGTCCTCGGGTTGAGGTACTGCGCGCTCTTCTTGAGCGTGCCCGAGTAGATCCGAAGATACGTCAGCCTGCCGACGTAGGAGTCGCTGGCGATCTTGAAGGCCAGCGCCGCGACCGGCGCTTCGGCCGTCGTCTCGCGGGACTCCTCTTTGCCCGTGAACGGATTCGTTCCAGTGACGGGCGGCACATCCAGCGGCGACGGCAGATAGTCGACGACCCCATCCAGGATCATCTGCGCTCCGATGTTCCGGAGGGCGGCGCCGCAGAACACGGGTACGATTGCATTCGCAATCGTGCCTCGGCGGATCGCACGCCGGATCTCGTCCTCGGAAAGCCGCTCACCACCGAGATACTTCTCAAGAACCTCGTCGTCGTACTCGACGACGAGTTCAATGAGCGCGTCTCTCCGCACGTCCGCCTCGTCCATCATCTCCCCGGGAATCTCCGTCTCGGAGATGTCTGCCCCGAACGACTCGGAACCGAATGTCAGTGCCTTCATCCGCACGAGGTCGATGACCCCCGTGAAATTGTCCCCCGCGCCGATGGGAAGTGCTACCGGCGCCGGAACGGCTCCCAGACGATCAACCATCATCTCGAGGGCGTTCTCGAAATCGGCTCCGACCCGGTCCATCTTGTTGATGAACGCGAGCTTCGGGACGCCGTACATGTCCGCCTGGCGCCAGACGGTCTCCGACTGGGGCTCCACACCACCCACCGCACAAAACACCGCGATGGCCCCGTCGAGAACCCTGAGGGAACGCTCCACCTCGATTGTGAAGTCCACGTGGCCCGGCGTATCGATGATGTTGATCCGGTGGTCCTGCCAGTAGCAGGTCGTCGCGGCAGACGTAATCGTAATGCCGCGCTCCCGCTCCTGGACCATCCAGTCCATCGCCGCTGCGCCGTCATGGACCTCACCCATCCGACGAACCTTGCCTGTGTAGAACAAGATCCGCTCGGTGAGAGTGGTCTTCCCTGCATCTATGTGCGCCATGACGCCTATGTTTCTTACCCTCTCAAGGGTGGTCGCCTTCGCCATTCCCCGCTATCCTGCCTGGCTTCTAGAATCGGTAGTGCGCCATTGCCTTGTTCGCCTCTGCCATCCGGTGCGTGTCGTCACGCTTCTTGATCGACGCGCCTTCCTTCTTGTACGCGGCGATGAGCTCGCCGGCTAGCCTCTCGGACATCGTGTGCTCAGATCGATTCTTGGCGAATCCGATGATCCAACGAAGCGCCAGCGCCGTGCGCCGCTCGGGACGAACCTCGATCGGAACCTGATAGGTGCTGCCGCCGACTCGCCGCGACTTCACCTCGAGCATCGGCTTGACGTTGTTGATGGCCTTCTCGAAGACCGGGACCGGGTCCTCCTTGGTCCTCTCAGCGATGATCTCCATCGCCTGGTACATGATCCGCTCGGACGTGCTCCGCTTTCCGCCCTTCATCAAGCAGTTGATGAAACGCGTAACAAGAGCGCTCCCGTGCCGGGGATCCGGTTCCCTGAGTCGCTTCGGAACCTCGCGCCTTCTCGGCATGCTGTCTAACCTCCACCGTTTCTTATGTCCAGTCGGCCGGTCGCCGACCGGGATCGTGGACTGCCTGGGACTTCGTGACTACTTCGGTCGCTTCGCGCCGTACTTCGATCGCGACACGCGCCGACCCTCGACGCCCGCGGCGTCGAGCGGACCGCGGATAACGTGATATCTCACACCCGGAAGATCCTTGACCCTGCCGCCTCTGATGAGTACGACCGAGTGCTCCTGCAGGTTGTGCCCCTCGCCCGGGATGTACGCCGTGACCG
>CAZNHF010000263.1:0-3028 GCA_964572375.1 uncultured bacterium | reverse complement strand
AGATGTTGTCGAGCTGGAAGTGCCCGGCCTCCATCGCCGCCTCCCAGACCTGACCTTCCTGCTGTTCGCCGTCACCCATGAGGCAGAAGATGCGATGGTCGCTCTTGTCAAGCCGGGCGGCGAGTGCCATGCCGACCGCAAGCGAGAGACCCTGGCCGAGCGAACCGGTCGAGGCCTCGACACCGTCGAGTTTGAGCCAGTGCGGATGGCCCTGGAAAGGAGAGTAGAGCTTGCGAAGCGTAACGACGTCGTCGATGTTGAAATACCCGGCCATGCCGAGTCCGATGTAGAGCGCCGGCGCCTTGTGGCCGGCCGACCAGACGATGCGGTCGCGCTTGTTCCAGAACGCGTCCTTTGGATCGTGGTTCGCGACGTGCAGATAGAGAGCAGCCGTGATGTCCATGATCGAGAGCGTCCCGCCGGAGTGACCCGATCCGGCCGCATTGAGCGCGACGAGGTCATACGCGCGCATCCGGCTCGCCGCCTCCTCGAGCTGCTCGATCGTGTAGTGCTTCCTGACGGTCCCGGTCTTCGAGTCCATTATCGGCATGTCGCTTCTCCTCCTCGTCGCCGGCAGCCGGCGATTGATGCCACGCCAAGAGTACTCACACCTGATGAATGTCTCATTTGAAGCTGCCGCGCCCCAGGGGCCGCACGCAGAAGAGGAGCATATCACGCCACGTCGGATGGTGTAAAGAGGCCGAGCCGGTGGGGGTATTTCGGACGCCGGACAGCACTGTTCCTGCTTTGTTATTGACATCCGGTATCGTGGAATGGTACTCTTTGGCTTGCCGCCCTGCACCGCGCCTCCCAGCGCGAGCGGGGCGTCGTCAGTTGAGTTCTGGTATTCGGATTCGCCCTCCGATATCCCCGAAGGGAGGAACGACCATGGCAATCCGCGCACTGCTGTTCGTCGCACTTGCCATCATCCTCGCAGCATCACCGGCCGCCTCGACCCTCTCATCCGTCTCTCCAGGGCGCGACGGTGACTTCTATGGATGGTGGCATGACGCCGGCGAGCTTCTCATCCATACGTCCAACTTCGGATTCTACGGCTCCTTCGGTTCCGACCCTGCGGCACCGTCGGCCGAGTGGCCCGCCGGGTCGGGCATCGAGCATCTCTACATCGCCGGCCCATGGTTCGGGGCCATCGTGAACGCCGACACGCTCGTTTCGACTGCCGCATTTCGTCTCGAGTTCAGCCCGCCGATTGAAGACCCGGACTATGCCATCCGCGTCGGCAGCCTCGAAGCCCTGGGCGGCCTCCGCTTCATCGATGACGACGGTGACGGCTTCAAGGACGAGGATCGTCTCGACGGATTCGACAACGACCTCGACGGCGCCATCGACGAGGACTACGGCGGCATCTCGCAGCAGATGTTCGCGCGCACGTACTTCGACACCGCAGCAACGGTAGACCCTCCCCCGTACGAGCACGTCCCTCTCGGACTCGAGGTCACCGAGGAGTCGTACGCCTGGAGCGCGGACGACCGAGACGATTTCGTCGGCGTCCACTACGAGTTTACGAACAACTCGCCGAACGACTGGAACGACATCTTCATCGCCATTCTGGCGGATCCGGACATAGGCGATCCCGATGTGGAGTATCCGTGGGAGGATGACATCGGATTCGTGGCCGACCAGATGGTGACACCCGGCCTCGACGGCCATTACGCTCCTGTGAGGGTGATGGCTGCGTGCGCCCACGATGCCGCGGGAGGTGCTGACGGGGACTGGAACGGGTACTTCGGCGTCGTGCTTCTGAACCACACGACGGACCCGGGCGGCGTCTCCGCCCCTGTCGCAGTCGAACCGCACGGCTACGAACTCTGGACCGGTGGCGATGAACCCGACCTCGACGGAGGGCAGTACCGCTTCCTGCGGGACGCGGGTGTCCCGGGAGCACCCACGCTGCCGGACGACGTCAGGTTCCATCTTGTCACCGGACCGTATGCGTCGCTCGCGCCGGGTGAGATGCTCGAGCTCGACGTGGCGTTCGTTTGTGGCGAGGGACTGGACGGCTTCCTTGCGAACGCGGCGACGGCCGTCACGGTCTACAACGGCTACTACAGCAAGGAACTCGGGCAGCGGGTGCACTGGCGGTTGAGGGATGAGGTCACACCGCTCTGGCAGTCCGCCTCGCCCGGACCGTTCCGTAACGGCCGCGATAGTGAGGACGCGGTTCCGGGAGAGATGAACCTGGCCGCATGCCCCGATGCCGGAGGAGGCGCGGCCCAGCTCGAGCTCTCACTCCCCAGGCAGTCGTCGGTCTTCGTATCCGTGTACGATGTGTCCGGAAGGCTGGTCGCGGAGATCGAGGATGGAATACTGCCGGCTGGCACACACGCCCTGTCGTGGAACGGACGGACGGACGATGGCGGCCCGGTCGCATCCGGCATCTACTTTGTGCGTGCGCAGGTCGATGACCGCACGCTTTCGGCGAAGGTCGCGATCCTCCGGTAGGGTTTCCGAATCTCAGGCATCTTCGGGATCGCGGTGTTCCATGTCACAGGCATCCCCGGGACCGCGCGACACTAGATCTCGCGCATCCCGGGGATCAAGAGCAGATAGAATCCTCCGAGAACGATGGCACCGCCGCAGACCATGAAGACGACCGGCACGGAAACGGCGTCGGCCAGAAGCCCGATGATGCCGAACGCCAGCGGCTGGAGTCCGCCGGACAGCGTCCCCATGAACCCGAACACGCGTCCCCGGCGCTCGTCGGGGACGACCGCCTGAAAGTGCGCTGCGATGGCGATGTTCGCCAGGCCCATCATGATGCCCAGCATCGCCATGAGGACGATGTACGCCGGGTAGTGTAGGAACACACCGAGCAGGACCAGGCACACACCCCCAGCCGCGATGCCCCAGATGATAAGCGGGTGCTTCCGCTCGCGCTCCTTGATGACCGCGAGCAGGACCGACGCGACCAGGAACCCGACCGAGAAGACCGACATGAGCAGACCGAACGCATCGGGCCCCTTGTGCAGCAGGTCGCGCACCGCGATCGGCAGAAGCACAGCGAAGG
>CAZNHF010000262.1:0-3037 GCA_964572375.1 uncultured bacterium | reverse complement strand
GCGCTCGGCGTGCATGTCGGATTCGACATCCGGGTGTCGCGATCGACGTCGATCATGCTCGGATACGCCAGTGAGCAGGCGCTGACCTCGGCAGACGACCTCGAGTTCATGATGCCGCAGCAGGCGCACTCGGCCCTCTCGTTCGGATTCCAGCAGCGCCAGGACAGATGGACGCTGGATTTCTCTCTTCTCTACTACATGGGCGAGAGCCTCGAGAAGCCGTACGAGCGATTCACCAACGGCGACTACTCGCAGGGCAAGAACCTGCACGATGAGATCGTCCCCGGCATGTCCTTCACGTACATGTTCTAGCGGGACAGCCGGAAACGCGGATTCTTCCCGGCCGGCACCGAGTCCCGGTGCCGGCCGTTTTCTTGACCCCGAGACGCTCCCACGGAGCGTCCCTGAGCGAGGCGTACGATCATGAGCCGCTATCCTTTCCAGGAGATCGAGCCGAAGTGGCAGAAGAAGTGGAATGAGGTCGGTCTCTTCGCGTGCCCGACTGACGCCGGGAACCGCTTCTACTGCCTCGTGATGTACCCGTATCCGTCGGGCGATCTACACGTGGGGCACGGCCGGAACTACATCATCGGCGACGCGCTCTCGCGCTACAAGATGATGCGCGGCTGCTCAGTGCTCACGCCGATGGGATGGGACGCATTCGGTCTTCCGGCAGAGAACGCGGCCATCCAGCGCGGCATCCATCCGCCCGTCTGGACCGACGCCAACATCGACAAGATGAAGGTGCAGTTCCGGAAGTGGGGCATCGGATACGACTGGGCGCGTGAGATCTCGTCGCACCGGCCATCGTTCTACCGCTGGACACAGTGGATCTTCGTGAAGATGTTCGAGCGCGGGCTGGCCTATCGCAAGTCTGCTCCGGTCAACTGGTGTCCCTCGTGTGCGACCGTGCTTGCGAACGAACAGGTCGTGGACGGACGCTGCGAGCGCTGCGACGCGACCGTGGGGATTCGCGACCTCGAGCAGTGGTTCCTGCACATCACCGACTACGCGGACGAGCTCCTGGAAGCGCTCGACGGCATGGACGGATGGCCGGACCGAGTGAAGATCATGCAGCGGAACTGGATCGGTCGGAGCGAGGGCGTGGAGATCGATTTTACGATAGAGGACACGAAGGAGTTGCTCCCGTGCTTCACGACGCGGGTCGACACCATCTTCGGCGTGACCTACATGGTCATGGCCGCCGAGCATCCCAAAGTGCGGGAACTCGTCGCCGGAACCGAACATGAGGAGAAGGTGCTGGCGTTCGCAGAGCGCGTCAAGGCACAGGGCGCTTTCGAGCGCGGCGCGGCCGACGTCCGCAAAGAGGGCGTATGGACGGGCCGGCACGTCATCAACCCGGTCAACGGTGAGAAGGTCCCGCTGTGGATCGCCAACTACGTGCTCATGGAGTACGGGACCGGCGCCGTCATGGCGGTGCCGGCGCACGATCAGCGCGACTTCGAATTCGCCCGTGAGTACGATCTGCCCGTTCGCGTCGTCATCGACCGGCCGCAGGAGTCGCTGGACGCCGGTGCAATGGGGGAGGCGTACGTCGAGGACGGTGTCCAGGCGAACTCAGGGCAGTTCGACGGCCTGCCGAACCGCGAGGGCATCGAACGGATCGCCGACTGGATGGAGGAGACGGGGATCGGTCGCCGGACCGTGAGCTACCGCCTGAGGGACTGGCTGGTCTCCCGCCAGCGCTACTGGGGGACGCCGATACCGATCATCTATTGCGACAACTGCGGCCCGGTCGCGGTTCCTGAGACGGACCTTCCGGTTCTGCTTCCGACCGACGTCGAGTTCACAGGCAAGGGGGAGTCGCCCCTGACGACCTCGAAGACGTTTCTCGAGGCGCCATGTCCGAAGTGCGGCGGTGCCGGTAGGCGCGAGACCGATACGCTCGACACCTTCGTCGATTCGAGCTGGTATCTTCTGCGCTACATCGATGCGCAGAACGACGAGATGCCGTTCGTCAAGGAGCATGTGGACCGCTGGTTCCCGGTCGACCAGTACATCGGTGGTGTGGAGCACGCGTGCGGTCACCTGATCTTCGTACGATTCATGACGAAGGTCTTAAGGGACCTTGGCCTTCTGAGTTTCGACGAGCCCATTGAGAAGCTGTTCTCGCAGGGGATGATCTACAAAGACGGCCAGAAGATGTCGAAATCGAAGGGCAACGTCGTGCCGCCCGACGCACTCATCGAGAGATACGGCGCTGATACGGAGCGGCTCTATACGCTCTTCGCGGGACCGCCCGACCGGGACGCTGAGTGGAACGACACGGCTGTAGAGGGGGCGTTCCGCTTTCTGAATCGCGTCTGGAGTCTCGTCGAGGAATGGCCATTCGCTGCCGGCGGGCTGACGGAGGCTGCCGAGGTGCTCGCGGCCGACGGGCTTCCCGAAGGCATCGTGGCCCTGCATCGGAAGACGCACCAGACGATCCGCAAGGTGACGCACGACATGGAGGGGTTCCACTTCAACACCGCGATCGCCGCGGTGATGGAACTCGCGAACGCGACGCGGACGTTCGCT
Source organism: uncultured bacterium (assembly GCA_964572375.1). Classification (GTDB taxonomy): domain Bacteria; phylum Joyebacterota; class Joyebacteria; order Joyebacterales; family Joyebacteraceae; genus JAPEKQ01. Next base: position 499 of record CAZNHF010000262.1, on the reverse strand, counting down.
GACGGGCTCGCAACCGAGCCGGCCGACAGAGAGCGCATGGCGATCGCCGAGGCGCTCGAGGCCGTGACGGTCCTCCTCGCGCCGATGGTACCGCACTTCGCCGAGGAGCTCTGGGAGCGCGCCGGGGGCGACGGGACACTCTTCAGGGGCGTATGGCCCTCGTATGACGAGGAGGCCGCCCGCGAGGACGTCGTTACGATCGCGGTACAGGTGAACGGTAAGCTCCGGGGTGACGTTGAGGCGGAGCGAGGCGCGTGCGAGGAGACTGTCCTCGAGCTGGCGCAGGCGGACGAGCGGGTTGCGAGGCATCTCGAAGGGAAGACCGTGCGACGTGTGATCTTCGTGACGGACCGGCTTCTGAATGTCGTGGTGGGGTAGGAGCCGCAGCCAGCGCACCGCGAACGAAACGATACGAGGGCCGCTCCCATGGGAGCGGCCCTCTCTGTGTATTCCGTGATTAGCCTCGCGCCCGCTAGCGGGCCGGAGTCTCTTCGCAGTT
>CAZNHF010000261.1:0-3041 GCA_964572375.1 uncultured bacterium | reverse complement strand
TGGCGAGCGGGGATGGAGATTCTCACGCTCCGTCTGCGCGAACTCGTCGGCAACGAGTTCATAGTCACCACGAACGGGAACAACACCCTCTACGGGCAGTGCAACGGCTCGACCCGGGAGGGGTTTCCCCATATGCACGGGGACTGGCTTGCGAACATGACGAACCCCGAGTGGGGCTATCAGGCCATATGCACGAAGTACTCCGGTCCCGTGCTCTCGACGGTCAACACGATGTGGGACGGGTCGGTCCAAGGCGGCGAACTTGTTCGCGACGACGCCTTCGAACGCAAGTTCACGTTCACGTTCGCGAGCACTCTGGTCTACGGGGACGGCTACTTCTCGTTCGATGGTGGCGACGGACTTCCGGACCACTCGCAGGACTGGTGGCACGATTGGTACGACATCGACCTTGGCATGTCGCGCGGGCGTTCGGAGGAGGTGACCAAGAGCGTGGAGTGGGTCGAGAACGCCTCCATGGTCCGTCGCAGGCGGTTCGAGCGGGGAGTCGTCGTCGTGAATCCCACGACGGTCACACAGACGGTAGGGCTCGCGGGCATCTACGCTCCGCTTGCGGCCTTCAATGGCTCGTTCTACCCGTACCGGGCGATGCGGAGCGATGTGGAGGTGGAGCGGCAGTCGGGCGTGCTCCTGGTCGGTTTCGGCCAGCTCCCGCTGATGCCTGCGGGAGTGACGTGGACCAGAGGCGAGTCCGATGTCGTATCGCTGACCTGGGAACCCGTGGATGGCGCAGTGCGGTACAGCGTCTACAAGTCGCACCGTCCGGAGGGGACCCTGAGTCCGGTCTTTCTGAACGCGGTCGTGGAGACGCCGTCGTTCAGCGACACGCTGGCCGTGTGGGAGTCCGCGTTCTATCGGGTAGCCCCGATCGACGCGACCGGATGCGAGGGCTCGCCCTCACAGGTCGTGGCGCTCAGGCCGGGCCGCGCGGCTGGAAGAGAAGACCCCGGATGGGCGGGTGGGACCGGAACCGAGACAGTGGACGACGGATCGTGGGAGCGGGAAGCGTACCCGTGGGGCTGTGCCGTTGATGTCGACGGGGCGGTGGAGCTACGCGGGATAGATGGCGCGGGGGAGATGGCCAAAGAGACGGGCCCTGTCAGGCTCGTGTCTTGCAGCCCGAATCCCGCGCTCTGCTCAACGCGAGTCGTGTTCGATATCGGTTCCGGGTCCCCGCCCGGGGGAGAACTGGTCGTCAGCATCTACGACATCACAGGGCGTCTGGTCCACAGGGCATCTCACGGTAGCGCCGTCTCCGGGCGTGCGAGCGTCGAGTGGGACCTCAGGGACAGCCGGGGCGGCCGGGTGGCAGCCGGGTGCTATCTGGTGGCCGTCGAGACCGCCGGGGTGGCATCCCGGGGCAAGATGGTGGTCATGCCCGCGCCATAAGTGAACGTGAATCGTCGTTGTTTGGAAGAGGCCCGTCCGGGGGAGACTCGGGCGGGCCTGTTACTTGCCGGTTGGCACAGGTGTTGCAATATAGACATGAGCAGTAAGGGAGGTGAACGAGACCGCTTCAACGGGGGGGACGACAGCCATGGCGAAGGAGCGAGTGGACAGCGGCCTTCGGCACGGGGACCTTGGGTTCCTCGTCCGCGTGACGGCGGTCGCCGTGCTGACCATCGCACTCCTGGTGGCCTCACGCCCCGCCCTTGGCCGAACGCCCGGCTCCTACCCGCGTCTCGCCAATATCTATTTCCCGACACTCATCGGTGCCGACCTCGAGAAGCTGGCGCGGTACGACGTGCTTGTACTGGCCGCCCGTGGTCAGGACTGGTATCAGGACGAGCTTTCCACACTCCGCGAACTGAATCCCGACATCATCCTGCTGGCGCACATGCCCATCGGCTACCACGGTGACTGGGATGCGCCGGCGATCTACAGCGACCTCGGCGCGGCGCTGGACGCGAACGACTGGTGGCTGTGCGACAGGATAGGACAGCGTATTCGGCTCGGGTGCGGGGACTACGTTCTGAATCTTACGACGTCCTGTCCGACCGACGAGGACGGGCGCACTCTGAGCGAATGGCTCGCGAAGCACATCGCGGACCGGCTCGCGCCCGGCGGATACTGGGATGGAGTCTATCTCGACTACTGCATGGACGACATCGCGTGGGTGGGCGGCGTGGTTCCGTGGGGGATCGACTCCGACGGGAACGCCCAGGCCGATTCGCCGGAGGAGTTGAATGCGACGTGGAGGGCCGGGACCGAGGTTCTCGTCACCCGGCTCAGGGAGTATGTCGGTCCTGACTATCTCATCGTGACGAACGGGAACAACACGCTCTACGAGGCTTGCGATGGAGGCACGCGCGAGGACTTTCCGGACATGCACGGCGAGTGGAAAGAGAACGTGACGGCTCCGGGCTACGGGTACGTGACCATGCAGTCGCGCTACCGCAAACCCGCGGTGAACATCCTCAACGCGATCTGGCACGGCGTGGCCGATGTCTCGGGCGACATGCCGGACGGGGCCGCTGAGCAGAAGCTCAGATACACGCTCGCCAGCACGCTCGTCTATGGGGACGGATACTACTCCTTCGACGGCGGCCGGGGACTTCCCGACCACTGCCAGACGTGGTGGCACGAGCTGTACGAACTGGACCTGGGCGTTCCGATCGACCGCTTCGAGCCGATCGACGCATGGCCGGGCGAGTCTCCCTGGATCGAGAACGGAGACAAGGTGGCGCTCAGGCGCTTCACGCGCGGTGTGGCGCTCATCAACCCGAGCACATGCACGCAGCGGGTTGAACTCGGCGGCGTCTACTATCCGAGCGCGGGCTGGAACGGGAGCTTCTATCCCTACGGCGAGGCGAGGGCAGCGTCCGAGGTCGCGTATTGCGACGGCGAGTTCTACGTGGGAACCGGGAACGTACTCTCGGCTTTGATGGAGATCTCCTTCAAGGAGGGCGCGGACGGTGACCTCCTGCTCGCGTGGAACGATGTCTCCGGCGCGGTCGCCTACTCCGTGTACAGGAACGAAGGCCGACTTGCCGGAGGCGCGGGCGAGCTCGTGGGGATCGTGG
>CAZNHF010000260.1:0-3046 GCA_964572375.1 uncultured bacterium | reverse complement strand
AGGCGGAGGGGAAGGCCGACGACGCGCGCATCGACTACGAGTTCGCGGTGCGGGCGTACAAGGGCGAGACCGGGTCCGGGTCCGGCTTCGGGTTGCGTGTGCCGGACGGGCTCCGTGAATCGCTCGACAGGCTTGCGCCGCCGCGGCAGGAAGCACCCTCCGCGCCGGATGGCGGCACCGGCGTTGTTGAGAGTGCTGTGACCGTGTCGCGTGTTGCCGCTACCGACGCTCCGGCGTCCGGCGAGATCGTCGTCGTCATCGATTCGGGATGGGCGCCGTTCAAGGTCGAACAGTCGTTCGAGGTTCCCATTCACCGCGCGTTCGTGCCCGAGGAGCTCCGCGGGAGTTCGAATCTGGCGGCAGTCGTGAAGATCGCGTATCCGGTATTCGAGAGCGTCTGGCAGAAGCCGGAGGGCTTCCGCGTGGCGGCGGCGCCCATCGTCGGGCCGACGCCGGGAGCGGTTGATGGCACACCCGTGGCCACCGCGACAGGGGACAGCGTGGCGACGTTGACCCCGGTGAGCGGGATTGCGTGCGAGGCGTGGGCCGAGCGCGCGCAGGACATGGACGCGCTCGCGCGCTGGACGCTCGAACGGCGCATCGGGTTCGTAAAGCTGCGGTCCACGCTCCGCGCGACGATGAAGCAGATCGCGCTCGCGACGGCGAAACATGATCAGGCGAAGCGTCGGGGCGAGGATACCGACCGTCCGTTCTCGACACCTTCCGGTGAGAGCAGCGTCTGGGCCTGGATCCTCGGTTGGCTCGTCGAGGACATCGCGACGCGGGCTGTGGCGGAGAGCGAGGTGGCCGATACGCGCGGCTGGATCACACTGCCAGCCGAGATGTGGCTCGCCCGGATCTCTGTGGACCCGGGCGAGTATGAAGTGACCATTCAGTCTTCGGGTGCTGCCGCGCCGGTCGTCCTCGGCCGCGTCACCGTGCCCCCCGGCGGGAAGGCGTTCCGCATAGCCCGCGTCTTCGGCGGGCCCCATCCGGTCCGTTGCGACTGACCCTGCACGCCTACCTGTACAGCGCCTTGATGCTGCCCCACGTCTGCTTCTCGACCGGGGAGCTGCAGTCGCCACAGCCCTCACCGTACGCGCCGACGTCGTACAGCCACGAGCTGTTCGTCGCCAGGCACGGAGAGTTGGAGCAGTAGGTGTAGATGCCGCTCCACGGATCACAGTAGAGCGGATGCTCGCCGAATAGATTGTTGCTGTGGTCGCCTGCGAGACTGTCGCCACCGGCGTTACCGAACACGACTGTCTGCGTTGTCAGGAGAGTGCCGTCGCCATCCCACTGGATCGGTCCGCCGCTCACGCCGTGAGAGATGACGGAGGACGCAATCTCGACGGAGCCGCCGGACATGAAATCGATGTGGAAGTTGCTGCTGCCGACGAACGTGCAGTTCCTGATGTAGTTCCAGGAGTTGAGGTTACTGATGGCACCTCCGCTGCCCTCCGCCGTGTTGTCCTCAAAGAGACAGCCGATGACGTCTATCTCCGACTGGTAGGTCGTCAGACCGCCACCCAACTGCTGGGCGCTGTTCCGTCGGAAGACGCAGTTCGTGATGTTGGAGTGCGACTGATAGAAGTGCGCACCGCCGCCGCCTGAGCTCGCGCAGTCTTCGATGATCAAGTTCTCGAGGGTCGGCGAGCAGCTGAACACGAGGATGCCACCACCGGAGTCCCCGTCGTACCGGCCGTTGCGGATCGTGAATCCACGGACGACCGCGGCCGCACCCTCAGACTCGTTGAAGACAAACGCCCTGTCCGCGTTCTGGCAGTCGATGATCGTGACATCCGCTCCGCCCGACGACTCGAGGACGATGTCATTGCCGCCGAAGTCGAGGTTGCGGTTCATCACGCCGGTGTAGGTTCCGGGCATCACGAGGACGGTGTCGTCATTGCCGGCGGCGTTGAGGCCATTCTGGATGGAGTAGTACGGTCCCGAGGCCTGGTCCACAACATGGACGGTCGCGGTGGCTGCGGAGGAGAGGACTGCAAGGGCTGTGAGCACGACGAAGCAGTGGCGCATCAGTATCTCCGGTTGGGGCAGATTACATGAATCAGATGATTTCGGCAAGAGTACCGTAACTTGAGCGTTGGGTCAACGGTGCGGCGAGTGGGCGGTCATCGAACCGTGGGTCTCGTTGGAACGCGCATGCGGACCGAGGTCTGGAATTTCTTGTAGTGGATGTAGTCTCCGTGGAGCCAGAGGACATCCGGGCCATCGGGTGTGTGGTCGCGGGGAACGATGGGACGGATGTTGTTTGCGACCGAGCCGCACGTGACCGGCTCGTGCATCCACGTCGCTCCGCCGTCCGTTGTCTGCCAGCGTTCGATCTCGAAGATCTCGTTCACCGGGCGGGAGAGGTAGACGACAGACGGGTCCGAGTGGTCGAGCGCGATGCCACCCGAGTACCAGAGCTCCGAACGGATGTTGTGCTTCTCCGGGTCGGCATCCACCGTCCAGCTTCCGGCGGCACAGATCTCGTGGTCGTCCCACGATGTTCCGTTCCATCGAGCGTAGCGGTAGCGATGGTCGTCGGTCGCGGGGAAGTTCGTGTAGGCGATGACGGGGCGGTCGTACTCGTCCAGCGCGATGTCCCACACCCACGAGCGGATGCTGTCGGCGTGTGCGTCGTAGACGAGATCTGCGTCGCGTGGAAAGAGCGGGAGGTCATCGATGTCCTTGATGTGTGTCCCGTCGGCCCGGTAGAACGCGCCGTCCTCGTAAACGCAGTAGTATAGGCTGTTGGTCGGGTCGTGTCGGGGGTGCCCGTCGGTGAACGCGAGATGGATGCGCGTGTAGCCGTCCGCGACGACCTTGAGGTACGGGCGCACGCCCTCGCTGTAGATGAGGTTCGCCGCCTTCGTCCATGTCTCGCCCTCGTCGTCTGAGGACGAGATGGCCGGCCGACCGTCGCCGCCGCGCCAGAAGAGATAGGTCCGACCGCACTCGCCCTCGTCGGCGAGCGTGACGATGTTCGGATACGTCCATCCCCAGCGCCCGCCCGTGTTCGTCTGGAGCATCTGCTCGTCGC
>CAZNHF010000259.1:0-3051 GCA_964572375.1 uncultured bacterium | reverse complement strand
CAGGAGCTCAACGAGCAGGGCATCACCGTGCTCATCGTTACCCACGAGCACGACATCGCCGAGTACACGCGCAGGACGATCGAGATGACCGACGGTCGCATCGTCCGCGACGAGGTGGCGAACAACAGAAAGGCCTGACGGAGGCGCCGTGAAGTTCAAGAACTTGCTCAAGGTCGCGTTCAAGAGCCTCGTGAAGAACCGCATGAGGAGTCTGCTGACGTCGCTCGGCGTCATCATCGGCGTCGGTGCCGTCATCGTGATGGTAGGCGTCGGGCAGGGAGCGCAGCAGGACATAGAATCGCAGATCTCGTCGCTCGGCGCGAACATGCTGATGGTCTACCCGGAGCGGTCATGGTCGCATGGCGTCAGCCAGAGCGGGACGCAGAACCGTCTGACGCTCGACGACGTCGAGGCCATACGGAGGCAGGCCACGCTGATCACGGCTGTATCGCCGGAGGTGCGCGTCGGAGCGCAGGTCATCGGTGGGGAGAGCAACTGGAACACGACCGTTCGCGGCGTCGATCCTGAGTACGAGGAAGTCCGAGACTGGCACATCGAGTACGGCGCGTACTTCACCGAGCGGGACGTCCGGGCGAAGTCGAAGGTCGCCGTGCTCGGCAAGACGGTTGCGGACAACCTCTTCCCGAGCGGTGACGCCGTCGGAGCGCAGATCCGAGTGAGGAACACGCCGTTCAAGGTGATTGGAGTGCTGGAGTCGAAGGGCGAAGCGTCCTTCGGCGGGGATCAGGATGACGTCATTCTTGTCCCGTCGTCCACGGCGCTCAGTCGCCTCGCGGGCGGACGCTACATCTCGAGCATTTACATGAGTGCCGTTTCCGTCGAGCAGTCACCGGCCGCGGAGGAGGAGCTCACCATCATCATGCGCGAGGCGCACCGTCTCGAGATCGGGCAAGATGACGACTTCCGGATCCGGAGCCAGGCTGAGTTCATGGAGATGGCGACCGAAACGTCGGAGGTCATGACGCTTCTGCTAGCAGCCGTCGCGGCGGTCTCGCTCATCGTCGGGGGCATCGGCATAATGAACATCATGCTTGTCTCGGTGACCGAGCGGACGCGCGAGATCGGCATCCGCATGGCCGTCGGAGCCCGGGGGAGTGACGTTCTCGTCCAGTTCTTGACGGAAGCCGTCGTTCTCGCCCTCATCGGAGGCACGATCGGCGTGCTGCTCGCGCTCGGTGTCTCGGTCATCCTGAACAATTTCGCCGGGATGACGACAGTGATCAGTCCCGCGGTTGTTGCCCTGGCGTTTGGGTTCTCCGCAGCGATCGGCATCTTCTTCGGGTACTATCCCGCCCGCAAGGCGGCTCGCCTGCATCCGATCGACGCGCTCCGATACGAGTAGCGCCGACACACTCCGGAGCGACACGGGTTTCTCCCCGCGGTTGACGGTATTGCGCTCCATCCGTACCACGCCCGCACACACCTGAGCGGCCGCTCGTCAACGAAGTTGACGCAACATTGCCTACCCGCAGTATACTGTGCAAACTCGCCTGTGTTTCAATGTCTCGCAATCCCATTTCACACAACCGGTTACGGTGAAGTGTCTCCGGCAGACGCGGCCTGTGGCACACATGATGCAACTCACACCCGTCGTACGCAGTCTTCGTAGGAGGGAGACTATGAAGTCACTCACGATGGCAGTCACGGTCGTCATGCTGATCCTGGCACTTGGAGCACAGGCCGGGAGGAAGCAGTCCATCGAACGAGAGGTCGCCCCGGGCGTCATCGCGGCCTTCAAGCATAAGGTCATCATCGAAGAAGAGACGTGGCCTTCGACCCTTTCGCAGACAAGAGCAGGACGTGAACTCATCCGCCTCGAATCCAGGGGCGGATTTCTTTTGCACGCCCGGATCCGAGAGAACCCTGACGACTACGTGATGTGTGTGGTCTACATCGAGGACGGTGGCAGGCTCGAGCTCTGCGACGACTGTCGCTTCGTGTTCCGGTACGGCGACAAGGAGGTTGTCAGCAAGGAGCTGCTCCTCACAGACAGCATCCTCGAAAAGCGTGTGTTCAGCACGCTCGAGTCGAGGATCGTTCTGACGGAAGAGAGCAGGAGCTACGCGAAAGTGAGAAGTGGCGGCTATCTGGTCGCCGTGCGTTTTGACAAGGGAACCCTCGGTGGAGGGGATGGATGGGTTCCCGATTCCTTCGAACTGAGAAGGGGGTGATGAGCATGAAGCGGTTCACGGCAAGACTCTACCTTACGCTTCTGATCGTCCTCGCGACGCCGGTGGTGTGCTTCGCGGCCGATGTTGACGGTGGCGACACGATCTTCGAGTGGGTCGTGCGGTTCTTCGCGTGGGCTGCCGGCGGCTGGCACAGCCTGTAGCGGCTGCCGGTCGGGGGGAGTCACCACAACACTTCATTCGGGAGCGTGACATGTTCTGTACGCCATCGGTCTCTCCCGTGAGGAGGGGCCAGCAGTAAGGCCGCCCGGTTGCCGGGCGGCCTTCTGCTTTCTCGGAGCTGTCGTGTGCAACCGTCTCAGCGATATCCCGCCGTCCGCGCAGCACTGTGACGCTTCGTTTCCCGCTGTCGCGGCATCGGAATCCGCAAGCTACTCCACGTTGTACCCACCGAACGGGTCCGGTGTGTCCGTGGTGACGGTTGCGACGATGTGGAACGCGATGCAGGCCGTCCAATCGAACTCCATGATGTCCGAAGGGCTCGGGTCCGGATCGACGTCGCCAGTCGTACTCACGACCGCGAACTCGAGGACCGGCATTTCGCCCGCGAGATAGTCGTCGAGCGCGTCATTGAGAAGATCGACGCCCTCCTGGACGAGCACGGCCGGCGTGCTCTTGTTGAGGGTCGCCTGAACCGACTGGCTCGCGTACGCGACGATCGTCGCCGTTGTGCCGGTCGCGTCCAGTCTTCTCACCGTGATCTCGCCCGTAACGACCCAGTCGTGAGTGTGGCTGAAATCGGTCACCTCGTATGAGGCGCTCACGACGTGGGCAAGGGTGATATGGCTCTTCTCGATATCGTTGTCCGAAAGGATCTGGTCGATCTCGTCGGCGTAGTTGA
>CAZNHF010000258.1:0-3059 GCA_964572375.1 uncultured bacterium | reverse complement strand
AGCGTTCCGCCTTCACGATCCGACTGCCGAGAATCAGGAGCTCCGGACTCTCGCGCGTGAGTTCCGCCTGTTCGCCGCCCTGTGCCTGAGCGCGGACGCTCGGCAGCCCGTCCGGCCAGGGCAGCGCCTCCGCGCGCGTCAAGCCGAGTGCCGCCGCAAGACGCGCCGAGAGAGGTCGGCGCCCAGCAACGGCCGCGGCCAGTCGATCGGAGACGCGTGCACGCTCGATGCCGGCACGCATCAGGTCGGCGTACGGAACGTCGCCGGAGGCATAGCGCGCCCGAACGACACCCTCGAGGTCTGCGAGAAGCGCCGCGCGTCGCGAGAGGATGTCGATCGAGATTCTGAGATTCGCGTACTCGACGTACGCGTCGGTCGCTTCGAAGACGGCCTCCGCCACGGCTCGCCGGTATCGCTGGTATGCGGCGTCGGCATCGGCCCGCGCCGCCTCGGATCTCAGCCGCAGCTTCCCGAACCACGGGAGCGTCTGCCGGAACGCGAGCTTCTGCTCCTGGGGACCGACGCGAGTCTCCACCTCGTCGATGAAGTAGCCGTATGTGAGCATTGGGTCAGGCAGGGAGCCGACACGGCCCACGGCTTCGCGGGCGGCGAGCCACTCGTGGCGCGCTGCGCTGACGCCCGGCGTCACGTCGAGCACGCGCTCGACGCACGCCTCCAGAGTGAATTCGGACGATGACTCCAGGACGCTGTCCGGATCGGCCCTGGCTTGGCTCGCGCATGCCGCACACACAGCGATCGTGAGGATCGCGCGCAGACCTCCACGGCGGATGCGCTGGCGAGGCCAGTTGATCGTGTTCCTCGTCAAGGCTCTCCTCTTCCTGAACGCACCTACCCGGCCTGCGCTAATCCCGGCAAGCATGCCGCGGGCTGGAGGCCAATGCGAATCTCACTACTTGTTTCGACGCACAATTCACAGGGAAGATGCGTCCCGTCGTGCCACAGGGGCCGACTCATGACGGAACAGCCACCGAAAACACGACACGAGGATGATTTGGCCGGGGCGGGAGGCCGCGGACCTCCAACGTCCTGCACGAGGGCAGGTAGACTCGCGGGATGTTGCGGCGCCCCCAGAGACACCGAAGATGCTGCATCCTACACGCGCTGGCACTCGTCGTCAACGCGGAGTCGCCCGACCTTGCGACACAAGCGGGCGCTGATATCGTCGGGGCATCGGTATCCGTCACCGACTGCGCGGGTGGCAGAAAAGGCGTGGCCGCGGCCCAATGGGAGGCCCGCGGCCACAAAACGACCTGACTTCAAGAGGAAGCCAAGTCGGCCAGATCAAGCGGTGATGTCTGCATGATACTACTGACGAAATAGAGTCTAACACGGCTCGATAAGGGCGCGCAAGGAGAACCATTCTGAGCGGGGAAATACGTATAACCGTTTGCTACGCTGGCACTTACGACGCTGCGTCCGTCTCGGCACCCGCACCGGTTCGAGCGCGCCGCGCGCCCCTCGAACAAGGCGTTTTCAGCCCTGTTTTGCGGTCCTGAGAAGCTCCTCAACGAGCCGCCGAGACGCCCTGACGGCGCGTCCCCGGTGACTGATCGCGTTCTTCTCCGTGTCGCTCATCTCCGCGTATGTGCGCTCGTACCCGTCCGGTCTAAAGAGCGGATCGTATCCGAATCCGCCGTCGCCCTGGCGGGCCCGGATGATCGTCCCGGTCGTCCTGCCTTCCACCGTCCCGACGAGCCCGTCCCGTTTCGCAAGCGCGACGACGCATCGGAACGCCGCGCTTCTACGGGCGTCGTCAACACAGCTGAGCTCCGCGAGCAGCTTCGTGTTGTTCGCGCCGTAGTCGCATGCGGGACCTGCGTACCGCGCCGAACGAACGCCCGGCGCACCGCCGAGCGCGTCCACCTCGAGCCCTGTGTCGTCGGCGAGGGACGGAAGCCCTGTTGCAGCCGCGACCTCGACCGCCTTCTTCACTGCGTTCTCATCCAGTGTCGCGCCGTCCTCGATGACATCCGGCATGTCGGGAAGGTCAAGGAATGAAAGGAGTTCGACGTCAAGCCCTTCGAGGATCCCGCGGATCTCCCGAACCTTGTGTTCGTTGCGTGTCGCGAGGACAAGCTGCATCGTGCTCTCCCGGCTAGGCGGACGATCTGGTTAGTTCGTCGATCGTCACGAGCTGCACTTCAGGCAGTGTCGCGCCCAGGAAGCGTTCCGCCTGCTCGCGGAACCGGTGCGGAACGTCGCTGACGAAGAAGCGGTGCTCGGGCTTCTTCCCCGTCGCGTTCGCGAGGCCGAGTTCCGTGAGCACCTGGGAGACGTCGCGCGCGGTCTCCTCGGCTGAATCGATCAGTGTGACGGAAGGCCCGAAGACCTTGCTCACGGTCTGTTTGAGGATCGGATAGTGCGTGCAGCCGAGGACGACGACGTCAACGCCGGCATCGCGGAGCGGCGTGAGGTACTCGTGTGCGATAACGAGTGTCACCTCGCGGTCGGTCCACCCCTCCTCGGCCAGCGGCACGAAGAGCGGGCAGCTCTGCTCGATGATCTCGATCTCAGCATCAATGCGATGGATGGCCCGCTCGTACGCATGGCTCGTGATCGTCCCCTCGGTGCCGATGACGCCGATCTTGCCGGAGAGCGTCGCCGAAACGGCGGCGAGCGCACCGGGCGCAATGACGCCGATGATCGGCAGATCGAATCCCTGCTTGAGCTGGTCGGCGGCCACAGAGGAAGCCGTGTTGCATGCGACGACGACCATCTTCACGTCGTGCGAGAGAAGGAACCGCGTGTCCTGCATGGCGAACTGCGTGACCGTTTCGTTGGACTTGGGGCCGTACGGCAGGCGCGCCGTGTCGCCGAAGTACACGATCTCCTCATGGGGCAGCTGCCGCATGATCTCCGCCACGACGGTGAGTCCCCCGATGCCGGAATCGAAGACGCCTATGGGACTGGCGGATGTACTCATCGTGTTCCCCCTCATCATCCTCAATCACCGGAGCAAGTGACGCTGAAGGCGCCACCGACGCTGATGACGCCCGTCACTCGCCGAACTGCGAGACCTCGAACGGCTCGCCGGCATC
>CAZNHF010000257.1:0-3092 GCA_964572375.1 uncultured bacterium | reverse complement strand
TACGAGAAGGTCGGAGGCGGCTACGTGACCGCCATGGTCCGCGGTGACGTCGCGGCCGTACGCGCCGCGGTCGATGCCGGAACCGCAGCGGCCAGCAAGATCGGCGAGCTGATCTCGACGCACGTCATCCCGAGTCCGCACGAGAGCCTTGAGAGCGTTCTGCCGATCGGCAAGAGCTCCAAGTCGAAGTAGCGAGCACGCTCGACTGACGCGTGGTCGATGGTGTCCGGCGAGCTGTCCGGGCGGCATCTTCTACGTGTCCGGGGGGGAACGTATGAACATCGGCCGCGTCGTCGGGACCGTTGTCGCGACGCAGAAGGACCAGAAGCTCGTTGGGACGAAGCTCCAGATCGTCAAGCAACTCGGGCTGGACTGTGACGAGACCGGCTCGTTCGTCGTCGCGATCGACGCCGTGGGCGCCGGACAGGGCGAGGTGGTGCTCTACGCCAGCGGCAGCTCGGCGCGACAGACCCCCATCACGAAGGACCGACCAGCCGACGCCGTCATCATGGCCATCGTGGACTCCATCGAGGTCGACGGCGAGATTACCTTCCAGAAAGGGTAGCGCGCGGGGCCGTTCGCAGCGGTCGTCGCCACTCCCGGGAGCATCACGCCGATGCCCATGGACAGGATCGGGATCGAGGCAATCGTCGACCGCGTCCTCGGAGAGATCGAGGGCGTGCGGGCCGACGCGTCAACGCCGAAGGCCTTTGACGGCCGCGGCATACTGCCCGACGTCGAAGCCGCAGTTCAGGGCGCCATCGGCGCTTTTCGCGAATTCAGGGAGATCTCGCTCGAGGAGCGCCGTGACTTCATCTCCGCGATGCGGGCGGCAGCGCTCGAGCGCGCGGAGGAACTCTCGCGCCTCGCGGTCGAGGAGACAGGTCTCGGACGCGTGGATGACAAGCTCCGGAAGAACCGGCTCGCTGCCCGCGCGACGCCCGGCGTCGAAGACCTCAGGCCCCACGCGTACTCGGGCGATCACGGTCTGACGCTCGTCGAGCGCGCACCGTACGGGGTCATCGGTTCGATCACACCTTCCACGAACCCGTCAGAGACGATCCTCAACAACGCCATCAGCATGGTAGCGGCCGGGAACACGGTCGTCTTCAATCCCCACCCGAGCGCGCGGGTCGTCTCGCTGACGACGATCGACGTGTTGAACCGCGCGATCGCCGCGGCAGGAGGCCCTCGGGCCCTCCTGTTCGCGCCGGTCGATCCATCTATCGCCTCGGCGCAAGAACTCATGGCGCATCCGGACGTACGCCTCCTCGTGGTCACAGGTGGCCCGGGCGTCGTCCGCGCCGCGATGCAGTCCGGGAAGCGCGTCGTCGCTGCCGGGCCGGGAAATCCGCCTGTGGTCGTCGATGCGACCGCCGACATCGAGAAGGCGGCACGCGACATCATCGCGGGCGCGACCCTCGACAACAACATCGTCTGTATCGCGGAGAAGGAGATCATCGTCGAACGGGACGTCGCTGCGCTCCTGAAGCGGGCCCTGTCTTCAGCGGGAGCGGTTGAGATCAAGGGACAGTCGCTCGCGCGTCTTCTGGACGTGATCATCTCCGAAGACCACGGTCCGCGCGCTCCGGCTTCGATGAACCGCGACTTCATCGGCAAGAACCTCGAGGTCATTCTCGACGCAGCCGGCCTCTCGTGCCCGCAGGGAGCCCGGATGGCATTCTTCGACGCGGAGCCGGACCATCCGCTCGTCTGGACCGAACAGATGATGCCGGTTCTCCCGTTGGTGACGGCTGAGAACGCCAGGGCCGCCATCGAGATGGCCAGGCTCTTCGAACGCGGCTTCCGGCACACGGCCGTCATGCACTCGAAGAACGTCGAACACATGTCACTGATGGCCCGCGCCATGGACTGCTCCATCTTCGTGAAGAACGGACCGTCGTACGCGGGACTCGGATTCGGCGGCGAGGGGTTCACGACCTTCACGATCGCGAGTCCGACAGGTGAGGGACTGACCTCCGCACGGACGTTCACACGAGAGCGCCGCTGCACCCTCGTCGACTACTTTCGGATCGTCTAGAGCTCGACCCCGGGGGACAGCCTTTGAGCGCGAAGCTCAGTGACGCGATACGGGCAGCTGGAGTCGTGGGAGCCGGCGGCGGCGGCTTTCCGACGCACGTCAAGGCCGAGGGCAGAGCGGACACACTGCTCGCCAACGGCGCGGAGTGCGAACCGCTGCTCCGTGCCGACAGCGCGGTCATGGCGCTGCACGCGGAACGGGTGGTCACCGGGCTTCGGCTCATGAAGGACTGCGTCGGCGCAGACCGCGCGGTGCTCGCCGTGAAGAGGAAGAACCTCGAGACGCTGCCCGCGCTGCGCGAGGCGGTCGAGGGCGCCGACGGAGTCGAACTCCTGGTTCTCGACAATGTCTACCCGGCCGGCGACGAGTTCCTTCTTGTCTACGAGGCCACCGGACGCGTCGTTCCCGAGGCAGGTCTCCCGCTCGACGTCGGGGTCGTCGTGAGCAACGTCACGACGCTGGCGCAGGTCGCCGACGCCCGCGAGGGACGCCCGGTCACGCATCGCTTCGTCACGGTTCAAGGGGAGGTCGGCAAGCCGCTCACGCTGTGGACGCCCATCGGAAGCTCTGTCTCCTCATTGCTCGATGCGGCAGGCGGCCCGACGTGCGACGATTTTGCGATCATCGCGGGCGGCCCGATGATGGGACGGCTCGTGGACGATCTGAGCGAGCCGACCGACAAGACGCTCGCCGGGATCATCGTCCTTCCGGCAACGCATCGGATGATCTCGACCCGGAAGGAAACGTCCAGCCACGTGCTCAAGATCGCCAGGGCCGCGTGCTGCCAGTGCATGGCCTGCACCGAACTCTGCCCGCGCGCGCTTTTGGGACACGCGCTCGCGCCGCACAGGACGATCCGGGCTATCCAGTACTCGATGGAGGCGTCGGAGCACGCCCACGTGACATCGGCCTATCTCTGTTGCGAGTGTGGGATGTGCGAGCTCTTCGCGTGTCCGCTCGAGATCCGACCGAGGCGCATCCTCGCCGAGCTCAAGGCCGAACTCAAGCGGCGCGGGATCGAGAACCCGCACGTCAGAACCGAGATCGACGC
>CAZNHF010000256.1:0-3094 GCA_964572375.1 uncultured bacterium | reverse complement strand
CAACGCTCATCCAGAGAAGGAGCGCGAGGGCGCACGCGCGAGTTGATGACATGCGAAGACGCTAGCATCCGCCCGCGCGTTCCGTCAAGTGGGGCGCGTGCGCCCCGCCAAGTGAAGCGCCCGCGCGCACGGCGGCAGCAGAGGGGCTCAACGCGTGCTTGCTATCACGGGATTCGTGTGCTATCCTACTGCCGCAGCTGAGTGGGTGCCACTCGGTGGTCCTGCCTCACCAATACAATAGATGGCGAAGAAGAAGTTCGGACTCGTGTGCCCGGGGATGCCGGGAGGAGGAGCGAACGATGAGAATGGCGACTGCGATTGCGGCCGTCGTGTTCGCGCTGCTGTTCTGCGTGAGCGCGGTGGCGGACATTCCGGAGACGATCAGCTACCAGGGCGTGCTGCGCGACGACGCGGGCGTGCCCGTCCCGGATGACGACTACGAGATCACGTTCTGCCTCTACGACGTTGAGACAGGTGGCACGTCGCTCTGGTGCGAGGTGCAGACGCTGCCCGTCGAGGACGGGGTCTTCAACGCGCATCTTGGTTCGGTCGTGACGCTCACGACGCTCGACTTCCTCGTCCCGTACTGGGTCGGGATCTCGGTCGAGGGTGAGGGTGAGCTTGCGCCCCGGACCGCGTTCGAGACGGTTCCCTACGCAGCGCACGCCTCATTCGCCGACGGCCTGACTGGTGAGGCGAACTGGGAGGCCAGCGGTGATGACATCTACCGCGACCATGGCAACGTCGGCATCGGCGCGGAACCGGTTGATGCGCGCCTCGATGTGATCGCAGGGGATATGATCGCCGCGGACTTCTCGAACGGATCAAGCGGAGCCAACTTCACCGTGCGCGTGCACAATGCCGGGGGCAACGCTGCCGGCTTCTTCGCAAACACCTCACCGACCTCATTCCCGCTGGGGACGACGGCTGTCTACGCCGTGGCCGGAGGCGGTGCTCGTGCCGGGCAGTTCGTCTCGGATTCAGAGGTCGGTGTGCTCGCCATAACCACCGCCGGGTCTGCCGCCCTGCATGCGAGGAACAACGGCTCCGGCTACTCGGGGTTTTTCGAGGGTGGCGCGGGGATCCTGGTCGAGGGTACCGTGGAGACGGACGGGTTCAAGATGCCGACAGGCGGCTCCGTAGGCGACGTCCTCACGTCCGATGCGTCGGGCGTTGGCACGTGGCAGGCTCCAGCGACTGGCAGCGATGCGGACTGGACGGTGTCGGGCTCTGACATGTACGCGACGCCTTCGGGCTATGTCGGTATCGGCACCACGGCACCGATGGCGAAGCTCCAAGTCGAGACCGACGTGGGAGTCACGGGGATTCACGTGAAGCACAACGGTGCACCTTCCCGGGTCGTTAATATCGAGCGTACGACAACGGCATACTCGAATAATGACATACTCCAGATCACAGCGGCGGCAGGCTCGTCTGACGCCATCCAGTTCATCGAGTGTGAGCGTGGGGGGGCGGTCGAGTTTCGCGTGCAGGGTGATGGCAGCGTCCTCTCGAGCGGCGGCGCCTCTTTCGCCGACGACGTGACCATCGCCGACGCACGGCTTATCGTCACGGACGTCGCCGGTCCGGTGGCAGAGATGAGTGTGTCGGATCCGACAGCGACAGAGGTCCTGTCGGTCATCGCATCAGATGCGGGCGGGAGCATGGACGGTGCGGCTGTCCGCGGGAAGTACGTCCAGTCGCTCGACTATGGCGTCGGCGGCTACTTCGAGGGTGGCTGGCGGGGCGTGTATGGGGCCGCGACGAGCAGCGGTGGCTCATTCACTCACTACGGAGTCTATGGAATCGCAGGGGGGAGCAGCGGCAGCAACTACGGCGTCTACGGATCCGGCGTTGGCGGCGCCAACTACTACGCCGGCTACTTCAACGGCGACGTGCATGTCAACGGGACGCTCACTGCTGTTACGAAGTCCTTCAGGATCGACCACCCGCTTGATCCCGCGAACAAGTACCTCCAGCACTCGTGTGTCGAGAGCGACGAGATGGCCAACATGTACACGGGTAACGTGACGCTCGATGCGAGCGGTCAGGCGCGGGTTCAGCTTCCTGACTGGTTCGAGGCGCTCAACGTGGACTTTCGATACCAGCTCACGGCAGTCGGTGCGCCCGGCCCGAATCTCTACATCGCAAAGAAGATCAGCGGCAACAGCTTCTCCATCGCGGGCGGCGATCCGGGTATGGAGGTGTCGTGGCAGGTGACCGGTGTGAGGAACGACCCGGCCGCGCGCGCGCATGGCGTCGTCGTCGAGCAGGACAAACCCGCGAGTGAGATGGGCAAGTACCTGGATCCCGCGGCGTACGGGATGCCGCTGAGCGCAGGGGTAGACTACGAGGGGACGCGCGGCGACCTGCCGCGTAGCGAGCCAATCGAGCGTGTGCCGCTCGAGCTGTTCGACCCGAGCGACGGGGAGTAGCCTCGGGAAGCGGCGCGTCGGGCGCGGGCCCGTCCGGCCTCCTGACAGCAGTACATCTGCAGCATGGGCGGCCCGGGGCTTCGGTTCCGGGCCGTCTCTTGCATCTTGCCGAAACGGCAGTCTTGTGGTACAATCCCGCCAAACGAACATTAATACTTGATACTGGAACACTCACTGACTGACCGCCAGACTGAGAGGCTGGAGGAGCCTCTGGTTGACCGAATGATCGTGTGCCGCCGGGGGAGACCGGAGTACGGTCTGTGCGGCGCGAGACTAACATGCAGCAGTTCCACGGGAGGAACGATGCACTGGTCCAGACTTCTCTTCATCGCAGCACTTGTGATGGCTCTTGCGCTTCCGGCTCTTGCGCAGATCGGCGAGGACTTCGGGGACGCGCCCGATCCGGGTTACCCGACGTACGCCGCGAGTGGCGGTGCGTTTCATCCGTTCACGCTGGCCTTCAAGATGGGTGCTCTCATCGACGGTGAGCAGGACGGACAGCCTGACGCCGCAGCGACTGGCGACGACCTCATGACGACCGACGACGAGGACGGCGTCATCTTCCCGGCATCGCTGGTGCCCGGCACCACGGGCAGTGTCTCCGTCGATATGACCGGGTCCGCGCTTGGCGGCTACATCGATGCATGGGTTGACTTCGG
>CAZNHF010000255.1:0-3113 GCA_964572375.1 uncultured bacterium | reverse complement strand
CGGCGATCGGTGGTCTCCTTGGGATGCTTGCCGCCATGGGAATCGCGAAGCTGATATCCTCGGTAACGCCGATCCCGGCCGTTATCGAGCTGTGGTCGGTGGCCCTTGCGCTCGGGGTATCCGTAACCGTCGGCATCTTCTTCGGTCTCTACCCTGCTTCCAAGGCCGCCCGCCTCGACCCGATCGAGTCTCTTCGCCACGAGTAGCCCGCGGGCTCGCCCACCGCTCCACTCAAGAAGGGGGTTGGATGCGTAACGGCATGCTTCACCGGCGCCCCCCGCGTCACTCCGGAAGGTACCAGCTCCGGGTCCTGCTTCCGGCCCTCGTCGCGGTGGCGCTCCTCGCGCAGGTGTGCGCTGCGCAGTGGACGCAGTATTCGACGGCGCCGTCGAGCTTCGGGGATCTGAGGTTCATGGTTGATGTTGCGGCGGTCCCCACGATTCGCGGCGGGAGCACTGTCGAGATCAGCTACAGCGTGACGTACGACGAGCTGTCGTTCATCAGGCATGAGGGTCGCTACCGCGCGCGGTTCGAGGTGACCGCCGTCCTGTACGACCGGGACGGACGCCAGGTCGCCGGAGACACGTGGCCGCGGGCCGTCGTTCTCACCTCATACGACGATACGAACTCCCGGAAACTCGCGGCGCGCGAGGTTCTCCGTGTTGACGTGTCCGAAGGTCGCTACCGGCTGAAGATCGAACTCAAGAGCCTCGACTCGCGCTCCGCGGGATACGCCGAGCGGACGGTCGACGTTGCTGCGCTTACGGGTGGACAGCTCCTGCTCGGAACGATCGAGTTCGAGCGGGCCGAGTCCGACGTGGCGGCTGGCGAAGCGTGTTTCGTCCCGAACCCATCTCGCCAGTACGGACAGGAGAACCCGATTGTGCGTGTTGTCGTGCCGGCATACGGCGACAGCGGCACGGTCTATCGGATGGACGTGAAGGTTGAGACCGTCGACGGCGAGACCCAGCTCGAGTTCGGCGATTCCCACGTTCAGACTGCGTGGCTCACGGAACAGACGAAGGATTTCTCCGCGCTCGATCTCGAGGTCGGTGACTACATCGTGCGCGCGCTCGCGCATTCACCCAACGGGAGCGTCGCCGAGATCGAGGCGCGCTTCCGCGTTCTCACCTCTCCCATGAGCTGGGGTGAGGACTTCGACAAGATGCTGACCCAGGCGAGCTACGTCGCGAGCAGGAGAGACATGGAGGAGCTGCAGGACGCTCCCGAGGAGGAGAGGGGTGCGGCCTGGGAGAGATTTTGGAAGAAGCACGACCCGGATCCCACGACCGAGGACAACGAGTACCGTGACGAATTTCTGAGGCGCCTCGGGTATGCGAATGTCAAGTTCCGCACCATCCTGGAGGGCTGGCAGACCGACATGGGCAGAGTCTACATCCAGCACGGCGAGCCGGACGATGTGGAGAGTCAGCCGATGGGAGCCCAGCCGTACGCGTGGGAGACGTGGTACTACTACGGCGATCACACGAGGTACATGTTCATTGACAGGAATGGATTCGGCGACTACGAGCTCGTCGAAACGACGAGGATCTGACGTCTTCCTACCGAAGCGCGCACGGATGAAACGAGGTTCCGATGAGCGAGACAAGGCAGACGAGGTTGGTCGTCACCGGCCGGATCCGCACGATGGCTCGGGCGGACGAGCGCCTCGACTGGATGCTCGTCGACGGCGGTACGATCACTGCTCTGGGGAGCGGGCCCGTGCCGACCGATGGTGGTGACTCCGACGTTCTCGACCTCGGAGACGACACGGTTCTGCCGGCCCTCGCGGATTGCCACGTGCATTTCCTGGAGACCGGTCTCCTGGATGTCGACGTCGACCTCTCTGCAAGCTCGTGTTTTGACGAAGTGCTGTCACTCATCGCGGATGGCGTGCGCCGTGTCGACGGCTCAGTACTCCGGGATCACTCGTTCGACCCCGACCTCCTACAGGACGGGCGGTATCCGAGCGTGCAGGAGCTCGACGCGATCTCGGCCGAGCTTCCGATCGTCATCCGTAGGCGGGACGGGCACTCCTCCATCCTCAACACGAGAGCCATGGAGACGCTGGAGATCGGCTCGGACCTGGAAGGCGTCGAGATCGATGACAGCGGGTTTCCGACCGGCGTCATGCGCATGGAGGCCAACACTCTGGCAGCCAGGCGTTCGCGCGGCGCGCTGACGCGTGAGGAGAAGGTCCGATGCTTCCACGAGGCCGCACGGAAGGCCGCGTCTCGCGGGATCGGGATCGTCCACACGCTCGTCGGCAGCGCGGATCCCGAAAACCGGGATCTCGAGGTTCTGCTCGAGACCGAGGCCAACCTGCCGATTGAGATCGTTCCCTTCGCGCAGATGGAGGACATCGACCGCGTCACCTCGCTCGGGCTCCCGCGGATCGGCGGGTGCCTGCTCCTGGACGGTTCGTTCAGCTCCGGGACCGCGGCTCTCAACGAGCCGTATGCGGATCGCCCCGGGAACGGAGTGCTCTACTACGAGGACGACCACCTGACCGGCTTCTTCCGTCGTGCGCACGAACGCGGACTCCAGCTTTCCGTCCACGCGCTCGGGGAGCGCGCGATCGGGCAGGCGCTCAGGTGCTATCGCGCGGCATGCGGCGGCGAGTGCGGGGACGCTCGTCACCGGATCGAGCACTGCGAGCTGCCGTCCGCTGCCCACATGGCGGAGATGCTGAACCTCGGCGTGGCTGCCTGCGTGCAGCCGACCTTCGAACTCTTCTGGGGAGAGCCGGGCGGGATGATCGAGAAGCGGCTGGGAACAACGCGTGCAGCCCGCACGAATCCGTACCGCACCTACCTCGAGGCCGGTGTTCGCCTGGCCGGCGGCTCCGATTCCTACGTGACCCCGATGGACTCCCTGCTCGGCATCCACGCGGCCGTCAACCGGCCGAACGAGTCAGAGCGGCTCTCCGTGTACGACGCCGTCTCGCTCTTCACGCGCGGCGCCGCATGGATATCGTTCGACGAGGGGAGGCGGGGTACGCTCGAGCCGGGGAAAGAGGCGAGCTTCTGCGTGCTTGACGTCGACCCGTTCGAGGCAGCGCCGGAGCGAATCCGCGACATCCGTGCGAAGAGGTTGTTCCGAAGAGGGACCGA
>CAZNHF010000254.1:0-3114 GCA_964572375.1 uncultured bacterium | reverse complement strand
CGGCGGTCATGCTCTTCACCACGCCCGCCACCATCATCTGCAGGCCGCCGCCGGCGCTCGAGGTAGACAGGTAGAGGTCGACTCCCCTGTTTCCGTCGTTCGGGTGGATGAACGTCTCCCCGTCAAGGATCGTGTGGTCGGAGAGCTCCTCGACCTCCCTGACGGCGTTGAGAACGCCTCTTGTCACGTCTTCGAACGGTGATTCGACGGTCGTCGGCGCCTCTCCGCGGACGATCAGTCGATACTCACCGTCAACGAGCTTGATGAGTATCGCTTTGGTCGTCGTACTCCCGCAGTCAGTCGCAACGATCGCCCTGATCGTGTCATTAGCCATCGGAACCTTCCTCTGGAGCTTTCGCCGCCTTGGCTTCTTCCTTGCGGCGCTTCTTTGCGTCCTTCGCCTTCCTGTGTTCGGCAGCTTCCAGTTCTTCTATCTTCTTCAAGAGGTACTCGATGTTGTCCCTGTCTTCAAGCAGGTCCATGATGTCGTCGTAGGTCTTGAAGTTGAAGATCGTCTGCACGATCGGCTGAAAGAACACCATCGTCTGGTTGCCCAGGAACGAGAGCGGCTTCGACGACTCGAGGAAGAGGATCGCCGGAGCGGCGAGACGGCGCTCGATGATCTTCTCGGCGAGGCGGTCGAGCGTTTCACGCTTCTCCGCCCTCGCCTCCGTCCTCTGTGGATCCTTCATCGCCCAGAACGGCATCGTCCTCCCCTGCTCCCAGCTTGGCCTCGACGAAAGCGACAACCTCTTCGCGATTGGCATGGAACATCAGTGACAACCCTCGGAATCTCTCGAGCCTCGACCGCCCGATGAAGGGCGAGAGGAGTACCCCGTCACGGTCGACGAAGTAGCTCCTGAAGTCGACCCACTCCTTCTCCCGCTTCGCAATGATACCACGGACAGCGACGCGGTCGTCGCTGATCGTGTAGCGCGTCGGCAGATAGAAACCGGCGACCTGCCCCCAGAGCAGGAGCACGGCCACGATCGTGAAGTATCCCGCGTGAAGCCAGCTCTGGAGCGTCCACGCCACGAGCGCGATGAACGCAAGCCCCATCATCGCGCGGAAAGGACTCCTCTGCATCGGCCAGGCGGTCCAGGAAAGCTCGCTCACGCTCGCCGCCTCTTCCATGTGACATCCAGGTCCTTCGCGGCCCTGGCCTCGTCCAGTCTTCCGACGGGCGTCGCCGTCGGCGCCCCGCGGACGGCTTCCGGATCGGTCTCGCTCTCGCGGGCGATCCCCTTCATCACCCCGATGAAGTGATCAAGCGCCTCGCGACTCTCGGTCTCGGTCGGTTCTATCATAAGCGCTTCGTTGACAATGAGCGGGAAGTAGATCGTCGGGGCATGGACGCCGTAGTCCAGAAGCCGCTTGGCAATATCGAGCGCCTTGACCCCATGCTCCTTCTGCCTCGATGCGGACAGCACGAACTCGTGCTGGCAGTACCCGCGGTGCGGAAGTTCGTAGTCGTCGCGAAGCCGTGCCTGCATATAGTTGGCGTTGATCAGCGCGTTCTCGGCCACGCGCCTCAGGCCCTTCGGTCCGAGCGAGAGGATGTATGCATAGGCCTTGACCGCGACGAGGAAATTCCCGTGGACACCGTGCACCTTGCCGATTGACTCGGGACGGTCATAGTCGAAGTAGTACCGGAGCCCCTCGGGGCGCGCGTCGTCGAACGACGCGACCGGATACGGCAGATACGGCGCAAGCTCGGCCTTGACCCCGACGGGCCCGGAACCGGGGCCGCCGCCGCCGTGCGGAGCGGAGAACGTCTTGTGCAGATTGAAGTGCATGACGTCGAAACCGATGTCGCCCGGCCGGACGATTCCGAGCAGAGCGTTGAGGTTCGCGCCGTCCATATAGACGAGCCCGCCGACGCCGTGAACGACGTCGATAATCTCCTTGATGCGCGTCTCGAACACGCCGAGCGTGTTCGGGTTCGTGATCATGATGGCCGCTGTTTCATCGTCGACGACGGCCCTGAGCGCGTCCAGGTCTATGCGCCCCTCGTCGTCGGAGACGATCTCCACCGCGTCGTATCCGGCAAGCGCCAGACTCGCGGGGTTCGTGCCGTGCGCGGAGTCCGGTACGATGACCTTCGAGCGCGGGTTGCCGCGCGCCGTATGGTACGCGCGGATGACGAGCATCCCGGTAAGCTCGCCGGATGCGCCCGCGGGCGGCTCGAGACTCACCGCGTCCATTCCGGAAATCTCACAGAGGTGGCGCGACAGATGATACATCAGCGAGATCGAGCCCTGACAGCAGCGCTCCTCGGCCTCCGGATGGAGACGTGTGAATCCGGGCAGCGACGCGGCATCCTCGTTGACCTTCGGGTTGTACTTCATCGTGCAGGAACCCAGGGGATAGAACCCGCGGTCGACGTGGTGGTTCAGTTCGGCGAGCCGGGTGAAGTGTCGGACCACCTCGGGCTCGGAAAGGTCCGGGATGTCGGGACCCTCGACCCGCACGTTCCCGGCGCCGAGCGCCCCGGCCGGATCGACCTCGGGCACGTCCAGCTCGGGCAGACGCATACCCCGCCGGCCCGGACGTCCCAGCTCGAAGATCGTGGGCTCCACGACCACGTCGCGTCCCTTTTCGGCTTCGGCCATCACGCCTCCCCCGTCGCGAGGACCGCGGCGAGTCCCGAGACAAGACTGTCGATGTCCCGCCGCGAGTGCTTCTCGGTGACAGAGACGAGCAGGCAGTTCTCCATCTCCGGGTAGTAACAGCCGCACTTGATGCCCGGCCAGATGCCGACGTCGGTCAGAGCCTCCTTGACGGTGGCCGCCTCGACCGGAAGTTCGATGACGAACTCGCGGAAGAACGGTCCTTCGAACCGGAGCTTCACGCCCGGCACCTTCGCCAGCTCGGCCGCCGCGTAGTGTGATTTCGCGAGCACGTGCCTCGCGAGTTCCTTGAGCCCGGTCCCGCCGAGGAGCGAGAGGTAGACGGTGGCGCCGAGCGCCACAAGTCCCTGGTTCGTGCAGATATTGGACGTCGCCTTCTCGCGACGGATGTGCTGTTCGCGGGTCTGAAGCGTCATGACGTAGCCCCGCCGCCCTTCGGAATCGGCCGTAGCGCCGATGATGCGACCCGGCATCCGGCGCGCAT
>CAZNHF010000253.1:0-3134 GCA_964572375.1 uncultured bacterium | reverse complement strand
GGGAGGGCTTAAGCGGCGCCATCGAGAGCATCGGCGACACGCGGATGGTGCGCGCAGGTCTCGCCACGGTCGAGGCGTCCGAGTTCGATGAGCTCGTCGCCGAACTGGCCGGAGCGGTGCCCGAGTCTGAGGTCAGAGAGATCTCACGGTCCGGCTCCACGGTCTACATCACGCTCCTCTATATGAGAGCGGGCGTGGCGGACGCAGCGCCCGTCCTCAAGCGTCACAACGTCCGCCCGGCCGACCTCTCGGGCGCGACCGGCAAACCCGCGGAGGCCGCGGTGCGTCTGCGCGACGAGGCGGTGGCAGGCACGGCCTCTATAGTAGAGATGAAGAAGGAGGCGGAGGTTCTCGCCGAGAGCTACGAGCAGGTGCTCGTTGTGCTCGACGAGGCGTCGGAGACGCTCGCGCGTGAGAGCGTGCAGGAGAGCTTCGGCGCGACCGAGTCGACGTATCTTATAGAGGGATGGATGCGGACGCGCGACCAGGAGCGTGTTGAGGCGCGGCTCGCGGAGATCTCGCCCGAGCTTCAGCTGACCGCGCGCGACCCGGAGGACGGGGAGAAGGTCCCGATCGATCTCAAGAACGCATCGCTCGTCTCGCCGTTCGAGTTCGTGACGACGCTCTACGGACGTCCGGTCTACAGCGAGGTCGACCCGACACCGCTTCTCGCTCCGTTCTTCATCGTCTTCTTCGGCCTGTGCGTCAGCGACGCCGGCTACGGCCTGACGCTCGCGGCGCTGTCGTTCTTCCTGATGAAGAAGATGCAGCCGGGCGGCGGCAGACAGCTGATGAAGCTTCTGTTCATGGGCGGTCTCTCGACGGCGGTCGTCGGCGCCATCATGGGCAGCTGGTTCGGCATCGAACCGACGCTGCTCCCCGCGTTCGTCCGGAACGCCATCGTCCTCAATCCGATCGCGGAACCGATGAAGATGCTCAACGTCGTCTTCATCCTCGGACTCGTCCAGATCTTCACGGGCCTCGCCATCAAGATGGTCGCGGACTTCAAGGACGGCCGGTGGGTTGACGGCATCCTCGACCAGCTTCTGTGGATCGTCTTCCTCACGCTGCTCGTTCCGCTCGGCTACGGGTTCATCCTCGGCGGCGACGTGCCGCCCGCGATCAACGCGTTCGCGACGAAGGGTGCGATGCTCGTCGGCGCCCTCGTCGTGCTGACCGGCGCGCGGAAGACGAAGAACCCGATCATGAAGCTCCTGGGTGGCGTCCTCAAGCTCTACGACATCGTCGGCTACTTCGGCGACGTGCTGTCGTACGCGCGACTGCTCGCGCTCGGGCTCGCCACCGGGGCCATCGCGATCGCCATCAACGGCGTCGCGCAGATGGCGCTCGATATTCCGATCGCGGGTCCGGTGATGTTCGTCCTCATCCTCATCGGCGGGCACCTGTTCAACATCGCGGTCAACTGTCTGGGCGGATTCGTCCATTCGGCGAGACTTCAGTACCTCGAGTACTTCGCGAAGTTCTTCACGGGCGGCGGGCGTCCGTTCGAGCCGTTCCGCTCGTCGAAGAAGTACTCGGTCGTGAAACGGTAGCGGCCCCGCAACGTTGGGCCTGGTGGCTGAATGGCACTGCACGGGAGAATTATGAAGCAGATTGCACTTCTGGTGATGGTCCTTGCGCTGTTGCTGTGCGCCGTGCCGCTGTTCGGGGAGGGTCCGGCCGACACTCCGGCCATCAGCGACCCTGTCGAACACATCTATGCGGTCCACGACAGCACGGAGCTCAGTGCGTACGTCTTCTCGCCTGTAGAACATGATCAGGAGTCGCTGGCCGCGGTCGTCGTGTTCCACGGTGGCGGCTGGACCAGCGGGGAAGCAGCGTGGTCGTTCCCGCACGCGCGCCGCTTCGCCGAAGCCGGGATGGTCGGCATCGCGGTCGAGTACCGGCTGTCTGACGAGGAGACCATCACGCCAATCGAGGCTATGGCGGATGCGCGCGCCGTCATCCGGTGGGTCCGCGCTAACGCGGAGTCGCTTGGCGTGGATCCCGAGCGCATCGCATCGTACGGCTGGTCGGCTGGCGGGCACCTGGCAGTGTGTGCGGCGATCTTTGACGATGTCGAGCCTGGCTCGCGGGTCAGCTGTTCGCCGAACGCACTGGTCCTCAAGTCGCCGGGCGTATCCCTGTTGGGCGACCTGTGGCCTCGGCATCTGCTTCTCGGTCGCGCAGACATTCGCAGCATCTCGCCGGACGAGCACGTCCGCGCAGGGTTGCCCCCCACGCTCATTCTGCAGGGTGACCTCGACACGGTGACTCCGCTGGCGGGCGCGGAGCGGTTCTGCCTCCGCATGCGGGAAGCCGGCAATCGGTGCGAGCTCGAGGTGTACAGGGACTACGGCCACCTCTTCACGCCCGCGCACATCAATGACAGAGGTCAGCCGCAGCCCGACCCCGAGATCCAGGCGGCTGCCAGGCAGCGGACAGATGAGTTCCTTCGGTCCCTCGGCTTCATGGGGTGACCGCAGATGTAGGGATGGCCGGGCGTCCGGGAGCCAAAGGGTCACGTCATGGACATATGGAAGTTCTACGACATCACTCACACTGAGCACGTGATCTGCAATCCCACGAGCGAGGAGAAGCTCGCGCGGCTCGTCGAGCTGCTGCGACTCCCGCCGGACGCGCGCGTGGTTGACATCGCCTGCGGGAAGGGCGAGTTTCTGATTCGCCTGGCCGAGACCTACGGTGTGCGCTGCGTGGGCGTCGATCTCTCTCCCTACTTCATCGCCGCCGCGGGGAGGAGACTCAAGGCGCGAGGGGTAGAAGAGAAGGTCACCTTGATTGAAGCCAACGGCGCTGACTTCATGGTGGACGAACCACACAACTTCAGTCTCGCATCGTGTATCGGCGCCAGTTGGATCTTCGGTGGACACGCCGGCACTCTGGACGCGCTGGTCAGCATGGTCGAGCCCGGTGGATGGGTGATAGCGGGCGAGCCCTATTGGCTGCAGGAACCGTGCGAGGACTATCTCGAGGCCTCTGGGGATGAGCTGGAAGGGTTCGGCACTCACGCCTCGAATGTCGAGGCGGGGGAGCAGCGAGGACTCGATCTCGTTCACACTCTCGTGAGCAACAAGGATGATTGGGACAGATACGAGAGCCTTCAGTGGTATGCG
>CAZNHF010000252.1:0-3143 GCA_964572375.1 uncultured bacterium | reverse complement strand
CGTTGGTACCCCAGGCGTCCTCGCTGTAGTACTGCCGGGTGATGCCGTTCGGCTGACAGACCCACACCGCCATCCCACCCTTGGAACCGACTGCGATCATCAGAGGGTCGCCCTCAATGGCCTGCCACGTCTGGCCCGTGTCGAGGCTCGTCCCGTAGTTCACACCGAACACGGGCGTCAGCCCGTTCACCACGCACCCGCACTCTGCAGCGAGCGTCGGCATCGGGATCGCGAGCGCGAGCGCAGCAAGGACGACGAGCGCCAGAGCCAGCGTCATGGAACCTGTCCTCTTCACGGATTCTCGTGACATGGTTGATCGCCTCTCCCCGGGGTCCCTGAGACTGGGACCCTGGCTCTCATACGGCTGGCGGCCCGCATGGCCGCGCGGCGTGCACAGCATTCCGCGCACCCACGGTAGTCGTGAGCGCGGGGGATGCCCGCACGTTCTTGACGACGCATAGCGACCTATGTTTTAGGCCGCTTCGTCTATATGAACTTGCAGATATGATGCCAGAGTGTGGCGCCCTGGATGGACTCCAGAGGATGCAGCATGGATGGAGTTCAGGGCATACAGCATGGATTGGGATTTGGGGAACAGCATCGACGGCGTGCAGTGCGCCCGCTACTCCTACAGGGAACCACCAGGGGCATCATCGTCGGAGCGGCCCATCACCGACATCCCCGGAAGCCTCACGAACTCGCCCCAGTCGATGCTGAATCCGCGTTGAGCATCGGTGATCGCCCGCTGCTCTTCGCGCTCGCAACCCCAGCAGAGACCCGATTTGCGCAGGGTCGTTCTCTCACATCTCCTACACGTCCTCGCCTGCATGTGGAACTCCCGATGAAGCCGCCTTGCCATCCTGCGCCCGTCTCCGCGGCATCATCTCCACCACAACAGACAGGCAGGAACCCGGGTGTGTTGCGCATTCCCCGAATCCCTGCCTGCAAGCTTCCTGCCAAATTCACTGCGCGGCTCGCCTGCGAATCCAGCCGGCGGCGTCTGCCCTCCGAACGCAGAAACGCGCCAGGGCACAGACGCCCCGGGGCTACAGCACAGATCTGATGATGACGATTGAGGACTGAGGGAGCGACCCACCCCCGCCATTCACCAGCCACTGCGCAAGCAGCGCGAAGAGGATGGCAAGAGCGAGGTTCGCCATGGTTCCAAGAAGGTAGTGCGCGGGGTCCTTCTTGATCCTGTCTTTGCGCACGTACTCCTTGGCCCCGAAGATGACTGCGAGTGCGCCGTACTCTGACTGAAGCACCAGAACGAAGACGATCGCGACCTCGCACAATCCGATCCAGAGCCCCGCCGACCTCCAGTCGAACACTCGCTTGACCCGCGGAATCGCGGAGTCACCCTCCTCGTGGCGGAGATGAGGTATCCCCCACCCGATCAGCACCGAGGCGATCAGGAAGGAGACAAGAGCAGCGAGGACGTAGACAGCGAAGTCATACATATTACTTTGATATCCTGGAAACAAAGGAATCCTCTTGACCCAGACTCGCGAGGATCCGGCCGATGGCAACCTCCGCCTCGGCGACCAGATCCGCGCTCCCCCGCACCGCCGCGCTTGAAATCGACTGCTTCGACTTGCCCAACCTCACGCCGACCTCGACACGCGACAGATCCTGCCGGACGAGATCGAAGACCTCACGCTGGTTCTCGGTCATCGCCTCGAGCAGCGCATTGGCTGTTCCGGTCAGAGAGTCGAGCACCGCATCCAGCAGCGGGTCACCAGTGCACCACATCGAGAACCGCTTGCTTTTCTTGAGGCGTTCCATGGCAGCGTCCGCTTCCTTGAACACGGGGCCGCCCACAGCCCGGATGTCGCGCGACGCGACCGCGATCCTCCCCCGCGTGACCACGAAGCGCATCATCGCGTCGGGGTAGAGAGCGTCCCTGATCGCGGCAATCACATCGAACAGCGGCGCCGGGGTCTTGAAGAGCCCCGCTACCTCGTCTCCGTAGCTCACACCGAGCCCCAGCTCGAGGTCCTCACGGAGCCGCCTCCGCAGACGCTGGAGCTCCTTCTTCATGCGCTCCATGGCGGGCGCCAGCTCATCGGCCGGGATCTCCGTGGAGTCCCTGATATCGACAAGCAGCAGATAGTACTCTCGGTTCGTATCCATAGGGTCAACACAATCATTTTGACTCTGTAAAGTCAACACTTTTCTTATTACCCTCCACAACCCCTACCGCATCACCTGCACCCCGAACACGTTCTGCAGGAAGAACAGCGCGATGAACGTGATCACGCAGGCGATGACCGGCGTGGTCACCCAGCCGACCGCGATCTCCCCGAGGACACGGTAGCGGATCCCACGTCCGCCCTTCAGAAGACCCAGCCCCAACACCGCGCCGACCACGGCCTGCGAACTCGAAACAGGCACGAGGGGGATCGCCGGCAGGCCATGCGCGATCAGCCAGATGCTGAGCTCCTGGCTCGAGAAGAGATAGAGCACGACCGCCTGCGACAGCACGACGATCAGCGCCATCTGGGGCGTCAGTTTCAGGAGGCTCCCGCCCACCGTTTCCATCACTCGCCGCGAGTACGTGAATATGCCGATCGCGATGGCGATGCCGCCGATCAGGAAGAGCTGCTGCGTCCCCGTGAACGTGAAGAACCCGGCCAGCGTCAGGTCCTTAAACGGTGCCACCGGGACGAAGACACCCATCACGTTGGCGATGTTGTTGGCGCCGAGGCTGTACGCGCCGAAGGCGCCGACCAGGATCAGGCCCCAGCGCAGGAGCGTGTCCTCCCAGAGAAGATGGACGGGGAACCTGCACGACAGCCTGATGAACACCACGTAAAAGAACATGGCGAACGCTGCCGCCAACAGCGGGCAGGCCACCCAGGTCGTGACGATCGTGACGAGGGCCGACGAGTCGGTCGGCGAGCCGGAGTAGAGGTTCCAGCCGATGATGGCACCCACGATGGCCTGCGACGTGGATACGGGCAGACACAGTCGCGTCATGAAGTAGACCGTGAAGCCGGCCGAAAGAGCCACCATGAACGCGCCGCCGAGCGCGTTGACGGCGCCCAGCTTGCCAAGAGTGCCCGCCGCTCCGGCCCCGCCGACCACAGCGCCGATGATCACGAACACGCTGCAGATGACGGCCGCGGTCGCGAACCGCACCA
>CAZNHF010000251.1:0-3148 GCA_964572375.1 uncultured bacterium | reverse complement strand
TCGTCGTAGTCGAACCCGTCCGCGTTCCGGTAGTCGACGACGTCGAATCCCAGCGAACGGAGATGCTTGGCCGTGCGGTGCCCGATCCCTTCCGCCCCGCACCCGTTGAGAACGAGTATCGAGATGGGTTCTGAACGCGAGGCGTTGGGAGCGAACACGCCGTACACCGAGAACCCGAAGTAGACGATAGCTCCGAGCAGCGCGATCACGGTCACCGTGTAGGCAAGCGACGCGCCGGAGCCCTTCTTCTTCCGTCTCTTCTTCCGCTTCGTGGCCGCCATACTCACGCTACTCCTCGAGGTTATTGAGAAGCCGATCGTATGACTCCTCGAGCGTCTCCGGCATCACCTTGGTCTGTCCGACCACCGGCATGAAGTTCGTGTCCCCCTCCCACCGCGGGACGATGTGAACATGAACGTGCCCCGGCACACCGGCGCCCGCGCAGTGCCCGAGGTTCACGCCGACGTTCATGCCCTGCGGAGCATACGCGCGCATGAGAAGCGCTTCGGACTTCGCAACGGCCTCGATGAGATCAACGCGCTCCTCGGCCGAAAGCTCGGAGAGCGACGAGGAGTGTCGGTACGGCGCGATCATCAGATGTCCGTTGTTGTATGGATACGCATTCAGAAGAGCGAACGAATGAGGCGTCCGGAAGAGTATGAAGTTCTCCCGGTCGTCGTCCTCGGCATGCTTCACGCAGAAGATGCACTCCGGAGTCTTCTCCGACATCAGGTACTCCATCCTCCAGGGGGCCCACAGGATTCCCATGCGCGGGGCCTCCACGCCCCGTTCCCGCACTCACAGCACGGTGTTGTCTATCAGCCTCGTCTTCCCGAAGTACACGGCCATCGCGATCATGACGCCCCCGCGGAGTTCGGAAACCGGGTCCATCGTCGCGCGGTCAACGGCCTCCACGTACTGGATCTCGGGCGTTTCCCTTCCCTCGATGAGTTCCCGCATGCGGCCGACGACGACCGACGCGTCGCGCTCGCCCGATCCGTAGAGCGACCTCGCCAGCACGAGCGACTCGGAGAGTACTGTCGCGTCCCTGCGCTCGTCCGCCGAGAGATGCGTATTGCGCGAACTCATCGCGAGGCCATCCTGCTCCCTCACGGTCTCAACCGAGACTATCTCGACGCCCATGTCGAGGTCGGCCACCATCCGCTCGATGACGGCCAGCTGCTGACCGTCCTTCCGACCGAAGACGGCGACGTGAGGACGCACGATGTTCAGGAGCTTCGCCACGACCGTCGTGACCCCGTCGAAATGCCCGGGCCGGAACGCGCCACAGAGCTTCCGGGTCAGATGCTGCACGTGGACGACAGTCGCATAGTGTGCCGGGTAGACGTCGAACACCTCCGGAACGAAAAGGATGTCGCAGCCGGCCTCCGCCGCGAGTGCGGCGTCGCGGTCGAGGTCGCGCGGATAGCTCTCGAAGTCCTCCGACGGGCCGAACTGCGTCGGGTTGACGAAGATGCTGACGATGACCGTGTCGGCCCTCGCATCCGCATGCCGGATAAGGCTCACGTGCCCCTCGTGGAGGGAACCCATCGTCGGCACCAGACCGACAACGGACCCGGCCGCTTTGAGTTCGCGCGCCCGGCGTTCCATCTCGGCGACCGTCCGGATCGTCTCCACGGTGTTCATCTCCCATGCTCAGTCGTCCACCGGCGGATCAGTAGGATTCATCCTCGCTCGGGTAGTCGCCCGAGCGCACGTCTGCGGCAAATCTGCGAGCGGCGTCGAGCACGAGGGAACCGGCGTCGCCGTACGAGCGCACGAACTTCGGCACTCGCCCGGTCGTGTAGCCGAGTATGTCGTTGATGACCAGCACCTGTCCGTCACAGCCGGGACCGGCGCCGATACCGATGGTCGGCACTGAGATGGCGCGCGTGATCTCTGCCCCGAGGTCCGCCGGAACGGCCTCGAGCACGAGCGAGAAACACCCCGCCTCCTCGAGAGCCTTCGCGTCCGCGAGAAGCCTCGTGCAGGCGTCGGCGCTCTTGCCCTGGATGCGATAGCCGCCGAACTCGTGCACGGACTGTGGCGTGAGACCGATGTGGCCCATGACGGGGATGCCAGCATCCGCGATCGCGCGCACGCGGTCCGCGACCTTCGCACCGCCCTCGAGCTTGACCGCCGAGGCGCCGCCGTCCTTCACGAACCGTCCGGCCGCCCGAACGGCGTCCGCGACCTCGGCCTGGTACGACATGAACGGCAGATCGCCGACGACAAGAGCGCGTGTCTTCGCGCGGGAGACCGCCGCCGTGAGCATCACCATCTCGTCGACCGTCACCGGCAGCGTGTTGTCGTATCCGAGCACGACCATCGCCGCGGAATCGCCCACAAGGATGATATCGGCGCCCGCCTCGTCCACGAGCTTCGCGGTCATGAAATCGTAGGCGGTGAGCGCCACGATCCGCTCGCCGCTCCCCTTCATGGCCCTGATACCGGGGGCCGTCACCCGCTTCGCGGCGGCATCCGCCATCGCTAGCTCCTGCTCCCGATAGGAACGTAGTAGGCGGTTCCCATCGTGTGCTCCTCGATCTCGCGTGCGAGCTCCTCGAAGTCGGAGCTGTTCGCGACGAAGTCTATGTCGTTCGTGTTCACCACGATCAGAGGCGTGTCTTTGTAGTGGAAGAAGAAGTAGTTGTACGCCTCGTTGAGCGTGTCGATGTACTCGGTGGACATGTCGCGCTCGAACTCCCGCCCGCGCTTCCGGATGCGCTCCATCAGAACGTCGGTCGAGCCCTGCAGATACACAACGACGTCCGGCTTCGGCACATCGCGCTCGATGAGGTCCGCGAGCCGTTTGTAGAGAGCCAGCTCGTTGTCGTCGAGCGTGATGTTCGCGAAGATGCGATCCTTCGCGAATAGGTAGTCGGAAACAACCCGCTCCATGAACATGTCGTACTGCTTGAGCTCCAGCTGCTGCTTGTGCCGCGACAGTAGGAAGAAGAGCTGTGTCTGAAACGCGTAGCCGCGCATGTCGGCGTAGAACTGAGCGAGGAACGGGTTCTCCTCGACGACCTCAAGCTTGAGATGCGCCTCCCACTCCTTCGCGAGAAGCATGGCGAGCGTGGTCTTCCCGACTCCGATGACGCCTTCGATGGCTACGTAGTTCTTCGTCGGCACCGGTCCTCCTGGA
>CAZNHF010000250.1:0-3161 GCA_964572375.1 uncultured bacterium | reverse complement strand
GCGCCGATGATCACGAACACGCTGCAGATGACGGCCGCGGTCGCGAACCGCACCATCCGCGTGCCCACGGCGGTGCCGAAGACGTTGGCGGCGTCATTCGCCCCGAGCGACCAGCCCAGGAACAGCCCACTCGACAGGAAGAACAGAAGCACTAGATGGTCCTCTTGATGGCGTAGATGGCGAGCCGGTCGGCCAGCGCCTCGGCCGCGTCGGAGACACGGTCAATGTTCAGGGCGAAGTAGCGCAGGTGGATCTTGCGGGCCAGGTCCAGATCGGTCTCGAAGATCTTGCGCTTGAGGTCCATCGCTATCTTGTCGCCCTCTTTCTCAAAGAAGTGGACCTTGTGCAGATGGTCGTTCACGGTGCGCGGGTCGCGGAAGAACGCGCGCGCGGCCAGGACCACCGCTTCGGACGTGCGCGCCGCGGCCTCGGTCAGGTCGAGCCACTCCTTCTCCAGTTCGGGAAGCATCTCGGGGCGCTCGACGAGGAACAGGCCCAGGGTGCCCTTGGCCGTGTTGACGACGTTGTCCATGTTCTCGAGCAAATCCAGCACGTCACCGCGCGACTCGGGGATCAGTGAGTGGCGATAGAGCTGGATCTCGATGGCCCGCCGCAGTTCGTCCGCGTGGTTCTCCAGAGCTTTGATGGAGGCATAGCTCTGCTCGAAACGCTCGATGTCCCCGGACATGTAGTTCGCGACGCCCGCCTGGAAGACCAGGGCTCCCTCGCTGATCGCGTCCAGGAAGTCGTCTATCTGTTTCGTCAGCTCGATGGTCTGTTCGAAGAGTCTCGGCATGGAATCAGCTCCCTAGCTCGCTTCTCGACGCCTGGCGATCCTGGCGCGAACGAAGGGCATGGCAAAGGACAGAACGGCCAATGTGAGAATGATCGCACTGATCGGACTTGTGATGAAGATCGATGGGTCTCCCATGAT
The DNA here is from genome assembly GCA_964572375.1 of uncultured bacterium. Taxonomy (GTDB): domain Bacteria; phylum Joyebacterota; class Joyebacteria; order Joyebacterales; family Joyebacteraceae; genus JAPEKQ01. The sequence goes on along the minus strand of CAZNHF010000250.1, from coordinate 2,227 downwards.
CAGGGCTCGGCGGAAGTTGGACTCGGCCATGTAGCCGAGGATGAGAGCCAGAACGAGCGGCGCTGTCGGGAAACCGTAGCGGCGCAGGATCCAACCGAAGACCCCGAAGATCAGACAGACCAGCACATCGAACATCGAGTTCGCAACGCCGTAGCTACCGACGAACGCGATGATCAGGATGACCGGGTAGAGCAGGGCCTTGGGCGCGGAGATGATCTTCACCCACAGCCTGTTGCCCATGATGCCGAGCGCGAGCAGCACGAAGTTGCCCAGCACGAGGCTCGCGAAGAGACCGTAGACGAGGTACGAGTTCTTCCCGGCGAAGAGTTCCGGACCCGGAGTCACGCCGTGCAGCATCAGAGCGCCGATGAGAACCGCGGTCGCGGCGCTTCCGGGGATACCCAGCGTCAGCAGGGGCACGAGAGCCCCGCCGACCGAACCGCCGGCCGCAGCCGCCGGGGCCGCGATGCCCTCGAGACTGCCCTTGCCGAACTCCTCGGGCTTCCTGCTGACCCGCCTGGCCTCGTTGTACGCGATGAAGGCCGCGATGGTGGCGCCCGCCCCGGGCACGACGCCGATGATGGTCCCCAGAATGGACGACTGGAGGATGCTCCGCCTGAGCCCGAGCACTTCCCTGCGTCCCGGCATCTTGCTCGAGAACGTCTGCAGTGCAGTCTTCACGACCTCCATGCGCTCGATGTTCAGCAGCACCTCTCCCACCGCGAAGAGACCGATGAGAGCCGGGATGAAGGAGATGCCGTCGATCAGCTCCGGCCTGTTGAACGTGTAGCGCATGAACCCCGTGATGGGATCGAGACCGATCGTCATCAGCAGCAGTCCGAGCAGCGTGCTCACCGCTCCCTTGAGCATGTTCTTCGACGCCATCGACACGACGATCGTCAGACCGAAGATGGCCAGCGCAAAGTACTCGGGCGGACCGAAGGCGAGCGCCGCCCTCGCGAGCGGCACCGAGAAGGCGATAAGGATGAAGGTGCCCAGGATGCCACCGGTGCAGTTGGCGATGAGAGCCGTTCCAAGCGCGCGCCCCGGCTCGCCGCGCTTTGTCAGCGCGTAGCCGTCGAAGGCCAGCGCGACCGCGGCCGGCGTGCCCGGCGTGTTGATGGCGATGGCGGTGATGCAGCCTCCGTACGCCGACGCCGTGTAGACGGCCGCCAGCAGGATCAGCGCGACCAGCGGATGCATGCCGTACGTGAACGGCACCATCAGAGCCACGCCCGTGGATGCGGACAGACCCGGCATGACGCCGACGAATATCCCGATCATGATGCCGGCCACGATGACGACGGAGGGCTCCCACCAGGCGACACCGGACAGGCCGGAGCCGACAAGCGTCGCGAAGCCACCCATCAGATTGTGCAGGACCTCCATCCGACCTCTCCGTCTACTGGAACAAGCTGCCCATCGGCAGCGGCAGCCCGAGAATGCGAACGAAAATGATGTAGCAGAACGCGAGCACAGCGACCGTCACCGTCGCGATCAGGACGTGGCGCCGGTAGCCTATCGCGTAGATGCCGCCCAGCAACAGGACGACGGTCGCGGGGAAGAACCCTGCCCGCGGCAGGATGGCGACGAAGATCGCCATCAGCACGATGATGCCCAGGACGAGTTTGACCCGGCCATGTTCGACAGGCTTGTGGTTGTTCAGGTCGGCGCGAATCTCCATGACGGCGAAGACGGCCAGCACGACCGACCAGATCAGCGGGATGGTCGCGGGACCCACGTTCTGTCCCGGTGTCGGCGGCGGGAAGCCCCAGGCGCGCACGAAGAACAGCGCCGCGAGCGCGAGGGAAGATCCGGCGATCACAAGCACTCCCGTCGGACGCCGCCGTCGCGACCGGAGCACGAGGGCCAGCACCCCGGCCGTCGCGGGGATCATCCACCACGACAGGATGCGGATGCGGCGCGCGGACGCGTCCTCATTCGTTGCCAGGATCTTCGCCATGCGGAGATACTTCACGGAATCGAGGCTGTCGCGGTCGACCAGCGCGGTGAACGCGTCGTGGTCGTAGAAGACGGCCTTCGCCGAATTCTTCGCCACGAACGAGATCCACTCCTCGTCCTGGCTCACGCTTCGGAGGAGGTCCTCCAGGTAGGCAACGATCTCGGGCGGCGTCTCCTTGTTGATGGCGAAGCCGCGCCACATGATCTCAGCAGGCAGGTCGTAGCCTAGCTCGAGGAAGGTTGGCGTATCAGGAAAGAGCTCAAG
>CAZNHF010000249.1:0-3179 GCA_964572375.1 uncultured bacterium | reverse complement strand
GCTCGTTCTCCGTCTCGAGCGCAAACCCGACCACACCCTGCCCCACTCGCTTCACGTCCGCAAAGGCGGCCAGGATGTCGGGTGTCCGCTCGAGTTCGAGCGTGAGTGTCTCCTCGGACTTCTTGATCTTCTCGCGAGCCGCGTTGGCCGGCGCATAGTCGGCGGGAGCAGCCGCCATGACGAGCAGATCCGCGTCCCGCGCCGCCGACAGCACCGCGTCGCACATCTCCCGCGTCGTCTCCACCCGAGCGAAGGTGACCCCTGTCGGAGCCTCGAGCGCCGTCGGCCCTGCGATGAGCGTTACGGCTGCTCCGCGCGCCACGGCGCGCCCGGCGAGCGCGTACCCCATGCGCCCGCTCGACCGGTTCCCGACGAAACGCACCGGGTCGACGGGCTCGCGGGTCGGTCCAGCCGTCACGACGATGCTGCGCCCCGCGAGGTCCTGCGGCGGAGCCAGCATATCGAGCGCGATGTCCACGATGCGATCCGGATCCGCCAGACGCCCCTTCCCCACGACGCCACTTGCCAGCCTCCCGGTCTCTGCTTCGACGATGACGACGCCCCGTGACCTGAGTATCTCGATGTTCGCCGTCACGGCGTCCGATTCCATCATCCGAACATTCATCGCGGGTGCGACGACGACCGGACAGGTCATGGCCAGGAGTTCGGTCGAGAGGAAGTCGTCAGCCACTCCGGTCGCCATCTTCCCGATGATGTTTGCGGAGGCCGGCGCGATTATGGCGAGATCGGCCGCTTCGGCGAGGTGTACGTGACGCAACCGCTCGCCTCCACCGACCGCTTCCTCGGCCGGACGCACGCCGCGCTTCGTCTCAGGGAACATCTCGACGATGACCTCGTTGCCCGAGAGCGTCTCGAAGGTCAGAGGAGTGATGAACCGCGTGGCGTTCTCCGTCATGGCGACGACCACGTTGGCGCCGGCCGCCACCAATCTCGTGACGACATGCGGAGCCTTGAACGCGGCGATACTACCGGTCACTCCGAGAACGATCGTCTTTCCGCTGAGTGGAATCCCCATGGGTCTAGGAGCGCTACTTCGCGCCGCCCTCCTTGTCGTCCGTCTTGACCACCCTGTGCTCCTTGGCGATGTCGTACTCCACGTTGCCATCGGTGACCATCTTGATCGCGAGCGACGTCACCTTGGCGTCCGGATCCTCTCTGTCGGACGGCGTCATCGCGTGCAGCCGCCTGGCGACCTTGGCCGCCAGGATGGCAGCAAGGTACTCGTTCTTCACAGTCTTCAGTATCTCGCGCTTCTTGATTGGTTCCATGAATCTCCCCTGTGCAATCGCGCCGCTATCGCAGCGCTCGGTTTACGCAGGGCGGTTCCCCGCGTCGACGTGTCCGCTGTCGCGAGCCGCGCGTTCGTTCCTGATGATACCGCGCACCTCACCTACGGCCCGGGTCAGATCGTCGTTCGTCACTCCGTGGTCGTATCGCGAAGCCCACTCGAGCTCCCCGCGCGCGTTCTTCAATCTCGTCTCGATGACCTCGGCGCTGTCCGTCGCCCTCGCCCGGAGTCTCCCCTCCAGCTCGGCGTGCGACGGCGGATGAATGAAGATGAGAAGCGCCTCCGGAAATGCGTCGCGCATCTGCATCCCGCCCTGGACGTCGAGGTCCATGATGACGTCCCGTCCTTCCCCTGTCGTCGCGCGGATGACGCTCTTCCGGGTGCCATAGCTGTGACCGTGGACACACGCCCACTCCGCGAGTTCGTCCGCGGCGACAAGGCCGGCGAACTCGTCGTCAGAAACGAATTCGTAGTGCTCGCCGTCGGTCTCACCGCGGCGCGGCGGTCGTGTCGTCACCGAGACGGAGTACGAGAGGAGAGGGTCGTCTGCAAGAAGCTCCTGAGTGATGGTCGACTTGCCGACGCCGGACGGGCCGGATATCACGATCGGAAATGCGTGTCGCACGTCACCTCTCCCAACTGCGAAGTCCGCGTACGAGCCGTTCAGACCTCGTCATGAGCATCGAGGCCCTCAAGCCGCTGCGTGATCGTCTCGGCCGCGATGGCCGAGAGGATGACGTGGTCGCTGTCCGTCACGATGACGGCGCGTGTGCGGCGCCCCTGCGTCGCATCGACAAGCTTGCCGGTCTCCCTCGCGTGGTCCTTCAAGCGTTTGACCGGCGCGGACCCCGGCGTCACGATGGCAACAACGCGATCGCGCGCGACGGAGTTTCCGAATCCGATGTTGAGCATAGCGCCCAAGCGTACCGCCTTCAGTCACGATCGCGCGCGGCCGTCCCGGCCGACGACCGGATCACTCCACGTTCTGAACCTGCTCCCGAAGCTTCTCGATCTCCTCCTTCAGGGAGAGAGCGAGGGCCGCAAGGTCAAGATCAACGTTCTTGGAACCGATCGTGTTCGCCTCGCGGTGCATCTCCTGGACGAGAAAGTTCAACCGCTTGCCGGCCGCGCCTTCGCCGTCGACCGTGCTCTTCGTGTGTTCGATATGAGCCTTGAGCCGAACGATCTCCTCGGTGAAGTCCGCCCGCTCGGCCGCCGAGGCAAGCTCCTGTGCGAGCCGGACCTGGTCGACCTCTATCCCGTCGCCCATGAAGATATGGACACGCTCGGACATCTTCTCCTTGAGCGCCAGAGCTGCGCGCGGAGCCGCCTCATCGATACCGGCGACGTACGAAGCGATGATATCGAGCCGCCCCGAGAGTTCCGCGGCGAGTTCACCGCCCTCCACCTGGCGCATCGAGACGAGTCGCTTCATCGCCGCTTCGAGTACCGGCTCGACGGTATCCCAGAGGCCGTCGGCCTCAGGGTCCTCGTCGAACTGCTCGAAGAGCTGAGGGAACCGCGTCAGGAGCGCGAGATCTATCTCCCCGGGAACGCCGAGTTCACCCGAGAGCTCCCTGAGTTCGCGCACGAGCCTGGAAGCCGCCGCGTGGTTGATGCCGGGCGCCGCCGACTCGCCCTCCTCTCGCCACTCCATATAGACGGTCACGCGACCGCGGTGGAGGTGCGACTCGAGGTAGCGCCGGATCTTGTCCTCGACCCGGAGAAAGATCCGCGGCGATTTGATCTGAATGTCCAGAAAACGCTGGTTGACGGAACGCACTTCGACACGGACGCGCTGTCCGTCTATCGTCCGTTCCGCGCTGCCGTAGCCGGTCATGCTCCTCAGCACGGGCGCGAACCTCCTTGT
>CAZNHF010000248.1:0-3190 GCA_964572375.1 uncultured bacterium | reverse complement strand
CCACTTCGGCGTCGACCGCATCTTCGTCTGGCTCGGCGACGCGAGGCTCTTCCTCACGATCATCAAGTGGGTCGAGGACCGCCTCAACGTCGCGGCCGACTCGGCACTCTCCGGGCTCAAGGTCATCCTGCTCGTCGAGGACTCCGTGCACTTCTACTCGGTCTTCCTGCCGATGCTCTACACGGAGATCGTCCAGCAGACGCAGACGCTCATGGGTGAGGGCGTGAACCGGATGCAGCGGCTTCTCCGGATGCGGGCGCGGCCGAAGGTCCTCCTGGCCGCCACGTACGAGGAGGCCGAGAAGCTCTACCGGGAGCACCGCGAGCACATCCTCGGCGTGATGACGGATGCGCGCTTCCCCCACGACGGCAAGTGCGACGCGAACGCGGGCGCCGATCTCATCCGCGCGATCCACTCCGACCGCGACGACATCCCCATGCTTCTGCACTCGAACGAGCCGGAGAACGCGGCTGTCGCGAGCGAGGTCGGGGCGACGTTCGTCAACAAGAGCTCGCCGACGCTGCTCCACGAGATTCGCAGCTTCCTGCGCTCGTACCTCGGCTTCGGGGACTTCATCTTCCGGATGCCGAACGGGGAGGTCGTCGCGACCGCCGGCAATCTCAAGAAGCTTGTAGCCGCACTCAACGAGGTGCCCGACGAATCGATCGTGTACCATGCCGGGCGGAACGACTTCTCGATGTGGCTCATGGCCCGCACAGAGTTCGACCTCGCGAAGGCCATCCGGCCGATCAGCGTCAGCGAGTTCGAGTCGCCGGCGGAGCTTCGCACCTACCTCCTCCACGCCGTGAAGGAGTACCGGACACGCGCCCGCGCGGGGCTCGTGCAGGAGTTCTACAGCGACACGTTCGACGAAGAGGGCGCGTTCACACGCATCGGCGTGGGCTCGCTCGGCGGCAAGGGTCGCGGCCTCGCGTTCATGAACTCCCTGATCGGTGAGTATGAGATCGAGCGCCGCATCCCGGGCGTCGCCATCAGCGTTCCCCTGACGACGGTCGTCGCGACTGATGTTTTCGAGCGGTTCATGGAGGACAACGATCTCTCACTCCTGGCTCTCTCCGAGGCCGACGACGCCACCATCCGGCGCGCGTTTCTCGCTGCGAAGCTCCCCGATGAAACGAGGGACGAACTCCAAATATTCCTCGAGCGCGTCACCTATCCGCTCGCCGTCAGGTCATCGAGCCTCCTGGAGGACTCGTCGTACCAGCCGTTCGCCGGCATCTACCAGACCTACATGCTCCCCAACAGCGACCCGGACATCGACGTCCGGCTCGTCGAACTCTGCCATGCCATCCGGCTCGTCTATGCCTCGACCTACTGCGCCGACTCGAAGAGCTACATCGAATCGACACCCAACCGACTCGAGGACGAGCGGATGGCCGTCGTGGTCCAGCAGGTCACGGGACGGAGACACGGCGATTATCTCTACCCGGATATCGCCGGGGTCGCGCGCTCATACGACTACTACCCGGTGAAAGGGCTCAGGTCGGAGGACGGCGTCGCGTCGGCCGTACTCGGGATGGGGAGAATGGTCGTCGATGGCGGGCGCTGTGTCCGCTTCTCCCCCGTTCAGCCGAGGCGGCTCTTCCAGTTCTCGTCAACGCAGGCCTATCTCGAGAACGCGCAGCGCGAGTTCTTCGCGCTCGACATGACGAAGCCGGCGCCTGTCTACGAACCGCTCATAGAAGCCAACTCGAACCTTGCCCTCCTCGACCTCGAAACGGCGATGGAGCACGGCACGCTCGCGCCGGTGGGCTCGACATATTCATCCGAGAACGATCGCGTCTACGAGGGCGTCTACCGGGACGGCGTGAAGCTGGTGACGATGGCGGGCGTGCTCTCAGGTGACGCGTTCCCGCTCCCGAAGGTCATCTCGTTCCTGCTGGACATCGGGCAGGCCGGGTTCTCAACGCACATCGAGATCGAGTTCGCCGTGAATCTCTCACAGGAAGAGGGCGTTCCGCACAGCTTCACGTTCCTCCAGATCCGACCGCTCGTCTTCGACGTCTCAACTGAGGAGATCGAACTCGACGAGATCCGTCCCGAGGACACGATCTGCATCTCGGGGAGCACGCTCGGACACGGGCAGATAAAGGGGATCCGGGACGTCGTGTTCGTCAGGCCGGACACCTTCGACAGAGCGAAGACCGCGCTCATCGCCGACGAGGTCGGAAGACTGAACGGACAGCTCAGGGACGAGGCCCGCCCCTACCTCCTCATCGGACCCGGACGCTGGGGGAGCGCCGACAGCTGGCTGGGTATCCCGGTGACGTGGTCGCACATCTCCGGCGCCACATGCATCGTCGAGACGCAGATGGAGGGTATCACCGTCGAACCGAGCCAGGGCACGCACTTCTTCCAGAACATCACGTCGTTCGGCATCGGCTACTTCACGCTCGGCGGCCCCGGCGTGTCATCGCACTTCGACCCGGACTGGCTCATGGCGCAGGCGCCCGAGAACGAATCGGAGCACGTGCGGCACCTTCAGTTCCCGGACGAACTCGAGATCATCGTCAACAGCCGGAGCAGCTTCGGCGTCATCATGAAGCCGGGGGTGAGCGTGCTCCCGGACAAGGGCGACCCGGCGAGCTGACGGCAACCACGTCGCGCGACCGCGATGCTGAGAGCGGCGGCGATGCTGCACGCCCGAGTCACCGACAGGTTCTGAGACGCCGCGGATTCGACACCGCCAATACAAAGAGGGGCCGGCGTGAACCGGCCCCTCTCCTTATGTACATCCTGTCCGTCAGCTTCGACGGACCCTGCTGTGCTGACTAGCCAACCGAACCCATGTCGAGCATCGCGTTGGCGACCTTCATGAAGCCGGCGATGTTGGCGCCGTTCACGTAGTTGCCCGGAGTGCCGTACTTCTCGGCGGTCTCGTAGGCAGCCTTGTGGATGGCCTTCATGATGCCGTGGAGCTTCTGGTCGACCTCTTCGCGGGTCCACGAGTACCGGATGCTGTTCTGGCTCATCTCGAGACCGGACACCGAGACGCCGCCCGCATTCGCGGCCTTGCCGGGGCCGTAGAGGATCTTCTTCGCGAGGAAGATCTCGACGCCGTCCGGCACGGTCGGCATGTTCGCACCCTCGGAGACGACGTAGACGCCGTTGCCAACGAGGTTCTGCGCGTCCTTGGCGTTGATCTCGTTCTGCGTCGCGCTCGGGAAGG
>CAZNHF010000247.1:0-3225 GCA_964572375.1 uncultured bacterium | reverse complement strand
CCGTGAGGGCGGCAGGACCGTCGGCGCCGGCACGATCACGAAGATCATCGAATAAGGAGGAGTTGAGTGGCAGGCCAGCGAATTCGCATACGCCTGATGGCCTACGAGCACGCCACGTTGGACCAGTCCGCGGCGGAAATCGTCCGGGTGGCGCGGGAGACCGGTGCTTCGATATCGGGTCCGGTCCCGCTTCCAACACGTAGAAGGGTCTACACGGTTCTGCGCTCGCCGCACATCGACAAGAAGTCGCGCGAGCAGTTCGAGATCCGCACGCACAAGCGGCTGATCGAGATCATGAACTCGACACAGAAGACCCTCGACGCGCTCATGGACCTCGATCTGCCTGGCGGCGTGGACATCTCGATCAAGGTCGAGTAGCCTGACAGGGGTAGAGCAGGTGGTGCGTTTCCGGGGTACCGGAGCCGCAGGGAGAAGAATTATGAAGGGAATCATCGGTAGGAAGCTCGGCATGACGCGCCTCTTCGACGAGGACGGGACGTCGACGCCCGTGACCGTCATCGAGGCGGGCCCGTGCGTCGTGACACAGATCAAGACGAAGGACCGGGACGGCTACGAAGCTGTCCAGCTGGGCTTCGAGAAGATGCGCCGCAAGTCCGCGACGAAGCCGCACATTGGCCAGTTCGCGAAGCATGGGCTTGTGCCCAGACGACGACTCGTTGAGTTCCGCGTGGACGATCCGGGGGAGTACCAGGTGGGGCAGGAGGTCACGGTCGACGTTTTCGCGTCCGGAGACGTTGTCGACGTCACCGGATGGTCGAAGGGACGCGGGTTTCAGGGTGTCGTGAGGCGCCACAATTTCTCAGTCGGCCGCAGAACCCACGGTAACAGGAACCACAGAAAACCGGGTTCGATCGGACAGAGCGCGACGCCCGCGAGGGTCTGGAAGGGCAGGAAGCTTCCGGGTCAGATGGGCGCTGCTCGCGTGACGATCAAGCGGCTCAATGTTGTTCAGATCGACGCAGAGAAGAATCTGCTGCTCGTCCGTGGTGCTGTGCCCGGCGCGAGCAACGGCTACGTCCTGGTGAAGAAGTCCGATATCGGCAAGTAGACCGACGGGGTTCAGCAGGGCCCTCGGGCCGAACACCGAAACTGAGTGAGGCGTTGGAAGATGTCACAGGTACTGACAGTTATGACGACGGGCGGGCAGAAGAAGGGGGAGGTCGCGCTTCCGGCGGCTCTCTTCGGTGTCGAGCCCAACGAGCACGTCATGTACGAGGCGGTGCGCGTGTTCCTGGCAAACCAGCGCCAGGGGACGGTCGCAACCCGTAGCCGAAGCGAGGTATCGGGTGGCGGTCGGAAGCCGTGGCGGCAGAAGGGCACGGGCCGTGCGCGTGCCGGTTCGACCCGCGTGAGCCACTGGAGAGGCGGCGGGCTGGCATTCGGTCCGAAGCCGCGTGACTTCGGCATGCGTATGCCGAAGAAACTGAAGCGGCTGGCTCTCAAGTCGGCACTCTCGGCCAAGGCGGCCGAGGGCGAGATCGTCGTTCTCGAGAACTTCGAGATGACCGAGACGAGCACGAAGAGGCTCGCGATCATCCTCGGTAGTCTTGGGCTCGGCGACGGGAGGATCCTTCTGGTCGTCAAGGAGGCCGGGACGCATCTGCTCCGCTCTGCCCACAACATCCGGAACCTCAAGGTGGAGCTGGCGCGGGAACTCAACACGTACGACCTTTTGCACGCCGGTCAGGTCGTCATGACCGAGGACGCGGTCGAAGCGGTCGAGGAGGTGTTCGGAGCATGAAGCGTGATCCCAGAACCATCATCCTCGAGCCGGTCATGACGGAGAAGAGCACGCGGGCCCACGAGCAGAGCAACAAGGTTGCCTTCGTCGTGGCGCGCAACGCGAACAAGATCGAGGTGAAGCGCGCGGTCGAGGAGCTCTTTAATGTCAAGGTCCTCGCGGTTCGCACGATGTCGGTGGCCGGAAAGACGAAGCGTCTTGGCCGGTTCGAAGGGAAGACAGCCGCGTGGAAGAAGGCGATCGTGACGCTCAGTGAGGGCGACAGAATCGAGTTCTTCGAGCACGCGTAGAGCGAGTTTGAGACCCAGGAGTTACTGAGATGGCAGTCAAGAGGTTCAGACCGACCACGCCGACGCTCCGGTACAAGACGGTCGCCTCGTTCGCCGAGATCACGAAGACGACGCCGGAGAAGTCCTTGCTTGAGCCGCTCCGCAAGAGGGGCGGCAGGAACAATCAGGGGCGGCTGACGGCCCGGCATCGCGGCGGCGGGCACAAGCGCATGTACCGAATCATCGACTTCCGTCGGAACAAGCACGGCGTGCCGGCGAGGGTCGCGGCGATCGAGTACGATCCGAACCGCTCGGCGAGGATCGCTCTTCTGTTCTATGCGGACGGAGAGAAGCGCTACATCCTCGCGCCCGAGAAGCTCACCGTGGGTGTCATGGTGATGTCGGGTGAGACGGCGGAGATCAAGCCGGGGAACGCGCTTCCGCTGAAGCGCATTCCACTCGGCCAGACGATCCACAACATCGAGCTCAGGCGCGGCGCCGGCGGCAGGCTCGTCAGGAGCGCCGGTGGATCGGCACAGCTGATGGCCCGTGAAGGCCGCTACGCGCACATCCGCCTGCCCTCGGGCGAAGTCAGGCTCGTGGATGCGGAGTGCTATGCGACGATCGGCCAGGTCGGCAATCTCGAGCATGAGAGTGTCGTGCTCGGCAAGGCCGGCAGGTCGCGGTGGCTCGGACGGCGCCCGAAGGTTCGTGGCGTTGCGATGAACCCGGTCGACCACCCGATGGGCGGTGGTGAGTCGAAGTCGTCAGGTGGCAGGCACCCATGTTCGCCGTGGGGACAGCCCGCCAAGGGCGGCAAGACCCGTCGGAAGAAGGCGTCCGACAGGCTTATCGTTACCAAACGGAAGAAGAAGAGGAAGTAAGCGCCGCGCACATCCTAGCGGCATGGAGGTTCGGGTCGGAGCTCGTGTGTCCGCCCGGCGATTCGAAAGAGAAGCAGGAGTCCTATGGGTCGTTCGATGAAGAAGGGACCGTACATCGAGGAGAAGCTCCTCCTGAAGGTGCGGGCACTGGACCGGACTGGTGAGAAGCGAGTGATTCAGACTTGGGCGCGTCGTTCGGACATACCGCCGGAGTTCGTGGGTCACACGCTCGCCGTTCACAACGGGAACAAGTTTATCCCGGTCTATGTCACGGAGAACATGGTCGGGCACAAGCTCGGCGAGTTCGCCT
>CAZNHF010000246.1:0-3247 GCA_964572375.1 uncultured bacterium | reverse complement strand
GCTCATCGACTACCGTGCCGAGGTTGAAGCGCTCATCGACTTCTCCGACGACGACATCGCACCCGCAACGACGGATGCGATCGCGGCGATGGGCCGGCGCGCGGAATCACTGGCGCGCGACCTACTCGCCACCGCCGACTACGGTGTCGCCGTGCGCGACGGTGTGTCGGTCGCCATCGTCGGTCGTCCGAACGTCGGGAAGTCGACGATCATGAACGCGCTGCTTCGTCGCGACCGCGCGATCGTCACCGATGAACCGGGGACGACGCGCGACGTCATCGAGGAGACGATCTCGGTAGATGGCATCCCGGTTCGGCTCATCGACACAGCGGGTTGGCGTGAAGCCGAGAGCGCCGCGGAGGCGGAAGGCGTTCGACGCGCGAAAGCGGCGGCACGCGGTGCCGACATCGCGCTTCTCGTGCTCGATGCGGAAGACGGAGTGACCAGAGAGGACGAGGAGATCGCGCGCGAGCTGGATGACGGCGGCGCGGAGAAGACGATCTCAGTGCTCAACAAGTGCGGGACAAAAGAAGAGCTCCCGCCGATCAACGTCACCGTCGTCGATGAGGTGATCGAGCTAGATCCGGAGAACCGCTGGCGCAATCTTCTCGACAATCCGAACGTGCGCATCACATTCGGGGGCGTCATAGACGACGCTGAGGTCGAGCGGCTGCGCGAGGCCATCGGCGCCCTCATCGTCGGTCCGGGGGAGGAGCGTCACGATCGGGTCGGGCGTCCCCACGAGTTCGGGGGAGACGACGCGGTCGTCTCAAACGTCCGTCACGTGCACGCACTCAGACGCGTTGCCGACACGGTCGCGCGGTCGCTGTACCTGATCGGCGCGCGTGCATCGTCGGACATCGTCGCGCAGGAGATCGCCGATGCGGCAGACGCCCTCGGTGATGTCACGGGCGAGACGGCGCCCGAAGACGTGCTGCGGCGCGTGTTCGAGCGGTTCTGCGTTGGGAAGTAGCAGGGTCGCGAACGGGCTCAATGTGCGAGCAGCCAGGGCGACCGGTCGTTCCGGCGGACAGTGGCAGCAGAACAGGCAAGCATATGCGTAGTCACACATACAATGGGGCCGGGTTCGACGTCATAGTCGTGGGCGCGGGTCATGCGGCCATAGAGGCAGCAGTGGCGGCGGCCCGGATGGGCAGATCGGTTGCCATGGTGACGCTTTCGCTGCGCCACGCGGGTGAGATGCCGTGCAATCCGGCCGTGGGTGGGTTGGCGAAGGGCCAGCTCGTCCGCGAGATCGACGCCCTTGGAGGCTGCATGGGCGTCCTGGCTGACGCCACCGGCCTCCATTTCCGGATGCTGAATACTGGGAAAGGCCCGGCAATGCGGTCTCCTCGTGCCCAGGTGGACAAGGAGGCCTACCGTCGTGAGGCGCTGGCTCTCCTGCGGGCCACTGCGGGGCTGACGCTGATCGAGGGCGCCGTGGCGCAGATCGACGTCGAGGCGGGTTCTGTCAGTGGCGTGACGTTGACAACATGTGGACAACTCTTCTCCCCCACGGTGGTCTTGACTACAGGAACCTTCCTGTGTGGTCGACTGCACGTGGGCGATGCGTCGCGGCCGGGCGGACGGACAGGCGAGCCACCGGCGCGGTCGCTCTCTGCGAGCCTTCGGGGATTGGGCTTTGCGCTGGGTCGGATGAAGACGGGGACGCCGGCGAGGATCCACGCGGAAAGCGTTGCGTGGCGTGAGCTTGAACGCCAGGACGGCGACCCGACTCCTGAGCCGTTCTCCTTCCGTTCGCTTCTGGTGGACAGCGGGTGGACGGCCGGTGCGCAGATGCCGTGCTTCATCACGCACACGACGGCCGAGTCGCACGATATCATCCGTGGAGCGCTCCACCGCTCCCCGCTCTTCGCCGGGACCATCACGGGGATCGGCCCAAGGTACTGCCCTTCCATCGAGGACAAGGTCGTGCGGTTCCCTGAGCGGGACCGCCACAGGATCATCCTCGAACCGGAGACGCGGCGGGGCGACGTTATCTATCTGAACGGGCTGTCGACGAGCATGCCGGTGGACGTGCAGCTTGACGTGATGCGGAGCATGCCCGGGCTGACCCGGGTCGAGCTCCTCCGCCCGGGCTACGCCGTCGAGTACGACTACGTTGACCCGCGTGGGCTCAAGCAGAGCCTCGAAGCCGAGCATATCCGCGGGCTCTTCCTGGCCGGACAGATCAACGGGACATCCGGGTACGAAGAAGCTGCGGCGCAGGGTCTGGTGGCTGGCATCAACGCGGTGCGGCAGCTCGAGGACGAGGAGCCGCTGGTGTTGAAGCGCAGCGAGGCCTACATTGGTGTCCTCATTGACGACCTGGTCACGAAGGGCGCTGACGAACCCTACAGGATGTTCACGAGCCGGGCGGAGCACCGCCTGGTCCTCAGGCACGATAACGCCGATGTCCGGCTTGCCCGGCGAGGATATGAGCTGGGGCTTACACCGCGGGAAGTTGTGGAGGCGGCGGACCAGAAGGTGTACGATGCCGACCGGGAGGTCGAGAGGCTGACGGCGGCTCGCGTGTCGCCGGAGGCGGGTAACGCCATCCTCGAGGCCCGCGGGAGCGCGCGTCTATCGGAGGCGGCACCAGCGGTTCGGCTCCTGGCCAGGCCGGAGCTCTCGCTCGCGGACGTTCATATGATGTCGCCGCCGCCGGAGCGAGTCGACTCGGCAACGGCCACCGAAATCGAGACGTACGTTAAGTACCGTGGGTATATTGAGCGTGCCGAGGTGCGAATGCGGCAACAGGCGGCTCTTGATGGCAGGCCGATCCCGGCCCGTCTCTCATATGAGGAGGTTCACGGCCTGTCGATCGAGTCCCGAGAGAAGCTAGGCAGGATCCAGCCTGGCACGATAGGACAAGCGAGCCGGATCCCGGGTGTGAGCCCCGCGGACGTCGGCGTACTATTGGTCCACATGCGCGCACGGAGCGCGAGCACGGAGGAGACAAATTGACAGACAGCAAATCGTCCGGCGAGGGCAGAGGGTCGCCCAAGCCGAGGAGCAGTTCCGCCACGAAGCCGGCTGCCAGAAAGAAGACCAGCGCGGTGAGGAAGCCGAGCGCCGGCGCGAAGCCGGCTGCCAGAAAGAAGACCAGCGCGGTGAGGAAACCGAGCGTGCGGAGAAAGCCCGGAGACGATAGCCGGCCGCGCGCTGCGACGAGAACCGCTGCGCCGAGAAAGTCCAGTGACAGGCCGAGACCGAGCACGGGACCGAGAACAGGTGCTCCGAGAAG
>CAZNHF010000245.1:0-3272 GCA_964572375.1 uncultured bacterium | reverse complement strand
TTCTCGCCGACGATCTCGGCCCACTCGGTCACCGCGCGCTGCTCGGACATCTTCGATGCGATCCCGAGCTTCTCGATGAGCTCGGCGAGTATCTTCCCGATCGGTTCCGGGCGCCGCCGCCTCAAAGCCTCTGCACCTCCCCGCCCTCCACGCGGAAGACCGCGTTCCTGCTCGCGCCCCCGTATCCTTCCGGCAGAAGACGCGTCGACGTCATCAACGTCTGACCGAACTCGCTCGTACACTCAACGAGCGCCTCGCCTCGCGCGGCGTCGAGTTCGCTCAGGATGTCGTCGAGGAGCACGACGACGCCGTGGCCCTCCTCGTCGAGCACCGTCGCTTCGCCGAGCTTGAGCGCGATCGCGGCGGTGCGATGCTGTCCCTGCGAACCGAACTGCCGGAGCATGCGACCGTCGAGCCTCACCTCGAGATCTCCGCGATGCGGACCGACGAGTGTGAACCCGCGCCGGTGCTCATCTTCGGACACCCGCGTGAGCGCCTCACGGAATCGCTCGCGCACCGGATCGACGAGCTCGTGCTGCGCGGAGAGTTTCGGCGCGCCCTCTCCATCACCGCCTGGCGATAGCCCGTCGGACGATGACACGACGCTCCCCTTGTACTCCAGGTTCAGCTCGCCGCCGCCAGCCACGTGCTGATGCACGCGCGACACGGCAGCGCTGAACCTCGGGAGGAAGGCCAGCCGCGCTGCGATGACCCTGCTCCCGTACTCGATCAGACGCTCGGTCCAGACGTCGACGACACGGTCGGCTTCGGCGTCGGGCGTCCACGCGAGCAGCGCCTCGTTCCGCTGCCTGAGCGTCCGCTTGTAGTCCGCCAGCGTCCGGAGATAGCCGGAGTCCAGCTGGCAGAGCGTCATGTCGAGAAGCCTGCGTCGCTCCCCCGGTCCACCCTTCGTCACCCAGGTGTCCTCGGGACAGAACCAGGCCACGCGCAGGATGCCCACGACATCCGAGAGACGGGGCAGCGCATTTCCGTCAACCGTGACGCGCTTCCCGCCGCCGCGCGCATGCTTGAGGACGATCGAGAGCGAGGTGTCGCCAGACCTCGCGTCGGCGCCGACCCCGAACCCCTGCTGTCCCCACCTGATGACCTCGTTGTCGCTCGCTGCCTTGAGCGACCGCGCGACCGCCAGATACGAAACGGCCTCAAGCACGCTCGTCTTGCCGGAGCCGTTCGGGCCGTGGAAGAAGTTCAGACCGTCTTCGAGTTCGGCCTCAAGACGCTCGTAGTTTCTGAAGTTCTCGAGTCTGAGCGTCTTGATCCACACGAATCGTTCTCCCGGTCGCCGACCCGCCGCTGCCCATCACCACATCATCACCGCGCCGCGGCACATCGTCCATAAGCGCCCGGTCCGCCATCTCGCATCGTCGCCCGCCCGCGCTATCGTCCGCGGCGGACCAGGCTACTTGTTGAGTCTGAGCGGCATGAGGAGACACGTGTGCTCCTCCCCTTCCGTCGGTTCGGCGGAGCTTACGACGGCCGCGCCGACGGGTGTGCCAAGCGAGAAGCGAACGTTGTCGCCGTCGAGATGTTTGAGCACCTCGAGGAGGTAGTTCGCGTTGTATCCGACTTCCATCTTGTCGGAGTCGAACTTGCACGGCAGCTCTTCCTTCGCCTCGCCGACGTCTGGCGTAGAGACGGCCAGGTCGAGCTTCGTCTTCCCGAGCGAGAGCTTCACCTGATGCGTGAGCGTGTCCGAGAGAACGGCCACGCGACGCACGGCGTTCGTTATGTCCTCGCGCCCGACAAGAAGCTCCTTGTCGTTGTCCTTCGGGATGACCTGGGAGTAGTTCGGGAACGGCCCCTCGAGGAGCCGCGAGTTGATCGTCGTACCCTCGATGAAGAACGCAACGTGGTTCTCGTGCGCGGCGACCTTGACGCCGTCGCCGCCCTCGGCACCGATGATGCGGACCGCATGCGTGAGCGCCTTCGGTGGGACGATCATGTTCTTGCCGGCCTGCTGCTTGAACTTGCCCTGGACCGCGAACGTGGCGAGCCGGTGTCCGTCGGTCGCCGTCATGCTCATCGAGCCGTCCTCGAACTCCCAGTACGCCCCGTTGAGCGACGGGCGCGTCTCATCCTTCGAAACGCAGAAGCTGACCTTCTCGATCATCCTCGTGAGAAGCCCGGCGTCGATGTCGAACGCCTCCGCCGGGTCGCTCTTCGGCAGCGTCGGGAACTCCTCGATCGGGATGCCGACGATGCGAAAGTTGCTCTTACCCGAACGGATCGAAATCTCCTCGCCGTCGACGGATATGCTCACGTCAGCCTCACCCAGTGCACGCACGATCTCGGCGAACCGCTTCGCGGGAAGTGTGATGCCGCCGCTGGCTTCCACCACCGCCGCGGCCGCCGTGGTCACCGTCATGTCGAGGTCGGTGGCCGTAAGCGAGATCGTCTTCGCCTTCTCGTCCGCGGTCATCAGCATGTTCGCGAGAACGGGAAGTGTCGTCTTGGGTGAAACGACTGCCAGCACCCTCTGGATCGCCTTGTCCAGATCCTGTCGGGCAATGGAGAACTTCATGAGCAGCCTCCCGGATGCGCGCCCGACATGGGCGCCGGGTCGATGCGGATTGTGTCTTTCGATATGTCAGAAACAGATAGACTGAACCGCCGCGAAGACGGCTCCACCTTCGCCGTCATTATATGGAGGAGGACGCCTGTCTGCAAGGCAAAAGGGGGTGTTTTCGGTGACTGCAAAGACGCCGCGAACGACTCCAGGGACCGCTACTTGTGCGGTGAGAATGTCACCGCCGCACCGCCGCCGGGCGCGAGCTTGAGCGTCAACGTCTCCCCCGCCGTCATGCTCTCACCGATGATCTCGTACGCGGTCGGGTTCGTCTCCCAGTCCGCGGTCGGCGCATCGCGGTAGATGGTGACGCTGTACGGACCTTCCTCGTCCAGGAAATCGAGCGGCACTTCCACGGTCC
This sequence comes from uncultured bacterium, assembly GCA_964572375.1. Lineage (GTDB taxonomy): Bacteria > Joyebacterota > Joyebacteria > Joyebacterales > Joyebacteraceae > JAPEKQ01. The sequence continues at coordinate 324 of CAZNHF010000245.1, read as the reverse complement.
GCGCGTTCTCGTCAGTGATGCTCCCGAGGTACCAGTTCAGTCCCTTGCGCCGCACGATCGTCACGTGGTCGCCGATCGCGCCGTCGATGACGCGCGTCTCGTCCCAGTCACACGGCACGAGGCGGATGAAGCGAAACGCGGGGTGTCCCTCGTAGTTCTCGATGAGGTCAGCCGCCATCTGGACGGGGCTGTAGAGAACGACGTAGAGCGCGAGCTGCTTGGCGAGCGTCGTGTGGACGCGGTTGTTGGGCTTGTACTCGTTGAACATGACGTCGAAGATGCCCGGCGTGTAGTCCAGCGGCCCAGCGAGCATGCGCGTGAACG
>CAZNHF010000244.1:0-3295 GCA_964572375.1 uncultured bacterium | reverse complement strand
TCGATGTTCGGGGGCAAGGGCAGCTTCAAGGCAGCCTTCAACCCGCCCGCGATCGCGTCGTTCATCGCATGGGTCGCGATCGTACCTTTCATCGGTCCCGTGGTTGCTGGACTGGCCGGACTCTGGATGCTGGTCGTCTCCGTGCTCACCGTCGAGCGCGTTTACGGCCTCGACCGCGGCAAGGCGGTCGCAACGGTCGCGATTCCCATGGTTCTGGGCATCATCATCGCGATGGTATTCGCAGCGGCTATCGGCCTGGGCACTCTGATGCTGATGGGTGCCTCCCGCTGAAGCTGACCAGCACTCGGTGCGACCGTGCTGCACAGGCCCCGTTCGGGGCCATGCACACGGACTCTGAGTGAACGGTCACTCCTGCGCTTCTGCGTGCAGGCTCGATACAGGAGCGGTGCATCACCTATACCGACTGACGCGATTGCTGGCACACCAGAACAAGCCGAATGACGGGGGCCCCCGGGCCCCCGTCACCGATGAAAGCTTCAACTTCTTACGGTCGCGAGTGTCGAATCAGCTGAAGACCAGGTCGGGAGCCCCTCGGGTGGGAGGAGAGAGCAGCTGGATTTCAGCTGGACCAGGGGCCTCGCCACCGGCGTCCGCAACTCCGCGCGGCGGGGGACGCCACGGAGACAAGGAGGTGGAGAATGTCCAGACGGAATCTGTTCGGGGTGACCATCATCGCGGTCTGCGCGATCTGCGTCGCCATCCCGACGGGAGCGCTGGCCGGTGACAAGAAGGAGTCTGTCCGCGTCCACGTGACGGCCGACACGGACTCCGACGTTGGAGCCATCGTCAGCATCGAGCTCTCTGGAGATGACAGCGCGTGGCTCGGAGTAGGTATCGAAGACCTCAGCAAGAGCAAGCGCTCTGAGCTCGGAATACCAAAGAAGTACGTCGTCCACGTCAACGAGGTGTACGACGGAAGCCCCGCGGAAGATGCGGGGATCAAGGTTGGAGACATCATCATCGCGATCAACGGCGATCAGGCCACCGACACCAGTCATCTGGTCGAGATGGTGCGGAAGACGGAGCCCTTCACTGAGGTTGACGTCCTCCTCTACCGCGACGGCTCGGAGATCAAGAAGCAGGCCGTCCTCGGCGTCCGCCCGCGCAAGTATGTGTGGTCGACCGACGAGATGGATGACTTCACGATAGACCTCGAGGGACTCGAGGGCCTCGCAGCACTCGGCGAGCTTGGCGATCTGTTCGTCCCACGCTTCGATGTCGGTTACGCCTGGGGTGGCAAGGGCCGGCTGGGAGTCTATGTGGATGACCTGGGCGAGGGACTCGCCGAGTACTTCGAGGTGCCTGGTGGAAAGGGCGTTCTGGTCGAGGACATCGTTGAGGGCGGCGCCGCAGAGAAGGCCGGCATCCGGGCCGGCGACGTCATCATCGAGATCGCCGGCAAGCAGGTGAGCGACACCGACGAACTCTCCAAGGCGATAGGTATGATGGAGGGCGAGGTACCTACGCAGGTCGTCATCGTCAGAAGCGGCAAGCGCGTCACGGTCGAGGCGATCATCGAGAAATCCGACGAACGCATCGTCCGCGTCCCCGGCAGCGGCGTCTACATCTACGGTGATGACGAATCGAAGGCCCTGATCAGTGAATTCGAGGCAGAGAAGAAGGAAGCACTCGAGGAGCAGTTGGAGGAACTTCGGGAGGCGCTGAAGGAACTCCGCGAAGAGCTCAAGGAGATTCGCGAAAATACCGAGTGATGTGGCCGGAGCGAAGCTCGCTCTGTCCCCCCCCGGCCCCCTGCCTCCAGCTCAGGCGGGGGGCTTCCCTTTCCCCCGCTCGAGCTCGAACGCACGCCGGATAACGGTCTCACCGGCGCCAGTGAGCTCGACGCCACGACGCGCCATTACCTGCGTCGCAGTCGCGATCGCCTTCTCAAGTTCGTGCTCGCTCTGCCGACCACCGACGCTCCACGTGAACGACGGCACCGCCTTCGGCGAGAGTTCGTGCGCCACCACGTTCGCGAATACGCCGATCACGGTTCCGGTGTTGAGCTTCGTTCCGATGGCGGTCTTCGAGTGATCGCCGATCGTCGCGCCAACGAGCACTGACCCGGTGTCCACGACCTCGCCGGCGATCTCGACGCGGACAGTACCGTAGTTGTTCTTGAGATCGCTCGTGTCCGTCGCAGCGCCCAGGTTCACCCAGCTCCCCAGATAGGAGTGACCGAGGAACCCGTCGTGCTGCTTGTTGGAGTACGAGTGGATGATGGAATCCTCGACCTCGCCGCCCACCTTGCACGACTCGCCGATCGCGGTGCCGCCGTAGATCTTCGCTCCTATCTTTATGACCGACCCTCGACCCACGAACGCGGGACCGAGGACGACCGCGTTCGCCATGACGACGGCGCCCGATGCGATAACGACGGGGCCTCCGGTGGCATCCAGAACTGCGCCGGGAGCAACGCTCGCCCCCTCACCCACCGACACACCGGCCGGGCTCACAACGTGTGCCCCCTCGCTCACGCTACCCTCGATCGCGCCTGCCGCGAGTACGAACGGGGCGTCAGCCTCGATCTCCTCTGCGTTCAACCGGACGAGATCCCAGGGGTACGAGACGACGCGAGCGGGAACCTCGAGTCCAGCGTCGATTTCGAGAGCGGCGAAATCAAGACCGCTCGCGCCGCAGGATCGGATTCTCGCCAGCACGCTCCCGTCGATCCGTGCGCCCACCACGGTGCCGCCCGACGTCAGAAGCGTCTCGCCGACGACATCGTCGAGCGCGCAGAGCAGGACGTCGTCCACAACCACGCTGGCCGAGAGAAACAGCGTCGGCTCCTCGCGAGCATCGGACAGAGTCCTGCCCGGGTATGTCTCGGAAACCCATTCCGTGAGCAGAGGACGTGCGGTGAGAAGAACGCGCCAGGACGGACGGCGAAATTCCAGCTTCTCCCGGAGCAGGAGCGCTCCGCACCTCAGATCGAACACAGGGCGAAGCAGAGTTAGTGGACCGAACCACCCGGCTGCCCCCGGACTCTCATAGAGTATGACCTGCACGGAACAACCCTCCATAGCATCAGGGTGAGCGTCTGAGGTCCCTGAGCAGCCTCAAGTAGCTGTCGTGTCTCGCGGCGTTCACCTCACCGCGTTCAACCGCGTCCTTCACTGCGCAGTCCGGCTCGGCTGAATGGCAGCACGTCGCGAAGCGACAGCGCGGTATGTACTCCCTGAACTCCGGGAATAAATAGCCCAGCTCATCCGGGTGGAGCTTCCAGAAGCCAAACTCCCGAAACCCCGGCGTGTCGGCCACGAGCGTACCATCG
>CAZNHF010000243.1:0-3325 GCA_964572375.1 uncultured bacterium | reverse complement strand
GATGAGACGGGCTGGTGTTTCGACGCTTCCCTCAGCTCTGCCAGAGTGCGCTCCGCTTCTTCCGCGTTACCGGAGAGCGCTTGGACAATGCCTATCATCGCGGCGGCGTGCGGACTCCGGCCGCCGAGAAGGCGGTCCTGCTCTCGGAAGGCGGCGAGCGCCTCGTCATACCTCGACGCGTACATGCACGCGACACCCAGCGCGAGTTCCGCCGTGTAGGAATTGGGGTCCATCTCCAGCGCTCGCTCGACTTCCTCCATCGCCGAACCCAGCTCGCCGACGTTGCACAGCAGCAGCCCCATGATCACGCTGATGGATACGGAGTGAGGCTCGAGTGCCTGAGCTTGTCTGATCTCCTCCAGGCCCTCTTCGTATCTTCCCATGATGCTCAGAAGGACCGCATACCGGTGGTGCCCCGGCGCGTAGCGTGGGTCGAGTTCGATCGCTCGCCTGAAGTCTGTCTCGGCGCCGTGCCAGTCCCAATCGTACACGATCTTGATGTACCCGAGGGCCGCGTGCGCCTCGGGCAGCGTATCGTCTAGCTCCAGCGCCCTGAGTGCAGCTTCCTTGGCCGCCAGGGCGATTCCTTCCGGAGGCGACACGCTGTACTCCGCGAGGGCGGTGTAGCAGTCGGCCATGCCGGTGTAGGCCAGCGCGAAGTCCGGAGCGATCTCGATTGCCCTCTCGAAGTACTCGATACCCTGCATCAGATCCGCGGGCGTCCGTTTGTTCCAGAACCACCGCCCACGAAGATACAGGTTATACGCCTCCGGGTTTGCGGTGGCGCGCGCCACCAATTCCACGCCCTCGTCTCCGAGCAGCTCCGGCTTGAGTTCCTCCACTATGGCGAGCGAGATCTCATCCTGAATGGCGAAGATGTCGTCCATGTTCCGGTCGAAGGTCTCTGACCAGAGGTGGCTTCCATCGGCGACTTTGATGAGCTGCGCCGTGATGCGGAGTTGCGAGCCCGCCTTCCTCACGCTTCCCTCCAGAACCGTCTCGACACCGAGGTCGTTCCCGATCAAGCGGATGTCGTGACCCCCACCCTTGTATTGGAAGGACGAGGTCCGCGCGCTCACCTTGAGCCCGCTCAGATGCGTGAGCGCGTTGATAAGCTCCTCTGCCATCCCCTCGCAGAAGTACTCCTGGTCTCGCTCGGAGCTCATGTCCAGGAACGGCAGCACGGCTATCGAGGGTCTCCCTTCCAGCGCTGCTGGCTGCCTGCCGGTGGGACCGGCGTCGAGTCTCGGCGTCCTGATCACGTTCCAGATGAGCCCTGCCAGAAGCGCCACGACGACGACCGCTCCCACGGATAGGATTCTCCTCCACTGCCCCCTGCTCGCGGTTGGTCCAGCCGTCCGCGAGAGGCCGGCGGTCCGAGTTACTGTCCTGGCCTCCAGGTCTCTCCCGACCGCCTTGAGATCGACCAGCAGGTCCTCGACGTGCTGGTAGCGCTCCCCGGGCGACTTCGCCATCGCCTTCCTGACTATGCGTTCAAGCTCCAAGGGGATCCCAGTACGAAGCCCAGTCGGTGGCTCGGGCTCATCGTTCACGATGGCTCGAATGACGGCCTGCTCGTGTCCTCCGGCAAACGGCCGAACACCGGTCAGCATTTCATAGAGCATCACGCCGAGAGCCCAGATGTCGGTGCGGTGGTCGACCTCGCCACCGCGGCTCTGTTCGGGCGACATGTACGAGACTGTTCCGGTGGTCTTACCTTCCACAGTAAGACGCGTGCGCTCAGGGGCGAGGGCGAGGCCGAAGTCCAGGACCTTCGCACGTCCGTCAGAGGTCAGCATCACGTTGCCAGGCTTGACGTCCCGGTGAACGATTCCCTGCGTGTGGGCCGCGGCAAGCCCCTGACCGACCTGAAGGCTCGTGGAGATGATATCCGCGATCTTCATCGGACCTCGCGTGATCTTGTCTCTCAGACTCTCGCCCTCGATGTGCTCCATCGCGAGGAAGACGAGCCCGTCCGCCTCGTCGACCTCATAGATGGTGCAGATGTTCGGGTGGTTAAGAGCCGCGGCTGTCTGCGCCTCATGCAGGAAGCGGGTTCGAGCCTGGGAATCGCGCGTCCATTCGGTGGGAAGGAGCTTCAGGGCGATGTGGCGTCCGAGCTTGAGATCCTCGGCGAGGTAGACGATGCCCATCCCGCCCTCGCCGAGCTTCGCGACGATCCTGTAGTGGGACATGGTCTTGCCGATCATCGGTGATTCCTAGGGGAGGATCGCGGATGGGCTGCCTGAGTACCGTTCAGCGACATTGTAGCTTCTTCGCCGAGTGAGGCATAGGGAGAGTTCGCCTGGAACGGGATTGTGGTCGTGAGAATCCCGGCTGGAGGGCCTTCCGTGAGTCCCCGAGGCAGCGGACGTTGGAGCTCCCCCTGTGCGTGCCGGCCCCCGGCTGACCGCACGAGATCAGGGGCACGAACAGCGTTCACCACGGGGAGCCAGCACCCAGAGGCCCCAGTTTGCTAGGACTTGTGATTTCGCGTGTTACCCTCGTGAATCCTGACTGAACCACAGTTAACATGGACAAACTGCTCATCACGTGGTATGCTGTCTTTGATGACCGCACGTCAGTTATGGGTCGCGGTACTGCGGGCCCACGAGTCTGGAAGTCGGGAATTGGATCCTGTGAACACGCGGAAGGAGAGATCTATGAGCCGCGCGACAACGCAGTCGATGCTCCTTGTGCTGGTGGCGACCCTCTGTGCTCTTGGCTCGGCGGCAGCCCAGCAGATATACACCGAGGATTTCAGCAGTGACGCATACAAGGACGTGGCTAGCACGAGCGCGGACTGGAACACCACCGACGGTGAGCTGAAGCTTCCCCCGTTCGTGCCGATTCTTGCTGGCAGCCTCGGCACCACCAGTCTTGCCTATGCCGTCACAATCGTGGGCGACCACGCCTACGTGGCTGTCGGTAGCTCCGGTCTTCAGGTGATCGACATCAGCGACCCGGCGAATCCGGTGTCAGCGGGGGGCTACGACACCCCGCACACTGCCTTTGACGTCGCGGTCGCGGGCGACTACGCCTACGTGGCGAACAACGATTCCGGTCTCCAGGTGATCGACATCAGTGATCCGACGAATCCGGTGTGGGCGGGGAGCTGTGACACACCCGGTTATGCGGATGGGGTCGCCATCGCTGGCGACTACGCGTACGTGGCGGACAGGTCCTCCGGCCTCCATGTGATCGACATCAGCGATCCGGCGAATCCCGTATCAGCGGGGAGCTACGACACACCGGGTACTGCCTATGACGTTGCCATCGCGGGCGACCATGCGTACGTGGCGGACTACGGCTCCGGGCTTCAAGT
>CAZNHF010000242.1:0-3325 GCA_964572375.1 uncultured bacterium | reverse complement strand
GCGATGAAGCTCTGGATGTCGGAGAAGATCAGGTCGTCACGCATCACACGCTGCGCGACCGAGCGCAGCTCCGCGGGTGTCGGCTGATGAAGATACCAGAAAAGGGCGTTCCGCTGAGCGGACCGGTTCTCTTCCTCGAAGAGGTCACCCCAGATCTCGCCCAGTTCCGGGTCCGTCGCCGTCACCATCATTCGGCAGAAGGACGCCATCAGGAGAGCGTCTGTGTTGTTCGGGTCGCTGTCGAGTACGTTCTCGAAACACTGGAGATGATCATCGAAGTCCATGTCCCAGTTCCAGGGTTCCGTATTCAAGTCCGCCTCGCTCATGTCCCTCTCGAATGCCACCATGCAGGACTCATAGCTTGGCCCGTCCTCGCCGGAAGAACTGCACCCGGCTGCGAGAAGAACAAGCCCAAGTCCCGTGGCGAGGTACAGCATCACTCTTGTGATCTGCATCCGCTCCCCCTTGTCGAGTATGGCAGCGCGCCGCCTGATCCCGGCGCGTCATGATCGTCGACCGTGCGGAACACCTTTGCCGACACGGTAGTGACCACAGGCTACGAAGTCAAGCAGGAACATGAACGCAAGTCAGAGCACGAACGCAAGAGCGCCTCCGGTTCTTCAAACCGGAGGCGCCACGTGGTACGCCCAGGAGGATTCGAACCCCCAGCCTCCTGATCCGTAGTCAGGTGCTCTATCCAATTGAGCTATGGGCGCTATCTATCTGGCGGAGAGGGAGGGATTCGAACCCTCGGTACACTTGCGCGCACAACTGCTTAGCAGGCAGCCCCCTTCGGCCACTCGGGCACCTCTCCGTGTCGCTTCTGATGTCTTCAGCCTCGCCGATACTCTGGCGGAGGGCGAGGGACTCGAACCCCCAAGGGCGTGAACCCGGCGGTTTTCAAGACCGCTGCCTTACCAATTAGGACTAGCCCTCCACCCTCAACGAGCAGTATAGCAATGCACTGCGGGGCTGTCAAACCGAAAGGCCTGTGGCGGGTTAGCGCCATGAGCCCCCGACGCCTCCGGCCGCGTCATCGCCACGCCTCTCCTCCCGTTCCCACTGTGCCAGCCGGACGCGCGAACGTCTCCACTTGAGGAAGGCCCCGATGAGGACGAGTACGCCGGACGCCACAAACAGCAGGTTTCCGCGACGCATCAGGAGCGCCAATCCGAACCGCTCTCTCAGTCGCTGAAGCAGCAGCGCGTCGAACGCCACCCGGTCCGCCCCGGTCATCCGTCGCAGAGCGATATCGAAACTCGGCTCGCGCGCGATCATTCCGACCAGTTCGGCGACGTCATCCGCCCCACCCAACTTCTCCAGGAGCAGAATCGCCTGGTAGCTCTCGGCGTATGCGAGACGCGCCTGCCGTGCGTTCTCCGGAAAGCCCCGTTCGAGTTCGCTCGGAAGCAGCAGCGTGCCTCGCCACGCTCCAACCGCAAGCGCCGCCGACTCCTCCAGCCGCCACTCTCCAGCGGCGGCCGACGCGGCCCCCTCGTGAAACCAGCGTGGGGCCCGCACCGCTCCCAGGACATCGCTCACTGCAATATGTGCGATCTCATGACGCAGCACCGTCCTGAGGTCGTACGGGACCCGCGCCTCTCTCGGCGAGCGCACGATGATGCGGCGCTCCGCGAGGATGGCACACCCGACGCCCCAATCCGGCACTCCCCCGTAACTCAGTTCCGCGAACTCCTCTGCGGATGAGGCAACATCCACGACGACATGCTCAAGGTCCGCTGCCGGGAAGCGGAGCGCCATGGCGTCCCGTTCCTCGATGACGGCGGCAAGCACGTGCTCGGCAAGACGGCGATCCGACACGGCGAATGTTGCGCTCACGCCCTCGCTCTCGATGGAAGCTCGCCCGGCCTCCGTCTCGCTCGACGCCGCGGGCGAGACGCCCACCGTTACGATGGCGGTCGCGAGGACCATGAGAATGCGGAGGGCGCCGCGCACCCTCCGCCGTATCCTGAAATCTCGATTCCTCATCCAGCGTCCTCAGGCTCCCGGACGACCGAACGGCGACATGGCGCGGAGCCGTTCCACGATGCCGGGAAGGACCGCGAGTACGTGGTCGACGTCCTCGTCGGTCGTGTGTCGGCCGAGTCCGAACCGGACCGAGCCCTGGGCGACGTTCGGAGCGATTCCCATAGCACGGAGCACGTGCGATGGACCGACCGCATCGGTCGTGCAGGCCGAGCCCGTAGAGACCGCGACCCCTTCCATATCGAGCCACAGCACGATGCTCTCGCCCTCGATCCGTGGGAACGAGAGATTGGCCGTTCCGGGTATACGGTGGGTCTCGTCGCCGTTGACCAGCACGTCGTCGATCCGTTCGAGGAGGCCCGACGTCAGACGGCGGGTCAGGGTCTCGAGCCGCGGCGCCGTCTCCGACATCTCCTCGACCGCGACGGCGACGGCCGTCGCCAACCCCACGATCCCGGGGACGTTTTCCGTGCCCGGCCGCATACCGCGCTCCTGCCCTCCCCCGTAGGTGATGGGCGACACGCGCGTTCCAGGCCGGATATAGAGCGCACCGACCCCCTTCGGGCCGTGGAACTTGTGCGCGGAGAGCGACAGCAGATCGATGTTGAACGCATCGACGCTCACCGGGATCTTGCCTACGGATTGCACGGCGTCTGTGTGGAACGGAATGCCGCGTGCCCGCGTGAGTTCACCGATCCCTTCCAGCGGTTGTATCGTTCCGACCTCGTTGTTCGCATGCATGATGGTTACGAGTCTCGTGTCCGGTCTCAGAGCCCTCGCGACGTCCTCGACGCTTACGAGGCCCGCCGCGTTGACTCCGACGTACGTGACGTCGTATCCGAGCTGTTCCATGCGCTCACACGTGCGGAGCACCGCGTGATGTTCGATCGCGCTGGTGATGATGTGCCCCGGGGGGCCGGCACCGGACGCGAGCGCCCCCTGGATTGCGATATTGTCCGATTCGGAGCCGCATCCCGTGAAGAGTATATCGTCAGGCCCGCACCCGAGTGCTCCCGCTACGGTGGCACGAGCTGCATCGACTGCCCGCCTCGGATCGTGCGCCAGTCCGTACGGACTGGACGGATTCCCGAACCGCTCCGAGAAATAGGGCAGCATGGCCTCGAGTACTCGAGCGTCGGTCGGGGTCGTCGCGTTGTGGTCCATGTAGATGGTCTTCATCCGGAACGCCTCTCAAACCAGGGCAACGTGCTCTGCGCGATCACCGACCGCTGCCCTGTCTGTGTCGCTCGACGGCCGGCCCAAGAGGGCCGGCCGCCGCGAGTAGTGGGTTACTATTACGGAGCGCCGGTCGGGGGCCAACAAGGGAGCCCCTCAGATG